>NZ_UGOD01000001.1:783750-1102500 GCF_900461525.1 Legionella busanensis | reverse complement strand
TTATCATTAGGCTATACTGGTAATGATTATGGGGTTTCTGAAGTGCCTATCTATTTACCTAAGGATCTATCAGAACTAAAACAAAGAATTGAATCATTATTAAGCTTCTCACAGAAAAGTGATCAATTAGAAACAGACTGGCAAGAGCCACATAGTATTATTTTATCAATAATTGCTTCAAGGCATTTTAAAACACCAGTTAATCCTTTTCTTTGGCTAAGACTCATTAATGATAGTAGTCAACCTGCTTAACTTTAATAATTTATTTTTTCATTCATTCTATGTTATTTAATTAACTTATATGTGTAATATACTAAAATTCACAATAAATATTCCTTTTGGAAATCATATTTAAGGAGGACACCATACGCCACATTACGAAATTTATAGAGAAATCCCGCAGAAGATTTTTAATAATCAAGTATTGAAGATTGAGCCTGAGGATTTAAAATCCTTGCGTCAGTGGCTCGACTCTACCTCTTGCCACTATTAGAACCAAGCACTTCTAATTAGAATTTATCAGCGAAATTCAGAATTTTCATGTAGACAGATTACAGCGTAAATTAACTTAGATTAAATAGCTTCCTTAAAGGGCGTAGAGCCGAAATGCAGTTATTCAACTAGAATGATTAATTAAAAAATTGTTCTTTAATATTAAGCCATTGAGCTGTTATTGGATCGCATGGATCGTTTGGGAAAATCACACTTAGCTCATAAGGATAATAACCTTTTATAGCGTCTAAAATTTCCTTCCCATATTTTTTATTGCTTAACTCTTTTTCAAAATCTGTTTGTTTAGTAGGATTTATTATATAAAGTTTAAGGTCATTCTTCTCAATTGCCTCTTTTATGGCTAAGTTTATATGCTCGTCTATAAAACTATACCCAATGATAAGTAATCTTGCGCCAGTTTTCTTTATCTCAATTTTAAATAATTCATAATACCATTTAAGTAAGGGGAACTTATCTATATATTCGGCTTTATTACCACCAACGATCATTAGTTGATTATTCTCATCTGAAAGCCAATCCATTGAGCCATGGAGCTTTACATAGGCAATTAAATTGGTATGATTAGTTCCCTTTCTAATTTTATCTAATTTAGTAATAAATTGTTTTTTTTCTTCTTCAATTTGCTGTAAATTATTATTTTGTGAATATAAACTATTTTCAAAATCTTCCGTGATATTATTGTTATTTAAAAATTGTGTTTTTGCAGCAGGAAGGGTATATGTAATACCACCACTACGCCTAAATTTTCTTTCTATAATTAAATCCTGGTTTAAAGTAAAAATAAAACCTGAACCTTTACGATTAACTTGTAGATTTTTAATTAATTCATTTTCAATAGAATATATAGTATGGATATAGTCATTACCTATTTTATTGATAATTTTATCTAAATAGTTGTAAGCTTCAATTAATGCTGTTTTCATAGCTAATTGTTCTTCTGATGAAAACTCTTCCGAGATAATAGTCTGATATGCGCTTTCATAGTCATATGCTTTTTCACTTAAAATTTTTTTAATATTCTTTTCTTCAGGATAATTTAAAGAATTAAATATATGTGTAGCCATATCCTTAGCTAAAGGGGCCCCAAAATTATGAGTAAACCCAGCACCGGTTAATAAAATTCTATTAGCCATATCAAATCCTTTTTAATAATCCTGTCTAGTATGAAATAGTTCAACTTCATTCGCCCTAATTATATCAGGAAGATTATTTAGAACTTCTTGATCAACTATATCAAACTCATTTATTAACCTAGATAATTTAGTGCTTAACCAATCACAATTCCAAATGTTGATTTTTTTACCCATAACTTTTTTACAAATACTCTCTTCATATTTAAATTCTTTATAAAAACGCAGGGATACCCTTTGTAGCCAAATCTCTAAATGCCCTGTATTAGGGGTCATTTCAAATTTTCTATGAATTTTATTTATCAGTTCACTTTTCTGTTTCTTATATTTAATATTAGAAATCAAGCAACTTATAATCGCTGCACATTCTGGATAGGAGCGAGGATTTTTTTGTGCGATATCAACAGTAATCCCTAGTAATACCTTCACATTCCCCAAGCCAATTTTTATTTTGAAGAGCCTTTCATAGTATTGTTTTAAGGCTGTTATTAGGCTTCCGGAATTAGGAAATTTTTTGGATAAAGAATGAATAATTAGTAAATGCTTTTGAAGATTTTTATCATAATGCTTACTATTCATCCAAAATAATTTATCCGATTTAATTGACTCAGTTATAATATCATAACTAACAGAAGTTTTTCCCGGGTTCAATTTTAAACTTAAATTAGATAACACCTCACAAAGATATTTAATTATTACATCACCTGTTATTGGACTATTTACAAAAATTCTGTAATCGTCTCTATATCTTAGTATGAGATATTCGCCTAAAAAATCATTTTGAGACTCAATACTTTTTAACTTTTCAATTAACAGTTCATCGGCATACCCTAGGACAATTTCTGCTATAAAATCCATTAAAGCAGACCCTTGAGGGATTCCATTAGTTTGCCCATGGTGCATATCTTGTAGAAGATTATCTATTTTATTTCCTAGCAATGCCTTATCTTTTTGTTTGCTTTTAGCGTCAGTTTTGCCATGAATTGCCCATGCTATTGAATGAGTATAAATTGAGCTATAACACTCATTGATATCTGTCTGTATTATATATTGAAAATCTAATGCTAACTCTAGCGATTTTTGCTCAACTGCAATCCACCAATTTGCTACTTGTTCTGACTTATTAGAAGTACCTAAATTGGAGCGAAACGGGATACTTAAACAGTGAATATGCTCGTCAGAAGAAAATTTCTGGAATCTTGCCTGAATAAGTTGCCAATTTTGACTTTCAGTGATTAATTTTACTAAGTCGACATATAGTGCTGGATGTATTAGCTGAAATGGTCTCCAAGAGTATTTACCATCTTTATTATTTAAAATCTTATGGTTAACATTTTCAAAATCTCTTGGTTTTGCTCCATTATAAAAATCAGATAACTTTCTATTTTTAAGCTGTTTTTCAACTTCTCTTAATAAAGGTTCAAAGTTTATATAATTAGGTATATCAAAGTTACAATAACTTTTTGCTTTCAAAAAATATTTTTTAGCTTGTGAGGCCGATAACGCTAGTACTGGTATAATTCCTTGCTTTAATTTACTACCCATCTTTTATAATCCATTAATAAAATCCAATTACTTTTTATTTTAGCCAACTTCAAAAGATTCTGCGTCACTGCGCAAAAGTGCTTAAAAGTACCCACAACTTAAAAAATTTTCCGCAGTGACGCGTGCGATAGGTAAATTTTCTATGATCATGTGACAAGAATCTATGCATTCAGCAAGTTTTCTCAGTCCCCTCCAAATAGTTATGAAACCAGGGGTCTCATCTGATTTTCGATTAAAGAAACCACCTTTTTGGGCTAATATTTTAACTGCTGTAACTAAACTTAAAGGAGAGGATATATTTTTACCTAATCTATTTGACCACAGAGATAAAATGACTAATTCATCTGGCGTAAATATAACATCTGCCTTAACCGAATCTTGATATTTCTGTAAATAAGTAATGGAAAGAATTCGGAAAGAAATAATAGACATCACAGTTAAATAACGAATCAGTCTTTCTGCTTCTGATAATCGACAGCTTTCTACCTGATAACCAGATTTAAGAATTTTATGAAAAAGCTCGATGAGCCATCTGTATTTATACCATCTAATTCTAACCAAAGCAGTTTCAAAATCGATCGTACTTAAATTAGTGAGTAACATCCACTCAATAGGGTTTTCACCCTTCTGCGGATTTATCTCTTGAACATAAATAGCATACACCTTAATGGGGCGAGGGGCATTGAGCACTCTATTTCTACTTTGTTGTGGCGCTTGTATAGTAAAGCTACCTATCTTAACGCTTAATTCCACTTCTCTCCATCTATTCACATGCTTATTCACATATTGTATTTCCGTTTTAAAGTAACCTACTGGCGTTTGTTGAGACATATAATTCCACATTCTTTGTTGAACGGGTGATCTCTTAAACCTTTGATTGATTGCTCTATCTTGACGGATGCGTATCAAGAAATTGCTGTCTTTCTTGTCTATTTCAAGCATCAATTCGTACATATCACCCTCCCTATCTGTGATAGTAACCAGTCTCTGCGTATTGGAAAATCCTTCAATAGAATCGTGAAAAGACTCTAGCCACCGATAGCTTTCTTTATCTTGGATCGGTGTGGCATGGCGATTTCTTTTTTTTAATCCTTCGACAAAAGGCCTAGCAAAAATTTTTTGGCCTAAAAATCCCACGGGAATTCCATCCTCTGAGAGAGCTAAAGATGAATGCATGATTAATCCTTTGGAATCTTTACTTATTCCGCCTAATCCTTTGGTTTGATAATGGGTGCTATAATCAATAAAAGTTGTATCTTGTACGATAAGTACCGTTTCTGTTTCTCCAATTCTCTGAAGACTCTTTTGACGGTGCGTTTCCAATATTTTTCTAGCATTGACTTTAGGGTTTTTAAAAAATCGATAACAGGCTTTTGCACCAGACCAGCCTTCACAAGCCGACGGGATCGTGCTTTCTGCATTCAGGAAGAACTGGGTTGCTACTGTCTTTAATCTTTTATTTAATCGCTTATCACCCAGACAGATGTCGTCAAATTCTTTAGAAATCCACTCATGATGAACCATTAGAAACAACTCCCTCTTATTGTTGAAAGAGATGTTATTATCTTTCTAATTTCTTAGAAAGCGAACTTGAACCCTTAAAATAATAAATAAAAATAATTTTACTAAAATAGTATTTGAAAATTGATTATTTTTTATAATATCAGCGTCACTGCGGAAAATTTTTTAAGTTGTGGGTACTTTTAAGGCAAAAGTGGCAGTGACGCAGAATACAATTATTAAATTTCTGATTTATAATCAATAAATTATATTATTTTATCCTATCGGACCGAATCCGATAGGATAAAATTCTTTTGTAAAACCATTGTCCAATAATATCTATTTTGATAAATTTCTATTAAGCACAACTGAAGAGCCTGGGAAGTTCAGGCGAAACCTTTAAGGTCTTGTGCAAAGCCACCCTGCTCCCTAACCTTGTGGCTGGACGTTTAAGTCGGGAAACCCTCATGGATACCTGCCAACTGGCAGCGTAAATTTCTTCAAAATTTACTGTCATTACAATTTATCGTTATGACCTAGCTTCTGGGCGATATTGCTTTGCCTATCTAAAAATGTTTAAAACAAAGGAGGAAAACAACAAAAAACTTGTTGTATCTTGGCTATATCGTTTGCTTTAAAACGATTGATTTGCCCCTAACTTGAGCCTTGCAGCAATAGCTGGGTATCACCTTTTGAGTGAGCCGCTCGACCAACACTAAACAAAATCAGGGCAAGTATTTTAGAGATATTAATAATGCGTAAACAATCTTTGAGACAAGCTGCTAACCGATATTTACAATTGGATAATCGAGGCAGTATCAAGGATAAAAAACATCGTACTTTTGTCATCCATAAGATGATAAATGATTTATTTAAACTAGGTATTGTCCCTTGCTCTTGGTTATCTCTAAACCATGACCACATCCACTATTTAATAATACATTGGAAAAAAGAGAAAATTAAACCTGCGACCATGATGGATTATATGACTACTATTCGCATTTTTCTGAGCAACATAGGACATCATATAGAAAAGTTCGACAATAAATCACTTGGCTTAACACGATCATATAGCGGTAAAAGAAAGAAGCAAGTTTCTGAAGATTTTTGGATCAATATTATTGATCCTATGCCACGATTAATTATGGGATTGCAAACTCAATTTGGCTTAACTTTTCGCGAAGCAATTTCACTGATTCCTGATATTCATATTCAAGAACATACCCTTTGGATAACTCGTGAAATAGCCTTTAACTCCTTAGATAGAATTATCCCTATACGCTATGACCAACAAAAGCAAATAGTTGAGGAATTAATTCAATTTACTCAAGGTAATAGAAACTTAGTAAACAGCCTTCCCTATGAAGCCATCCGTGTTCTATGGCGAAGCGCTTTAAGTGCACACAAGCTATCATCCAATAAAACTTATCGCTATCTCTATGCACAACAATTAAAAAAGAATTTATCACCAGTGCTTGGATGCTATCAAACCAATTGGATTATACGCGATGAAATGGGTATTAAATCACCCAATACCTTATGGTTGTACTTAAATGAGTAAATCAAAGCTTAAAAATGCATGTTATTCAGTTAATGAATGCTTAAAAGATATCAGAGGCTATTCCTTTGCTAGCAAAGCAGACATGCGCCATATATTAAATCGTTGTGTGAAGGATTTACATGAGCTCGGCTATAAATTAGGTCATATTAATGGCTTAAAGTCTAAGCATATTTTTGTTTTAGTAGAACACTGGAAAAAACAAAAAAAGAATACTGGTACCATAAAAAACTACATGGCAAAGCTACGCAAGGTTTCGCTACTACTTAATAAACCACAATTAGTGAAACCCACTAATGAGGCTTATCAAATTAATCGACGTAGCTATGCGCCAACTCTAAACAAAGCCATTCATCAAGTTGATTTTAATAGATGTAATGACCCCTTAATTCGATTATCACTAGAAGCACAACGCCTATTTGGACTCCGACGAGAGGAATCAATGAAGCTTATAGTTAGTGAAGCATGGCTCGGTAATACTCTCAAAATTAAACCTAGCTGGACTAAAGGTGGCATTGGCCGCACATTGCGGATTATCAATAATGAGCAGCGCCAATGGCTTATTAGAGCGTCACAACTAGTTCCAGCAGGTCAATCTTTAATACCTCAAAATAGAAGTTATAAGCAGCACTTAAGTCATTATCAACTTGAAACGAAAAAAATGGGAGTTAGTAAATGTCATGGATTAAGGCATGCATATGCGCAGCAACGTTATCATGAATTAACTAAAGAATTTGACAGTAAAAGATTTGGCTTAATTTGTCCTATTCAAGGTGGTAAACCAAGTAAATTACTTAATAGTTATGAAAAGAAGCTTGATATAAAAGCGCGTGAAATTATTAGCCGGGAATTAGGCCATTCAAGACTGGCTATTACTAAAATTTATTGTGGTTAAATAATAAGCTATAAGGGATTTAATTTATTGCTAAACCTATATGTTTTTATGTAGTAAATATTTCGTATTTTTCTTTCTTATAGGACCTATTTGATACATGGAATAAAAGGATACTACTTAAAATAAGCTCGAAGTATATCAATTAAGAAATCATCTTTTTCGTTAAAAAAAGATTTTAGTTTATTAATTAAATTTAAATAATCATTTTCTCGAACAACTATATAGGGATTGTCGTAGCCTTCAACTTCTGCAACTTTTTGAGCCCATTGCTTCTCTATATTACTAGGGGGGAATTGTGTATCCCACATTAAAAATAGCGTACGTTGTGCTTCACTTAAATGAATACCATATTTATATGACATAAATAAATTTGCTCTAGCTACAATCCCTTTCGCATAGTCAGCTGGCTCTACACGTCGAGTAGCAGAATCTATGGTAATAGGACATCCATAAAACGTTGTATGTGGGTTTAACTTACTATAACGATAATTTGAGCGCGCTTGATTAACTAAGCCTACAGCAGGCCATAAATTATAAAGCTCAGCCTCAGCTTGTCTAAACTTTGGATCAATACGTTCGCAGCAGGCACGACCTCTATATTGCTTGCCATTTCTTTTTTTACAAAGTGGTTCGCGCCAACATGCAAACTGATTTCCAAAATTTTCAGCAGGCATCATATGCTCCCATTCAACTCGTCTTGCTCGCTTAAACTTAGCTGCTGATTGCATATTACAACTCTTTAAATCTACTTGAAGGCGAGCATCAAAACGGCAGCGACAATAAAGCGTCTCTCGATGAAATGCAAAGATAATCCGTGCATTCTTTTTAGCTTGTCCAAAGTTTTTTATAAGCTGACTGACAGCCAAAGCTGAAACCAATAAAAGGAGGATAATACTAAAGATTTTTTTTGGTAATGACATAGCAACACCTTCCAATCTTTAATGAAAAATAGTGTAACAAGTCCTTCTTAAATTTACAGCTACCTAATAATTAGAATGAAATTGAAAGTAATTTAGTAGCTGTAAATTTAAGGTATGTGTTACTGTATTTAACAACTATATTGCTCAGGTTTTTATAAATTTATCAATAGCAAAGTGTTTATATAAACCCATCTATATTATCCTTATTGATTTTAATTTTTGGTTTGTTAGAATCAATATAAACACAGCTGACGAGCCAGTGAAATTCTGGCGAAACTAGATTTCTAGTCCTGTAAATGCCATCTTCTTCCCTAATCCTATGGCAGAACGTTTAGTCGGGAAACCATTAAATCTGATGTTTTATTAGATTTAATTCATGGATTAAGTTTCAGTACTTACACTCGAGGAAGGCTTACGCCTACTTTCATTAATAACTAGGCAAAATCAACCGACGAATCGGTGATATTTTTCTATGCATAATTCATAGGGATTGAACTATTCCCTGTGGGATATCAGTCTCTTTGGTTCAAAGGAGAGATCATGCAATTTAAAAACGCTGTAGAACGAGACATTGAGCACTTACTTGCTGAATTAGTTTATTGTTTAAATGCTTTGCGTCAGTTTCGTGAACAATGGACTTTAAATGACATTCAACAAGTTGAGCTCATCCTTGCTGATTTTAAGCAACATGTACCTGCTTACCACTGATTGAATTTAACTGTCTTTCCGCATCACAGAAAAACTACTGCTGATGCGGAAGTTTTCCTGTGGTGCTTTTACTTAAAAACAACTAGGAGAACACGATGACTGCTTTTTTAAATAAAATTCAACTTATTGGTCATTTAGGTACGGAACCAAAAACTATCACTTGTAAGAGTGGTCAGTCATTAGTTACGGCTACGTTAGCGACAAATGAGTCATTCAAAATCAAGGAAGAACGGCATACGCGAGTTGAATGGCATCAGCTGGTCTTCTTTGGCTCTTTAACTAAAGTCACTGACTATTTAAAGAAAGGAAGTTTAGTCTTTGTTGAAGGCAAGCTTCGCTCAAATCCATGGACTGATGAAGATGGCAATAACCGCCACTCTATTAGTATTGTGGTGAGTAATATACAGTGTTTAGGGCAAGAAAAGGCTAATCAAGCTCCAACAAATGTTGCTGACAGTCACATTGCTAACCTGCGAGACATGTTGCAAGACAATACAGTAGATGTCCCCTTTTAGCTATTCATCATTTAAGGGATATAAGTTTGTTTATTAATCTATTTAATTAAGGAGAATGCAAGATGCTTACCCCAAGTATTTATGTTGCATGCCTGGCCTCTTACAACCATGGCATTTTACACGGAGCTTGGATTAATGCTAATCAACATGCTGATGAGATTAGTGATGAAATCCAAACGATGTTAGCTAAAAGTACTGTTGAGGAAGCTGGTGACTATGCACTTCATGATTACGAAGGATTCGGCAACATCCATCTTAGTGAATATGAAGACATAAAAACCATCTCTCGATATGCAGACTTCATTGCAACATACAGCAAACTAGGCCAAGCCCTTATTGTCGATGTTGGCTTTGAGGAAGCAGTTCTTATGATGAATGAGTGCTATCTTGGCGCTTATGATTCAGAAGTTGATTTTGCCTGGCATATTTTGGAAGAGTGCTATAGCCATGCGATACCAGATAATTTAATAAGTTACTTTGATTGCGAAGCGTTTGCGCGTGATCTGTTTCTTAGTGATTATTATTCGGTTGAAGCGAATGGTGAAATACATGTTTTTTCAAGGTATTAAGCCCCTCATAGGGGCTTTTTTATTAATACATGTATTTACTATTCAATAATACTTACCTTGTTATTAATTTATGCTTATAGATAGATTATTCTCAACTAATGGCTCAGATACTAGTCTTTCAATATTTACCTCAATTTTTGCAAGTCTTGCTGCACGTAGAAAATATCGCAACATGTCATTATTATTTTCGTTAACATTGATGGTTACAGGTATAGCTCCCTCCTCTAAACCAGCCTGAATTGAAAGTCTATCCGCAAACTTTTTTAAGATCTTCATTTCATAAATCATCAGTTCTTGTCCTTTACCGCTCATCAGTGTAAATAACGTATCTAATTTAACCGTTTTATTCTCAATTTTATAAAGGCAAAAGGCATGTGGAATCCCGTGATAAGTTATAATAATACCGCTCATTTCTTCATTCATAATGTTTTTAGCAATAAGATCTAAATTCTTATAATCACTATATTTAAACTTAAATTTGTCGCTCTGTATAAAAATGGCACGAAGATTTGCGCGGCCAAAACTATCAATTGATTCATGAGAATAATCTTCATTCGTAATCGGTTTATTAAGATAAACATCTGGCGTAATAAATAAATGACTAGGAATAGGTCTCGGTATGTAGTTAAAGGGATAATCTGGAAAGCGACTATCATTTACAAAATGTGGATTAATTGAATTACCTAAACGATCAAATTTAAGGGTTGAAAACTCTAAGCGGATAAAGGTTCGATTAACATCTTCTAAGGTTTGGGTTGGAGTATGCACTGAATACGCATTCATAAGTGCGATCTCGAACGGCTTAACCGTTATCGTTCTAGATTCATCAGCTAATGCTCTGAAAATGGCAAAGAAATGATGTATTTTAGGATCATAGGGAGTCATATCAAATTGTTGTGTATAGAACATGGTAGGAATTGAATCCGTCACAAGATAAGCATGATCTATTAATTGTGCTTCTGGGTTCTCTCTATCTCTTGGGATCCCATCAACATGTGGGCCTGGCACTCTTTGAGAATTAGAGCGAGGTACAAAGCCTTGATCAACTGTTAAATACGCATATAAATCATTCCATCCCTTATTTAGAGAGGCTTCAAAATTGAAAATTTGTTGTAGTTCGTCTGCAAAATGTTGATATTCTATTGGTATCCTAATATCACTACCAGGTAATTTTATAGGTAAATGAAGACATCTTGGTACCTCAGGTTTTGCGAAACGTTCTTGATTCTTCACTGTACCGATTGTAACGGGAGTATGTACTCGCTTAGAAAACTCTGATTTATCCCAAAATTTACCAATACTATCAACAACAGCTTCCCTTCTCATAGACTGATTAATCATTATCGCTTCAGGTTCAATAGCAAAATATTGATTTGCAAAAGTTGGGATAGAGCTACGATTATTATTATATGATGAAGTTATATTGGCTATTAGAACCTGCTCTACAAAATTTTGTAATATTAAAGGATACTGAGCAAAAACATTATGGTAGCTTCTTAAAGGTTTTTCGCCTACATAGTCAGAGATAAAAACACCGATATCAGTATGTAATTTTGCAAGAGGATTAGCTTGTTTATATCTCTGAACGGCTCTTAGGATATAAAAGGTTTCAACATCTACAGTACTTGCCTTTAAGTCTTTTGCCTCTTTTAACCAATTAAATGTTTCAACAAATATCGTTGGGACATGTAAATGTAAGTTAGTATTGTTTTCATCAAGTTTAACAAGTTCGCCAGAATAATGTTTTGCCGAACGAATGGCTATTCTATCGCCAATTTCTGGTAATTTCTCTGCAGATACTTTCGGAATATACCCTGCTGCACTACCACTAAAAACACCAATACAGTTAAACTTTTCTAAAATTATCGAAATTTGCTCTTCACAAATTTCACCATAATTTAAATTTAAAACAATAAATCCTACATGGGGAGCATGCTGACTTTGAATATAAGACAGTGAGACAAGATGGCCTGAAAATTTATTCTTACTTATTTTGCCATTAAACATTTGCTCTAATGATGAACTTACCGTATCTTCAAGAGAACAACCGGCAATAATTAGAATATTTTTCTTTGCTAAATAAGTAGACGCTTGTTTTTCAAAAGCTAATAAATCCTCTTTACAGATTAATTTATATTGCTCAGTATTACCAAGAATGGGTATTTTTTGAAGATCAATACCGGCTATTTTTAATGTAATCAATTGCTGAATTAAATTTTCATGGCTTACTAAATTTGAAATATAAACTTTAAGCTCACCAGCATTATTCAAAGCAAGATAAAATTTAACCGATGAAGGCACCTCAATTTCAATAAGGATCTTCTCTTTAACTGACTCTGTATAAGCTTGTAACTCAACCTTTGAACCAAGGAATACAGTTGTCGCTTTTTCCCCTATGATTCGTCTAATGGTTGGATAGAGCCTTATATCCAGAGCACGTTTGATCTCTTGTTCCTGATCTTGTGAGCTAGATTCTGAATTAGCAAATAACGTATTTTTTTCTGAGGGGTTAAATGCGCGAACGATATTTGGCAGAGCCATGTTATAATTAAATCGACTAATATCTATGTCTTTAGCAATAAAGTCTTGGTAAATAAAAGGAGCAACTTTAAAATATTTAGCTCTATCTGCCCAGCCTACAGATGCTAAATAGGTACAATGTTCATCTGTTTCCCTAGATATTAATTCTAGCCATTCGTGCTGATATTTCGCTAAATACTCCTTAGGAACTTGGTAACTACTAAAAAAAGAAGGCGTTTTGGCTATCATCTTTGTTTCTAGCGTTTGATCAATTTTTATAGATCTGCCCTCTATAATTATGCCTTGTTTCCATAAATCCTGTAGGGATTTTATTGCCTCCTGCCTTGTCTTTTCATTTGAATTTAATTGAGAAGCCTGCTGAGCAGTTCGCACTAGATCATAAGCGACTAAGAGAGCAATAGGTGACTCCTCTGCTCTTAATTTTGCAACTTCAGGAGAGACTCTAATAAGTTCATCACCTTCAAACGTATAAAGTTCCTCGTATCGGTTCTCGCCCCTAACTTTTTTAAGGATATTACTGACAATTAGCAGGCCAGCATATAAACCATTCTCCTTACGTATGGCGCTATTTTGCTCACTGTCCTTTGCAAGCAGATCATAATTAGAACCATTAGACATAAGCCATAGGAATTTTGGAATGCACTCCATCCATAATATGGGTTTTGAAGGATTATAGACCCAAGAAAATTCTTGTTCTAAAATTTGATAGTTATCAGGATTTTGTTGTTCTATTTTTCTTAATACCGAATCAACAATGTCTGTTTGCGTTTGATCACTTATACCTAGCATTTTACATAAGCGTAATACTAAGACCGTTCTAGGTAGAAGCTTATCAGAGGCAGTAATACCTAAGCTTTTAGCCTGTTCTAGTAATAGCTCTTCTAATTTTCTTATTAAAGTTTTATAAATCAAAGAATTATCTTTTTCACCAGCATCGAGTTGCTGTTGATAAGCTATAAACAACTGACTTAATATAACAAAGCTTTTGTTAAATTTTTTTATAACCGGTTCAGTTAAATTAACTGCGCCTTTAGCATTGTTACCATTTACACCAGCAATATCCGCTAAAATTTCTATTTTTTTCATTGCAAGATATAAGCTCGAATTCTCTTTGGCGATGTTTGTGAAAGACATAACCCAGTGGACAACCATACTTAAAGGATATTCTAAAGTATCAAAGCTGCTGGGATTAAATCCGCTATGCCACAGGGCACGCAGGCAACGCTGCTGTGAAGGATTCAACTGGCAAAAATCTTCTAATAATCCTTCTATTTGAAATAGATGTCGCAGAATAAGATCATGATCATTCTCTTTTACCTGATAGTTGTCATGAAGTATGCGTTTTAACTCAATATTTTTGCCTAAGTCATTGAACAAAACAGCATAGAACATCGTATCTAATAATTGTTCATCAAAGATTTCGTTTTTTAGAAATACGCTCTTAAATTGGTCATGTAATTGAAGATAGCTTTCTCTTGAAAGCATGATTTCTCTCTTTTGTCCTTCAACCAATTTTTCATAACAATCACCTCGTAAGATATAGAACAAAGCAACAGCTGCACTTAAGCCCCTGTTCAACTCAACATAGTCTTTTCTATCGTAGGCCGGCTTTGTTTGTATTTGACCTCTTTCATCAAATAACAAACCATTTTGTAATAAAATCGATGAGGGTAAATCGTCTTCTAATATATTAACTAACTCATGTAATATACTAGGAGAATTTTGCATAGGTTGGCATAAACGCTTAAGTTCATTTGGCCATTTAGTTGCTAAAGCACAAATAAGCTCTCTGTTTAGATTTTGTGATGTGAGTAAGTCTTGTTTTATCAAAGAGCTTATTTGCGGCATATCTACTCCCTATTCAAAAAATTGATTGAAACGTGATGAAGCATCAGAGTTTAATTTGCAGCAAACTAAAATACCTGATGCTTTACTAGATAAGTAATTTTTAAAATTTTGGAACTACATCTAGCTGACTTGGATTATTAGGGCTCTGATTAGGTTGTTTGTATAACGTTATACCTAACGCCATTGCTTCACTAAGCGACGATTTTGGCTTAATAGCATTCGCAAAAACGTCTTTATTGAAAGGAGGTGTGTCTTGTAAGGTACCAGAAGGTAAACATTTTAAAGCAGCTGAAAGAGCGCCTTTAAATGCTTCTAGAACTTTTTTAAGCGGCTCTCCTTCAAAAGTAGCATCACTTGGGGTATTTTTTAGCATTAACTCTATATAGCGTTTATTAAAAACATAACTTTCTAATTGCTTAGAATCTAATTCAGCAAAAAATTGTATTCCTGCCTCTTGAATAATTTGATGCACATTTGGATGACGGAAGGTTACTTCAAGTTGGGGCAACGTTTTACCAGGATAAATATTAGATAATTCTGGACAGGAAAAACCTGCTTGACCTTTTATAATCAACAAAGGTAATCCAGCTAAAGTTTTTAATGAAATGAAATTATGCTCAGTACCATACTTTATATTCAGATAACGACAAAAATCTAGAAAATCATCAAAATTCTCTGAAACAATAGCACACTCTAAATCTGATTCAGTATAGGAAGCGTTGTAACTTCTTGAACCTGTCGGTGCTAAATTTACGGGAGCAACTGGTTTTGAGTATTGCTGATTGCGCCATTCATTAAACTGCTGTTGCAATTTAGAGAACCAAGCCATAACTAACTTGTTATCAGCGGCAAAATCTTCCATATTGTATCCTGAGCTACTTAGATTCTCAGCACTAGGAAATTTTTTTTCAACTTGTAAATCTTTATCCAATAAGTAAGGAACAAAACGCTCTATTTGGGGAGTGTTTTTTAATGCATTTAAAATGGGTATAGTTCTCATTAAAGATAAATCCTGTGGTAATTATAATTCTATTTTTTTCCTAAAAGACGTTAAAATAACGACACGATGCTCAAAAGCGCAGAAATTTACGCATAAAATTAACAAATTTTCAATAAAAATAAGATGGGTTTAATTTTAAAAACTAAGAGATAGATAAAAACTATGACGGCTTGAATATAATTTAAGTACAACATTATTATACATTTACAGTAATATTCATTCTTATTAAATATTATAAGTTATGAAAGTGTCCCAGATTTGGGGAAGACCCAGGTTAGTTTGTACAAAGCACCCTTTAAAGTACCCATTATCGTTATCTGGAATCAATTATGTATCTTGAAAATCCTTTACCGGTCTATGCCGTTGAGCGGAATCGAACCGCTGACCTATTGATTACGAGTCAATCGCTCTACTGACTGAGCTACAACGGCAATTTTTACAGTATAGTCTTGGGTATTTTGACGAGCAAGCTTGGCTAGTTCCTTGATTAATTTAAATAAGCGTCGATTGACCAGCTGCCGGCGCCTACTATTAATAGGTAACAACATCCCATTAGCATGGCCCAATCTGATCTGGCTTCATGAAGCATGCTCCAGAAACCGTATCGGTTTACTTCGCGTACTTGAAATGGCCCCCATTGGCCGTTAAACCAAATAGGCATTTTTGTCGTTAAAAGAGCGATAATCATCAAAATAATGAGAGGAATACAGGCAATACGGGTAAATAATCCGAGAAGAATTAATACGCCGCACACTAACTCTAACCAACCTACTAAGGGACCTAATATATTGGGATAAGGGATTCCAAGGTTTTTAAACCAACCTCGGCCAAAAAGCTCAGGAAAAATTAATTTTTGGATGCCTTCAGGGAAGAAAACGAATCCAATCCCTAAACGAATGAAAATGACCCAGGGAGAGGCAATGGTACTGAATATGTCCTGAAATAGAGTTGGTTCCATTTAAATTCCTTTTCATTTGTCCTAGGCCGTCTTTGAACGAACGGTATATTTAAAATAAGTAAACAGCTTCAATTAGCAACCGTAGGTTGGGATAAGCATAGCGCAGCCTAACATTTGTAATCATATAGTACATAACTTGTTGGGCTGCACTTCGTTTAGCCCAATGTACAATAGTTTCAAATTTAGCTAGCTCAATCTATGATGTTTAATCTTTAATTTATTCTTAAATTATTTATCTTATTATCAAGTTCATTTTCTTCAGATTTTTTACTGGAGTTTATATTAGTGTGATCAGGGCTTAACTTTTTCCAGAAGCTTGCTATTACATTGACACTATGTTTTAGCTTTACCTTATTTGCAAGTAATACTCTTTTACCCTGTTCAGTCCAAGATAAATCATTTTTTTCTAAATGTTTATTGCTTCTTAACCACTCACCATCATAATTATCAATTGGTATTTTCATACCTTTTATACCTTTTCTCAACGGATGAGAAAATAATGAAATGTCTCTGTAGATAGCTTTATATTGATCATAAATATAGTCTACGTATTTTGCTATATCTTCTTTCGGGTAATCTAAAGAGACCATCTTCTGTATTGCTCTAAGCCAAGCACGCGGCCCTGTTAAGGATTCAATATTATTTTTAATAAATTGATGCTTTATTTCTTCTAGATCATCTTTAGTAACGCCATACTCGCCCCAACTCTTGTAATGACGATGAGAATCAATTGCTTCAGCTAATACATCACAAAAGGTGAATAACTTTTCGCGTAATTCCCAAATTGATTGACTGATAAAATTGGGTAATGATATACCAATTTGCGCTGCACAAAAATATAGTTCATCTAATATTTCATCTGGTAAGTCGACTATCTCATCATTGTATTGTTGGATAATATCTTCCTGAATATTTAATAAAATAGGATCTTCAAAATTAGGAAAATATAAAAGCCAGCAATTTATCTCAATATAACTTCTACCTTGCCTATCATCTGGAACAGCAAATGGAATCAAGCCATTTTTTAATAGCATGGTTATTTGATTAAACTGACGAAAATCGATTTCAGCATCAAAATCTGTATAAATACCTAATTCATATATAGGTGATAAGGTCGTAAGAATATCTTTTGCTGCTGCTAAATTACCATATTTCTGGTGTAATTCCTCTTTAACCAGCTTCATTAATTGTCTTTCTTGATGAGTCTTTAAATTAGATTCTATTTCCTTAAGCTCAACTAATTTTATACTTGGATACTTTTTGATGAAACTATATAACTTTGATTTACCTTTTTCTGATAATTTGCTTTCATCATAAACAAAATAGATAGTGTGCTTGGGATTTGTCTCACAATGCCTGATTAAGCGTAATTCATTATCTATAAAGCCAAATGGTTCATCAGGATCACCTGCAAACCACACTTTCACATGTTTGGTAATATCAACATATTGATTAGGCATAGTTAATTCTCTCGATGGTGCGCATGAAATAAAAAAAGTGTCTTTATGAAGTCTTTTGCTCAAGCACAACACCTAAGCTCCAATCTACATTTTGTTCCGGAGGCAAATAATTTAGCGCTTGCCCTGGTTGAATGCCATAACCTTCAACGATTAAAGCATAATAATAAGCTGGGAAGAGACAATAGCCATATAAATAATCATTATTGGAATATTGCGCACTAAAATCTGGCCAGGCCTGCTGGCAAACTAATGAATTACCTTGCTCGAGAAGTTCTTGGCTTGAGAAATGGTTATCGGCAAAATTAAAAGGTGCACTTTTAGCTAACTCTTCTAATCCACCACCAACATACCAATCTTTAACTGAGCTTAGGCTTAAAATAGGTTGAATGGCTTTATTCACATGATGTACGCTATTCATTAAAGCAGATACTTCACTTTCACATTGATAAGCATCGCCTTGGGCTAGCTCGCCGCTTGGCAATTCATAATCTTTTATAAAGCAGCTATTGGTATCTAAAAATTGATGTGTAACTTCAGTCTGCCCTAAGCCTAGAAAGCTATGCACAAACACTTTAAAATGTTGTCCGTATAAATCAATATTTTTAATATCTTTTGTATCAGTAACTTGGTCTTGGGTGACTGGGAAAGCAATTTCGACTGATGCACCTCCCATATCCATATAACCTGCAGGTTTTGCATCTGTATTAGCTAACTTATTTAATCGATAATTAAGTGCAAGCCAACCATACAGGCCTTCATCATTACCACTAATTGTTTTCGCAGCAGCCAACTGCCAGTTTGCATTTGATTGAAACCAACTATCAACTAATGAATATAATTGCTGTTGTTTTGCTTGCGGAAGAAGACGCATCCCTGCTGTGGCATAAAAATAAACGGGGTAAGCTTGGCCTGGGGTACCAGAAAATAAAGTGGTAAGATAGGCATCTACAGTTGCTGCATTAGGCTCAATGTTTGCAAATCCTGGTTTAATTTTTTTTGTATAGCGCTCAGTAATCTTTACAGGTGAATTAGTCGCATCTAAATCATAAGAATAAAGATGCAGACGTGAACCGGTACTTCCTGCATCAATAACAACGACACATTTTTGTTGCTCACAACCATTAGGTGAAACGGCAAATAATACTGAGGTATAAAGAAGACTTGATAAACAGAGAGTTACAGATAAACGCATTAATAAGGCACCCAAAGCTTTGGTGCGCGTATAGTACATAATGCGCATTTTAATGTCAACAAAAAACTGCCAGATTAACTATTTTAAACGATAGTTTTGTTTATAGCATTGAGGTGTAAGACTTTGTTCTTTTAGAGTAAATTTAATAGAGATCATACCATAATCAATGGTATTTAAAATGGTACTCTTATATTGGGCTAACGTAGCAAGCGTTTGTTGATGTGGAAAATGATAGCGATTATCAAAACCTGCAGAAATGAGCGCAAACTTTGGTGCTACAAGTTGAATAAACTTCGGTGATGAAGATGTCTTACTGCCATGATGAGCTACGACTAAAACATCCGAGGGTAATTGCTTTATAAAATGCTCGATTAAATAATCTTCAGCAGCAGTTTCAATATCGCCAGTTAATAAAACACTGCCCATAGGTGTTGTTATTTTTAGCACGCAAGAAGAGTTATTTTTACTCTGAGTATTTAAGTGAACAGGTAAAAAGCGAAAATCAATTCCATCCCACCGCCAAGCAGGGTAATTATGGCAATTCTGCCCTCTTTGATAAAATTTAGGGTTATCGACCAGTAAATCGACTTGGCCATATTTTTCTTCCAAGCTAGATAGGCCGCCTCGATGATCTAAGTCAGGATGACTAATAATAATTTTATCAATTTTTTTGATACCACGCGTATTAAGGTAAGGAATAATAGCCATTTGAGCCATATCACTACCTTTATAAAATTTCATACCTGTATCATATAAAAGCACATGCTTAGCTGTGCTTACTACAATAGCCAATCCCTGCCCCACATCTAATACATCAAGTTGCGCCTGATTAAAGTTAACTTTGGGATACTTAGGTAATAAACCTGCACATAATAAAATTCCTGCGCCAATCCGCAGTTTATCTAAGGGCAGCAAAAAGATAATTGCGATAGCAATGATTAAAGCAAGTAAAGTTGGAAAATTAAGTAACGCAAAGTTTAAATTAAGAAAGGTTAATTTATCTATCCACTGTAAAAAGATTAGTAACCCCTTAATTAAAGAGTCAACTGGCCATAAAACCCAAAGCTTAGGAATCCATAGACTTATTATTAAACTCAATAAAGATAAAGGTACAATAAGGTAGCCAACTACAGGAATCGCAATCAAATTGGCTAATAAACCATTGATGGAGCCATACGAAAACCAAAATAGAGTGAATGGTAGCAAACCTATCAAGCAAGCACCTTGCAAAGCGACTATTTGTTTAAATCCACGATAACTAATACGTTGGCTAGAAGTAATCAAAATAGCTACTGCAATAAAAGATAAGTAAAAACCGGGCAGTAAAACTGCATGAGGCTCAATAATTAAAATAATAAATAAGGCATAGCGCCAAGCTTGCCAGCTTGAATAATAGCGCTTAGAAAAATAACGTAACATTAGCACTGCACAAGCCGTTATGGCTCTTTGTGCAGGAATGCCTAAACCTGATAATAGCGCATAACTGAACGCCATTATTAAACCGCCTAAACTTGCGGATTGCATAGCAGGTCGATATAGCGATAAATAGCTAACTTGGCGCCAAAGCCAATAAATTAAGTTATAAAAAAGAGTGGCAACTAGATAAATATGTGCACCTGAAATAACCATCAAATGTGCGGTACCAGTGTGACGGAATAAGTCCCACTGTGCTTTATCAATATGATTCGTCAAACCTAAAGTTAAAGCTTCTATAATGCCTAAAGATGGGCTTTCTGGTAAAAGAATAGCTAATTTGCTAGCTAGATATTCGCGAAAAGCTAAAACACGATTTACATTATCCTCTCGTAATAATTGTTGTTGATCTGACTTTAGATACCCCACCCAATGAATATGTTCAGCTAATAAACGCTCACGAAAATGAAAATGGCCTGGATTACCTAAATTTTCAGGCTGTTTTAATTTAGCTCGCAATTGCCATATTTGGCCGCTTTTAAATGCGGGACATTGATTAAAGCAGCTTAACAAGATAGTCGCTTTAACAGGGTTATGATTTAATTGTTGTAGACGAAATTGAAATTGGATTTTTGATTCCGTAATAGTTGGAATAGAAATAACTTTTCCCACTAAAGAAGCTTGTTCAATAACTTTAATAGCTGGCATACCCTTATCAGCTATCAACCAATAGTGAGTTATGCTCACTAAAAAGCCTAAAAAGAACCAATAAATAATGCGCCAAGGGGCGCGCAATAGAAAGGCAATTGAAATAAATAAAACAGGGTAGCCGGACTTTAGGTAAACTAAAGCCACTCCAGCAAAAAAGCAGAGAATTTCCATAATTATTTTATTGGACTTGCAAGCGTGTTAATTTAAATTAAATTCGTTTATTAATCAATAAATTATTTCTCTTGACACTTAACCTTTAATAAGTAGAAAATAGTTTTCACACCTAGCAATTTTAACCATAATTTAATCAATTTTTACAATAAATTTACATTTGACATATATTTAATTAATAATGCCTTAATAATACACGTTTATAGTGTGAATATAGCTGTAATTAATTGAGAAAAATTATGTTTACGAAATACGGTCAGCTAACCGAAAGAGGTCAGCAAGAACTTACAAATTTTAAATCGAACATTGCTAATATTTCGCATTTGACATCTGAGCAAATAGATTTCTTAGAAAAAGTAGCATCTATTAATCATTTAGATATTTTAGAGCCGCTTAGTCAAAATTGTTCCCCCACAGTAAAACCTAACTTGTATGTTCAGTACCTTGAGCTTATGCACCGATTAATTGGCCAAGAAAATAATACTCAACTTAGAGAAAATCTAAGCCTTCATTTCCCTACTGGACGTTCAACATTTTATAGTCAAGAAGTAGAGCTTTTTATCGCTTTTGCTTCTAAATACCCTGAAGGTCTTAGAAATGTTCGTAATGATGCTATTAAAAGCCTTATGATTGATAGATTAGGTATAGACCATTTTATTAAATGTGATGTGACTTTATTAGCTGTGATGCCAGAGAAGTATAAACTTGAGGCGCAGCAAAACGGTAATGTTGAAAATTATCTTAGTAATAAAACTCATACAATTATTACCCCGCCTGGCTTACATGGTGAACTTAAAAAAGCTTACGACGCTTATAGCGAAGAGAAGTATCCAAATCAATGCGTTCGAGTGTCTTCTTACCACTTTGAAGTCGTTAAAAAAGTTCTCACTATATCTGACAGTGTAAATAAAGATAATGAAAAACAACCTACCTTGGTCTTTATGGGTCCTACTCTTGGTGATTCTAAAAAAATTGCTGATTGTAGTCCAAGTCAAATTGCAGAGTGTGTAAAAGCACATATACATAAAAAGGTCAGCGGAGTCGTACTAATGGGCTATAATACAGCAGGCGTTACTGCCTCTGTTGAGGATACAAAAGGCCTATTAGGACAAGTAGCAAGCGCATTTAGAGAAGAGAACATTAAAGGTGTCAATATTAGTGCCTTTAAGGGTGAAGGCTACAGTTATGCAAAATCACCACAATTGTTATTCGCGCCTCAGCAAACTCACGATATGGAACAAGTATCATCTGAAATTAAATACACTTCTTAAATCTTTAAAGAGGGATATAGTCAACTATATCCCTCTTTATCATTAATTACTTTCTAAATAATGCTATAGTAAGAAAACTAGCCTTTTTAAATCTTTCCTTAATTTCTGGAATTTGATAAAGAAATAATTTAGCTAAATTTAGTGAGCTAATTTCATAAATTTATTCCAAATTTCTATAAAAACTAGCAAAATCTATTGGTATATCATACGATAAATTATTTAGTTAAAGGATTAGCTATGATTATTGCTGCTTTGAATGAAAGCCCAGCAGACTCACGGGTTGCTATCACTCCATCTGTTGTTAAACAATACACCAAATTGGGCTTTAAAGTTTATTGCGAAAAAAATGCCGGCCTTGCTTCTGGTTTTAGTGATAAAGCTTATGAAGAAGTTGAAGCAAGTATCAGCGATAATCGAAAAGAGTTATTAAATAATACCAATGTAGTAACCTTTGTTAATACGCCAGATCCTACCTTACTAACGACTCTACCTGATAAGGCACTTATTATCGCACCTGTTGATAATGAACCTGAAAGTGAACTAATTAAATGGTGTTGCAAACATAGAATAAGCCTTTTTTCGATGAACTTAATTCCGCGAATTAGCCGAGCTCAAGCTATGGATAGTCTATCTTCGCAGGCTAATTTAGCAGGTTACCGCGCCGTGTTAGAAGGCATTAATCATTTTAATCGAGCAATTCCTATGATGATGACCGCTGCTGGCATGATTAAACCGGCTAAAATTTTAATACTTGGGGCTGGTGTTGCGGGTTTACAAGCTATTGCTACGGCTAAACGTTTAGGCGCTGTCGTTTATGCTTTTGATGTACGCCGAGCGGCTAAAGAACAAGTAGAAAGTTTAGGCGCTGAATTTATTGAGGTTGAAGATGACGCTGATCTTGAAGCAGCAGGTGGCTATGCCAATGAAATGAGTGAAAGCTATAAGGCACGTCAAGCAGCACTTATTCATAAATACGCCAAACTTGCTGATATTGTTGTTAGTACGGCTCTTATCCCAGGTCGACCTGCACCTGTATTAATTAAGCGCGACACGGTTGAGGAAATGAAAGAGGGCTCCGTTATTGTCGATTTAGCTACTGCACGTGGGGGCAATTGTGAATTAAGTGAAAAAGATCAAATAATTAAACATAGTGATACTACTATCATTGGTTATAGCAATTTTGCAGGGTTAATACCTGCAACTGCCAGTGAACTTTATGCTAACAATGTCTTAAATTTAATACGTTTAATTACAGTTGCGCCAACTTCATTATGTTTTAATGTGGAAGATGAAATTCTTCAGCAAGCATTGCTTTGTCATGAAGGTTCCTACATGCCATTTCAAAAAACAAAGGAGGTTTAGCATGTTAAATCATACTGTTAGTGCAAATGATTATATTGCCATTTTAACTATTTTTGTATTAGCCTGCTTTGTTGGGTATTACGTAATATGGAAAGTAACACCTGCTTTACATACCCCTCTCATGTCTGTAACGAATGCCATTTCAAGTATCATTATTTTAGGTGCTTTGATTGCTGCAGGTAATAAATTATTAGGCACGATAACAATTTTAGGTGGATTTGCAATTTTTATTACTGCAATAAATATTTTCGGCGGCTTTGTTGTTACGCAACGGATGCTAAGAATGTATAAAAAATAATAATGGATACAACCATGACTTCATTAATTTCATTTCTGTATTTAATTGCCGCTGTCTTTTTTATTTTAGCTCTTAAAGGATTAGCTAGTCCTGTTACAGCAAGAGGTGGAAACCTACTTGGTATACTCGGTATGATCATTGCTGTTGTTGCAACCTTGCTAATGCCAACCATCAATCATCATCTACTCTTAATAAGTCTTATCATTGCTGGCGGGATTGTAGGAACTATTATTGCCCTTAAAATTAATATGACCGCTATTCCGCAATTAGTTGCCGCCTTTCATTCTTTAGTAGGTTTAGCTGCAGTTTTAGTAGCATTTTGTGCTTTTCTTTCTCCTGCTTCTTTTAATATTGGCGTACCTGGCGATATTGAACTTAAAAGCTTAATTGAAATGAGCTTAGGTTTAATTATTGGGGCTATTACTTTTTCAGGTTCAATTATTGCTTTTTTAAAACTACAAGGGATTATGTCAGGCCAACCTATTCGTTTTAAAGGACATGTTTGGATTAATTTAATTATTGCCCTCGTTATTTTAGCGCTTTTGGCAGCCTTTGTTATGCAGCAGACATTAAGTATTTTTTCAAGTCTGACTTTTTTAGCTTTTTTAATTGGTATTTTATTAATTATACCCATCGGCGGTGCCGATATGCCGGTTGTCATTTCCATGCTTAATTCTTATTCAGGTTGGGCTGCTGCTGGCATTGGTTTTACCTTAAGTAATAATCTTTTAGTGATCACCGGCGCTTTAGTGGGTGCCAGTGGTGCTATCTTAAGCTATATCATGTGTGTTGGCATGAATCGCTCAATAATTAATGTCATTTTTGGTGGTTTCCAAGGAACTACAGATGATAATACTGCTGCCATTCAACGTGATAATCAATCCGTTCGGCAAGCAAATGGTGAAGATGCTGCCTTTTTATTAAGTAATGCTCAAGATGTTATTATTATTCCAGGCTATGGGATGGCTGTGGCTCATGCTCAGCACGCGGTTAAAGAATTAATGGATGCGTTAGAAAAACGCTCTATTCGTGTACGTTTTGCTATTCATCCGGTCGCAGGCCGTATGCCTGGTCATATGAATGTTTTATTAGCGGAGGCTAATATTCCGTATGATCGTGTTTTTGAGCAAAGTGAAATCAATTCAGACTTTGCTACATGCGACGTTGCTTTTGTTATTGGCGCGAATGATATTACTAATCCTGCAGCAAAAACTAATTCAAGTTCCCCTATTTATGGTATGCCTATTTTAGAAGTTGAAAGAGCTAAAACCGTTTTATTTGTTAAGAGAAGTCTTGCCGCGGGTTATGCCGGTGTTGAAAACGAATTATTTTATAGAGAAAACACTTATATGCTCTTTGGTGATGCCAAGGCAATGACAGAATCAATTGTTAAAGCGTTAGCAGATTTGTAAATGCTAACCGAAAATACAGCCTATTTACTCAATGACACAATTGCTATAGATAAAAATTAAGGGTATCTTAGTAGCCGTTTTTTACACTAAGGATTTACTAATGCGAAAAATTGCTTTAAGTTTTTTATGTGCTGGCGCTTTAATAAGCAGTGCAACTATGGCTATGACTCATAGCTTAAGCCCAAAAACAAGTATAGATTATGAACTTCAAGCTAACTCGCCCGAAGTTTTTACTAATTTTACTATTTTCAAAATTCATGCAGTTTGTAAAGTTCAGACGCAAGATGAAAGTAATATTATGCATGTTAAAGGATTAAATCGTTCAGGCCAGGTTAATGGTAGAGTGATTAAAGCCGGTGATGAATTAGATATCATTATCCGCAATGGTGATGTTTTTGACTTAGTTGCCGAAGCTGCAGCACAAGTTGAATTAACAAATAAAGGGCCTCACTCTATTAAGACTAAATGTCAAATTTCTTAAGCTTGTCCTAACATCTACTATTTCCTTTTAAATTTTTAAGAGGAAATAGTAAAATTTTTATTTTTTCTTTTAAATTAATCAGATTTAATTTCTCTTCTGGAAATAGCACCCAGAGCGCGATCAAGCATTTTCGTGGATAAAAATCGCTTTAAGAAGGCAAATAAATAAGCAGGAAAGGTTACTAAATATTTTGCTTTAGGTTTAGATGATTCAATTGCGTGAATTAATTTATTAATGACGGCATCTGTTCCTTTGGTAAAAATTGACTCCTCTTTTTGCTCTTTATAAGAGTTTAACATATGGTCATATGCCTGTTTAAAATGACTGTTCTCAAAATCAATATGCATAAACGATACATCAATCACATTATCTCTAAACTTACTTTTTATGGGCCCTGGTTCAATGGTAATGACTTTGATGCCTGAGGGCGCAAGTTCAAGACGTAAAGTGTCGCTTAAACCCTCAACTGCATATTTTGAAGCATTATAAGCACCTCGAAAACGCATGCTAACTAGACCCAAAATGGAGCTTATATTAATAATTCGGCCATAACCTTGCTTACGCATGATAGGAATTGCTAAGCGTGTGATATCAAGCAAACCAAAAACATTGGTTTCAAACTGTAATCGTAAAGCTTCCCGCGAAATATCTTCAAGTGCCCCACCTTGTCCATAGCCAGCATTATTAATTAAAACATCTAAACGACCCTCTGTCTTAGTTAAAACTTCTTGGAATGCCTGTTTAATTGAAGCAGAGTCATTTACATCTAATAAAACAGCTTCTAAGCCTTGGGCTAATAAATTTTGTAAATCCTCTGTCTTGCGACAAGAAGCAATGACGCGATGACCACGCTTAGCTAATGCAAGTGCTGCATCATAACCAATCCCACTTGAACAGCCCGTAATAAGAATAACTTGTGGTTGCATAATCTAATAATTCCTTTAAATTTTGCCAAAGAGTAAGAAAAAGCTAAGCTTAATGAGCAATACCTATTTTTGGCAAAACAAATTTAAAAATTCATTAATAGTTTGTGTATTTGCTTGTATATAAGTTGCCCTACGGCTGATAAAGTTTCCAGTTAATTCCTGTAATTTTAAAGCCATTTCGGCAAACTTAGCACAAACTGCTATACCATTTACAATAACCGCACCATCAACGGTTAGATTTTTTTGTCGGGCAAGTAAAAGCATTGGTAAGCCACCTGCTAAGATAATGACTTCAACGCCTTCTGCTACCATAGGCTTAATTTGCTCTAAGAAATTATTACGTAATTTTTTATAAACAGCTTTATTAGTGAATGCTTGCTCAAAATCATCAACTTGAGCATTGACGGCTTGCACAGAGACAATTCGTCGCTCTAAACCATAATAATTTATTTGATTTTCATGCCAAGGAATAAAAATTGGATTAATAGTGGCTAATCCTATGGTCCGCCCAATGCTACAGGCATAGAGCATGTTTGTCTCACCGAGTCCGATGACAGGTATATCTAAAATAGCTTTAATTTCATTGATACCTGGCTCTTGAAAATGCCCAATTACAAAAGCATCAAATCCATCCTTCTCAGCTTTAATCGCATTTTGTATGGTCTGTGCTGCACAACGAAACTCAGTTAAGGGATGCAAATTTTTATCAGGCGGCGTCAATCCATGTACTTCAAATTTAAATCCTTTATCTGCATAGGTATCTAAATAGGTTTGTAGATGGGTTAAATAATTCTTCTGCTCTATCGGGTCAACAAAGCTTTGATACCAAATCCGTTTGTTATGCAAAATTACTCCTAACTAACTTTTAGCGTTAAGTATAGCAAAACTACTTACCCTTTTATTAAAGGCTTTTCCTAACCAAATTTAATTTCAATAAATCAATATGTCTAGAACTTTATCAAATTTTGATTATAATAGGCCCTAAAATCAGAAATTATTTGGATATTTAAGGCAGAAACCCTTAAAAACACGGTTATTTATAACATGATTAATCAAACAGACATTAGCAAGTATTACTTAAAACAAGATCCAGAGCAGGACAAAAATATCTGCGAGGTTTTCGCTAGTCAAATTATGCGTTTTATCGCTGAAAAAATTGGCGAAGATCCAAGTATTATTGCTAATGTTTCTTATCTTCCTTTGTCTTTTGACAAAGGGCTCTATATTGCCTCTGAATTATTTCAAGATTACCGAGATTTATACTTAGATGCCTATCTTGCTTATCAATTACCAGCTTATCAAGAATTACGTAGGGTAGTGGGTGATAAATTCTACACGCTACCTCATCATAGGCCTCGTTATTTTGAGTACGATATCTGCATTGATACAATGACAGAGGCAGGACGCTATAAAGATCTGATACCTGGATTAGCAAAGCGTGGCATCATTGATGATCCTGATACCCACTATAAAAATATTGGCGCCGTCCCCATAAAAAAATCAACTGACCAAGAGCTTATCCCTATCTTTGAGAATGCGCGTTACATTGGCTATTGTATAAAAAAAGCAATTCCCCAAGATTATCCTTTAAATGAAATTGAAGAAATATCTATTAATCATATCAAATATTATAAATTTAAATTAGCTAGGCAACCTGATATTGATGAGTATAGTGAAGCTTTCATCATTCATAATAAAAATTATTATTTAATACCTAATATAGGTAATACACGGGCTGTACAAATTGATTTTGGTGGTGCCCTGGGTGATTTCCGTCTATTTGGTCAGCGTAAATTTGATGAAAGAATTCATCTTAAAAGTTTTCACAATCTATTTCGCTATCATCCCTCCTATAGTGGGCCACCAGCTTATCATGATCAAATTTCTGACGCTCTTACCTATTCTGCTACTTACTTTTTTGAAACGCTAGCTCGCTACTCTATGATTGATAGAGGAGAATTGACTGAGTTTATTAATCAGCAAATTGACATTGCAGTAGCGTGCTATAAAAATCAGCCGCAAATTATTCTGGATTTTGCGCATCGCATAGGCTTAAATAATTCTGAAACCAATTTAACTAACCTTGATTTATTAAGTCACCAGATTAAGCAATTTTTACAGGAAAATTTTATTAGCCGGCAAGAACATGCCAAATTACTTTTCCTACGCCATTTTTGTCAACTAGATTATACTGCTCAGATTACTTTAATGACTAGCTATGAGCTCCCTGAACAAAATGCAAAGCTTAAAGATAAGTTAATTAGAATGTTTTTTCAAAACTTAAAAGAAGCAAACCCATCATTTTTTACCACACTCAAAAGTATTCAACAATTAAATCTGAGTAACGCCTATTATAATGAGAGTGATTTATTAAAACTTAAGCTTCTACTTCATCAACAACTTTGCAAAGCTTATCTTAAAGGTCGTTTAGAGAATAAAGCACCAGGGATTCAAAAAATTATTGAACAGACGAGTGATTTACTGTCAGAATTTGTTAAAACTAAGTCTGCCTTAAATAAATTATCTATGAATGATTTTCAAAAAGCAGATCAACTAATAAAAAATTTTATAAATACTGCTACTCAATACAAGCAAACCTGCATAACAGCAACAACTGATCAAACAATTATCATGGCGGCTTGTACCTTAAGTGGTGCTTTAGTAGGTGCAGTTCTAGGAGCAGCATTAGGTATTTTTATTGGTGGTTTAATATTTGGTCCATTAACAACTATGGCAGGTACCGCGCAAGGAATTACCATGGGTATTGCTTTAGGAAGTGCTATCATATCTCTTTTAGCAGGGGCAAGTACTGCTAATAAGCTAACACGTTATCATCTGTTTAAATCTATGGATAAATATACACAAAACATAAGTGATTCATTAACTTCTTCAATCTGCCCCGAATCAACAGCACCGTGTGTATGTTAATAAAGGCCTCTCATTATATTAAGAGACCTTTTACTATCCTTTAATGTTCTCTTGTTGATGAAAATTGAATTTTAGGATAACGTTCCTCAGCCATAGTTAAATTAACTCGAGTAGGCGCTAAATAGATTAAAGTGTCACTACCATCTAGGGCTAAATAATCATATGCTTTTGTACGAAACTCTTGCATTGCCTTATCATCTTCTGAATAAACCCAGCGGGCAGAAGACACATTCACTGATTCATAAACACAATCAACTTTATATTCATGACGAAGTCGATGTGCAACCACATCAAATTGCAATACACCTACGGCCCCTAAAATCAATTGATTACTATTTAATGGTCTAAAGATTTGAGTAGCGCCTTCTTCAGATAGTTCAACTAGCCCTTTTAATAAAGCTTTACTTTTTAAAGGATCTTTTAAGCGCACCAAGCGAAACAATTCAGGAGCAAAATTGGGAATCCCAGTAAATTTTAACACCTCACCTTGAGTAAAGGTGTCACCAATACGAATAGTTCCATGGTTATGTAACCCAATAATATCACCTGCCATTGCCGTTTCAGCATGTGATCTATCCCCTGCCATAAAGGTTAACGCATTAGCAATTACAACTTCTTTTCCTAAACGTAAGTGATTTAACTTCATTCCTCGTTTAAATGTGCCTGAGCAAATACGTAAAAAAGCGATCCTATCACGATGCTTAGGATCCATGTTTGCTTGAATTTTAAAAACGAACCCACTAAAACTAGATTCGTCAGGGTTTACTTCTCGCTCAAGGGCTTGGCGAGGTCGTGGGCCTGGCGCGTGCATTGTAAAATCATCAAGTAATTCTTTAATACCAAAATTGTTAATCGCTGAACCAAAATAGACGGGCGTTAACTTACCTGCTAAATAATCAGTTAAATTAAATTCATGCGAAGCACCTTTAACTAACTCAATTTCATCACGCAATTCTTGCGCAACATCACCAAGTAATTGATCAAGCTCAGGATTATCTAAACCATCAATCTGAACCGCTTCTTGTTTTTGCGCATTCTTTCCTGGCTGATAAAGATAAATTTTATCTTGATAGAGATGGTAAATTCCTTTAAAGCGTTTACCCATACCAACAGGCCAGGTGACAGGCGCACATTGAATACCTAATACGTCTTCTACTTCATCAAGTAGAGAAATAGGCTCTCGACCTTCTCGATCTAATTTATTAATAAAGGTCATAATAGGTGTATCGCGCAACCGACATACTTCCATTAATTTAACCGTTCGTTCTTCAACTCCTTTAGCAACGTCAATTACCATAAGCGCTGAATCAACTGCGGTTAAAGTCCGATAAGTATCTTCTGAAAAATCCTCATGGCCAGGCGTATCAAGAAGGTTAATCACGTGTTCATTATGCACAAATTGCATTACTGAAGTTGTAATGGAAATTCCCCGTTCTTTTTCCATTTCCATCCAGTCAGATGTTGCATGTCTGTCTGCTTTGCGACCTTTTACAGTACCTGCTAACTGAATAGCACCACCAAATAACAATAACTTTTCTGTTACAGTGGTTTTACCAGCATCTGGGTGAGAGATAATGGCAAACGTTCTTCTTTTAGTAAAATCCTCATAAAATTCGGACATACAAAACCTTAGTTTAAAAAGCGATAATTTTAAGGGAAAGCGCTTAAACAAACAAACTTAAAGTGGACATTGTATCTTATTAATTTTCGATTATAATGAACAAAAATCATATTTTCATTCTATTCCTTGAACAAATTACTAAAAATATTGATTGGTTTCTTTATTTTCATCGCTACCCAGCCTACCTGGTCTGCTATCCGCTTTTTGGCGCTTTCAGATATTCATTATGGAGCGAATAATGTCACCGGCAATGGACATGATACAGGCGATATCTTATGGTCTTCTACTTTAGACAGATTTAAAACGCTGCAACAAAAGGTCGATTTTATTCTCCTTCTAGGCGATTTACCTACTCATCATTTTCCCTTTTTTAGCAAGGCTAGCAGCAAAGCAGAGTATGAAGCGAAAATATTTCATGATTTATTTACAGCAGATAACACGCATAAACCAATTTTTTATATTCCAGGTAATAATGATTCTCTTGAAGGTAACTATCAACCTTTTGCAAAACAAGGTAAGTCACCACTAAGCTATGCCTATGATTGGCAAGGCGCTTGTGCTTATTGCGATGGGTTAATGATAGATAAAACTGCTATGCAGAGTGGCGGTTACTATATAACGTATGTTATTCCAAAAAATAAAGACATAATACTTATAGTTTTAAACGCAACTCAATTTACTAAACTCCCGCTTTGGATTCCAGCTTATTTTAATCAGGACGCTGATGCCAAACAGCAATTAAAATGGCTAGCGGCTCAACTAAAAAACCATCAAGCTAAACAATTATTAATTGCTATGCATGAAGAGCCGGGAATAGATTATCGTAATAAAAAAGTTTGGAACGATGAGCCTTTAGCACAATTTATTGAGTTACTTAATAAATATCATAAAAATTATCAGCAAATTTCTTTATTAACATCGCATAGTCATTATGATGAATTACGTAAAATTACTCTCAAAGACGGGAAAAATCTGTATGCTTACTCAACTCCCTCTATAAGCCGACGTCATTATAATAATCCAGCCATGAAAATCTTTCATTTAAATGATGATTTAACTATACAAGATTTTACTACCTACTTTACAACTGACGAGGCTAAATGGAGCAATGATCATTATTATGCCATTAACTCTCAAAATAATATTTTTAGTATGTGCAAAAATTTATCATTAACTACTTGCCTAGACTCATTAAGTACTGAACAAATCTGTGAGTTAATGGAAGGGAAGGCTATTTATAGTACCAAAAATGAAGATAAAAAAGGGTTTAATTGCCTAAAGACTTATAATATCAATTAAGCAAAAATTGTTTTTAACCTTAACTCTCTTACATCACTTATAGATTTTACTTTAGTGCAAGGCGCAAAGGTTTCAAGAGGTGGATTATAGAAAGTAGAAGCTCTGCAAAAAATTTTGCAAGGCAACATTAAACTAAAAGTTGTAGTTACTCAAGTTAATGGTTCAGTTAATTTTAAGAATTTGTCATTTCCGCGAAGGCGGAAATCCATCTTAAAACCCGCACTGTGCAGAGATATATTCCCGCCTACGCGGGAATGACATTGGCTTTAGAAAAAGACATTTATTAACTATGCGACATAGCCCCACAGGAAGGAAAGAGCTGTTCTTAAGTTGGCGTCATCACATGAACAGTTACTCTTTAAGTGGTGTCACGCTTATCTCTTTAAAATAAACATGACTATTTTTATTTAAAGCCGTATGATCATGATTTTGTATACCAATATAACCTATTTCAGGCCGAACCCCTCTATCTGGATCTGAATATAGCTTTTTCTTTGGCATAGATTGAGTAGGATAAAAGTCATTTACCAATTGACCATTTAAGAAAATTTTTACCTCATTATTTTTCATCATAATCTCAAAAGTATTCCACTGGCCAGGCGGATAGGAAGCAAGCTTTAATGGTTTGGCCATGGTATAAATTGCGCCTGTTCGGTAGTACTCATTATGAACTTCTTTTCCTTTATCACAGATTTGTACTTCATAGCCTTGATGCACTGCATCCCAGACATCCTTAGGTTTATCAGCAATACGAATAAAAATACCGGAATTGGCTTCTGGATAATCAACTTTATAAACTACTTTTAATTTAACATTACCAAATTTCTGTTTAGTGTACCAAAGTAATCCCATCCCTCCTTCAGTGACTAATAAGTTATCTTTAACATGAAAGGCCCCTTCACCAATATGTTGCCAGCCAGAAAGATCATGATGATTAAATAACTCAGTCTTTTGTTTAGCCATTAGCGGACCTGAAATAAGTAGAATGAAAATAGTTATAAATAAATTCACAAGGGTACATCCATGACGTAGGTAATCTTATTACCATTACTTTAACAAAATAATCATAAATAATCTTTTAAAATTATTTTGGATTCCCAGCTAACCTTCTCAATGCTGCACAGAGATATCCTATTTCCTCCTCTGTATTATAATAATGAACAGATGCTCTAATTAACTCTTTAATATTTCTGCTTTCTAAGTCTAGGCGTGCGTACTCTTGTAGAGATATAGTGACATTCATGTTTAATTGAGCTAACTGTTTTTTAAGGGCAGGCGCAGAAAGATTTTCTAAATTGAAAGTAACTAATCCACATTGATTTTCGCCTAAGTCTTGTAATGTAAGCCCCGGTATGTCTGATAATTGTTGACGTAATAGATTTGCTAAATATTTAATTCTAAGCCAAATAACAGGCATACTTAAATCAAGTGCGTATTCTATCGCTTTGGCTAAACCAATCTTGGCAGCAATATTTTGTTCCCACGTTTCAAAACAGCGAGCATCTGTTCTTAATTGATAACTATTCATTGCTGTCCAAGTTGCTGAATGTAGATCAATAAACATGGGTTCGCAATCTTTAAGCATTTTTCTACGAACATATAAAAATCCCGTTCCTCGTGGGCCCCGTAAATATTTACGTCCAGTAGCACAGAGAAAATCACAACCAATGGTTTCCACATCAATAGGCAATTGACCAACTGATTGGATAGCATCCAATAGATATGGAATATTCATTTCGCGAGCAATTTTTCCTACTTCTACAATTGGATTAATCAAGCCACCTTGAGTTGGGACATGTGTAATTGCAATTAACTTAACATCTTTATTTAGTTTCTGTTTTAAATCATCTATATCAACCTGGCCATACTTATCATTTTTTATAACTTCTATAATAATTCCGCATTTTTTAGCTTGTTGTAAGAGTGTTAAATAGTTACTGGCATATTCACTTATACAAGTTAAAACTCTATCGCCTCTTTTTAAAAGCAAACTATGAAAAGCTATAGCCCACGCATGCGTACCATTATCCATAAAAGCAATTTCTTCAGCATGGCTATTAATAAGTCTTGCAGCTAAGGAATAGAAACTTTCAATTTGATCGCTAACCTGTTCAGCCGCTTCATAACCACCTATTTGGACTTCTAAATTAAGGTGAGATTGTAAAGCGTTAATAACAGGGGTAGGCATTAGAGCAGCACCTGCATTATTGAAATGCAGTACATGTTTACAGCCTGGTGTGTCTTTACGTAACTTATTGATAAGCTGTTGATCCATCTTAACTCCTAAAGCTTAACCCTATTTGCCTGGATTAATAGACTTCTACTATAATTTATTGTGCCGATAATCTATTATTAATAAAAAAATTTCAACTGGTAAAAGTTATGGACAACAATAGTAACAATATATTAATTCCAGCAAGCTTAAAACGTCATTGGGGCTGGCTGCTAGGTTTAGGGATTTTATTTATTATCCTGGGCACTTTAGCTTTAGGAACGTTAGTAGCTGTTACTTTAGCAAGCATCATACTCATCGGTGCTATTCTTGTTATTGCTGGGGTCATTCAGCTTATAGATGCTTTTAAATGTAAAGGATGGAAAGCAGTAACCTGGCACATTCTTATTGCTTTGCTTTATATATGGGCAGGTATTTTAATCATTTATGATCCCATATTAGCTTCAACTCTTATAACAGCTTTCTTAGCTTGGCTTTTAATTGCTATTGGTTTTATCCGCTTTATGATGGCTTTTACCCTAAAAAAAACCAAAGGATGGTTTTGGCTTATTTTAGCGGGTATTGCATCTATTATTATGGGTGTTATTATTCTTAGTAGCTGGCCTGTCAGTGGACTTTGGGTTATTGGCCTGCTTATTGCTATTGAGATATTGGTGAGTGGTTGGAGTTATGTTTTTCTTGCCTTAGCGTTACGGCAAACAAAATAGTCTTTAAGGCAAGGTTTTTAAAATTTCTTACTTAAAGATGCTGTATTACATCTCAGTTGGATAATTATGGTAATAGATCAGGTATGTCACTACCTTAGTGAAAAGTTGATCACTTATTAATTATTATTCTGCTATAATTAATTGTCGTAGATTTAGATGTTCATAATAGGATAATTAACTTAAACAAAAAGGAAGAGCATCATGAATAAAGTAATATTAGGATTTTCTATTTTAATGGCAGGAAGCGTTGCTTTTGCTAGCTCAAGCACAAATAATCAAACTCCTAGCACTAACATGAAAGCTAATTGGATGTGTACTACAAATGCTAGTAGCAGCGATGTTGCAACTGACAAAGCAGCTGATGATAAAATGGCACAACAAAAAATGTCAGCTGAAGATGCATTTAAATTTGCTTCTAAGCATTGCCGTGATTGCACTAAAATTACTTGTGAAGTACAAAACGATGATAACAGTTCAACTACTTCTGGTAATTCCACTACTTCAGGTACTACTGGTACTAATCCATAATAGAAAAGGGCTCGTAGAGCCCTTTTTATTATCTTTGCTTTAATATGCTTCTCTCGCCTTTTACCCTTTTAAATAGTCCTCATAAGCAGATTTTAGAAGGTATATCAAATCTTCTGTTAATAAAAATTGATATTTATCATGTTTTCCTAGCCAAAGACCTGCGAAATCGAAAAGGCTTTTTTTCTTACACATACTTCTTAAATAAGTAGTCGCATAGTGTTGTATTGGAAAAGGATAATCCGCTTTCATTAAACTGTTTACTAAAAGATTTTCTATACTGCGTACCCATTTACCTGTAATAGCATCGGTAAGCTTCGTTTTAATTAAGGGTTGATTTGCTAAAATATATTGTATACATTCTCTACTTAATAAGCTTAAATTACTAAGCATAAAAAGTGTGCCTAATTGTACTAATGCCCCCTCTTTCCAGTAAAATTTAATATTTTTTAAATTAATTCCGCCAGCAGCAATTATAGGTAAATTTAGTGTTAAATTTTTAACTTGTTTTAGCAGTTCTAAGGTAGTTATCTCATTAGGCTTGTTGATTAAAAAACTACCTTGATGGCCACCAGCTTCTGTTCCTTGTAAAATTAATGCATCTGCACCTTGCGCTGCAGCATATTGCGCTTCATCCAAACTACAGCAATTTACCAGTAATTTTATCCCATGCATTTTTATGTACTTAATTATATCAGCATCAAAAATACCGAAAGTAGTACTGACAATAGGTACTTTATGTTTAATAAATAATTGGACAAAACTTTCTTGATGAATTGTTTTTGGAATGATAAATGTTTTTTTTGGCGCCAGCCCTGCCTTTTTCTCTAACATTAAAATGGTTTTAGGTTTTGGTAAAAGTTGCTCTTTACATCGAGGCTCTTCAATAAAAATATTAACTATGTAAGGACGAGAAGTAAGCGATTTAACCGCTAAAATTAATTTTTCACAGTCTTCTAAATTAAGATATCCACTTGCAATTGAACCTAACATTCCAGCATTTGAAACCATAGCTGTTAATTCAGGCGATACGATACCGCCGGCCATTGGTGCCTGAATAATAGGATATGGAATCGAGGCAAATAAATTAGATTTCTTCACGTTTAATCCATTTTATTTATCTAGTCAAAATTACCAATTAAGTAACCAATCGGCCTTAAAGGTTTAATTTCATCACAGATAACTTTAACAATTGCTAGCACTGGAAGAGCAAACATAACACCTGTAATGCCTAATAATAATCCGCCAATAAACAAACCGAGAATAGCGGCAAAGGGATTAACACTTACTTGTTTACCTACAATATTAGGTGTTAAGAAATTACCCTCTAAGAATTGTACTAACATAAAAACAAGGATAACGCCTAACATATACCAGAGAGATCCCGTCGTTAGCAAAGCAAAAATTGCAGGAAGCAATGAGCCAATAAAAATGCCGATATAGGGAATCAATGTAAGAATCGCTCCCATTACGCCAAAAAGAACAGCGTGTTCAATCCCTAAGATCCAAAGCCCAAGAGTATTTAATAAAGCGACAACAAACATGACCAAAAACAAACCAAATATATAATTTTCTACTACAATTTGAACTCGCTTTAAAATGACTTTTAAGGAAGCATGATTCTTGGATTGAGTAATTTTAAAAAGAAATAAAACAAGGTTTTTTCGATAGTAAAGCAGAAAGAACAGCACAGTAGCAAAAATTAAAAACGCTGTAAAAACGGAAGCCGTGAAAGACATAGTTCGCCTAACTAAAAAAGTACTATTCCTTACTACTGATGTAAAGCCTTCCATAAGAATAGATTGTTGTTGCTCCTGACTAACTCCTAAGATGCTTGTAATCCAGTTTTGTATCTTTGTAGGAATACCGACTATATTTTGACTAAAATTGTCCAATTCAAAATCGATACTACGCACTTGTTCTTGAAAAAAAACAACCAATACGACAAGAATAAGTATAAGCAACAATACTGAAACAATTGTACTTAATAATCTTGGCACTTTATACTTTTCAAGTATCGAGGCAAAAGGTTTTAATGCTAATGCAAGGATAAGCGCTGCTAAAAAAGGATTAAATAAAGTTGCTGATACAGATAAGAGATAACCTGTAAGCATAATACTAGCTAAAAGGTAAAAATACTTTTTTAAAAAGGTCATTTTTGTTTCTTATAATAGGCCAAATTCTATCATATAGGATTTATTTGAAATATTTAATGGGGTATTTTTAACTAAAGTTAAAGCGAGATTATTAAATAGATTTCTTTGCTAAGTCGGCTGTAAATAGAAAACTCTAGTCAAAATTAAGTTGTAAACCACTTATGAGTCTCTGTTCTTGGTAATGCCTCAACGCCATGTCCATCAATAAAGGCGACCAATGCCCAGCGCGCAAATGGCTGCCCAATTAAATTTTCATCAAGCTGAATTACATCATGCCAAGCTGGAAATAGGTCTGAGGTATTAATTATTTTTTGATAATTTGATGAAAGCATAAAAATAGCATGATTAGGTTTATGTTTTATTATTTTTAAATCACGTGGATCTCTACCAATTCTTAAACCAGGACAACTTTCTGCAATAGCTAAGGTAAAAGAGCCCGCATCATAATGAGGTTTAGCTAGATATTTTCCTGATTGCTGCCAATCATATTTTAAAAACCTTAAAAGGATATGTGATTTACTTGTTGCAAATATTTTATCAACTATCCCCGGATAGACGGGCTCAAGTAATGTAAAAATATTAAGTACAAAATTATAAACTATATCCCAAATTAGCCTGGCTTGATGTAAAAAATTGGCCACGATTTGTTGCTCAGCTAAATAACCTTGAAACCTATCGAAAATAGCTGGATGGAAATGAAAAAATTCCTTATTGTCGTTATAAATATGGTCATCTGCTTGCCGTTGCTGATAACCAACATCACCTCGGCGGTGATTAGGCGCTATGGAGAAATTAATAACTTGTTTAATTTCCTTAGGTTCATCTAGAAATTGGAAAAAGGCTATTATTGCTTGCTCGATTTGCGCCTCAGTAAGATCAAATGGCAGTTGTATATAACTCTGTTGCTTTAATTCTTCTAAGATTTGCTTTGTTGTTGCCATCTTTATTTAAAATATTAATGTATATTAGAAATTAATCTTACTTTTCTCCTGTTACTAAATAAAGTGAAAGATTAAATTTATAAATGCCTTGCCAATACTCCTGGCATTTTTTTTCATACCAATTAACCATAGCTTCATTAATCAATTTTATTTCAGAGTTTGAAATTTGGCCTTGATAAAATGCAATACCATTTACAAATTTTTTAAAAATTTCTAAATTTGGTAATACTAAAGATTCTTCAATCAAGTCAACATTAATTCTTTTACAAGGAATATTGGCTAGATTCGTAGCTAAATTATTAAGTTCTTTATAATCCACTGGTGCCTCAAAATGGCGAAGACTTGCAAATTTCCCCGACTCCTTAATTGCATAATAAGCCATAATATAAGGATCATCTCCAGCAGGAAAAATGGTAAAAATCTGGCCGCCTGGTTTAAGTGCGCGGACAATATTGGTAAATGCCTTTTTAATGTCTGTCGCCCATTGCAAACACCAAAAAGACACAACCTGATCAAATTGATTAGTATAAGACATATCAAGTACATTATTTTTTTGTACGGCAAAATTAGAATAATCTTTACAGACATCCTGAGCTAAAGAGAGCATATTTTCTGACGCATCTATTCCCAATACTGACCCTTGAGGCACTTTATCAAGGATTTTGCGTGTGTAATTACCATCACCGCAGCCGATATCTAAAACATCATCCGTTGGTTTAAGTTGCAAACTTGAAAGTAAATGATCTGCAATAGTTGCTTGTATATAAGAACCAACTGCATAGTCTTGGGCAGGCCATTCCGCGTTTAGCATTTGCTATCCTTATAAATTGCTAAATTTTTAATTAAATATTTTCTAAAAGCTTAACAAGTAAATTTTAATTTAAAAGAAATTTTCTACATTTACTTTATTTTTAAAATCATAAATTGTCTAATTTTATTTAAAAATAGCATGACTCGTATTTTTTTAAACCATCAAATACAGCTAATCCAATTTAATTTAGAACAATTTTTAAATATTCTGTTTGTTTTTAAATCAAATATTAACTTAAATTTAAATACATTGGGTTTACTTAAGCAATCCTTAAGCTTTCAAAAGTATAATGCAGCGCATATTGTTTGACTATAAAACAAAAAAAGGTATTCTGTGCCAATTCATGTCTTTGTAGGAGCCGGCCCTGCCAATTTACACCGTGCTTTAAAGGTTAGAAAACTTAATCCCAATGCTCAAATTGTTATCCTAGATCGTGTTTAAATCCTGACAGTCATAGCATTGATAGAAAGTTATCGCGGGCCAATATTTTTCGCTTCGAACAAGAAGATGTGACAGAGAAATTAATTGATAATGGTATTGATAAACAAGCATTAGATAAACTAATGCATGAACGAAGATTTTCTGTTGCGCAAGGTTTCCAACAAGGTGATGATTCTGTCTTTGCTGCTAAGCCTTTCAGCCAAATTCAAATCCGTGATTTACAACAAATACTGCTTGATACCCTTTGGGAACAAGGCAATATCCGACTTCTTAACCGCAATCTTGACTTAAATGAGTCTATTACTGATCAAGTTCTTAATCTTATAGAAGATTTTCAACTTACCGACAATGATATCCAAATTCATGTCGCAACGGGTGTACTAAGAGGTAATTCAAAAAGGCATGAAATTATTTATCCCGATCAGAAAACTTATCAGATGGATAATGCAACACCAGATGTTGCAGCAATGCCGGTCGTACCTGTTCATGGAACAACCACCTTCTTTATAAAAAACGAATTTGATAGGGAAATCATTAGCTGTAATACCTTAGAGCAAAATCAGCGCTCACTCGATTTAACGCCATGGCAAGAACCATTAAAACAATTTGGCTGGAATCTAATACGACCTCCACGCATCCGTGTTTTCTATGCCAATGATATATTATATATTGGTGCAGAAATTCCTATTTCGATGATGAGCCTAGATGATGCATTTTTTATACCGAAAATTGCTGATTATATACGACAAATTGCAAAACTAGTCTTTCCTACATTACCTATAGATAGTTTAGAAGCAAATGAAGTATTACGCTCAAGGTTTCCAACAGGACGTGGCGAGAGCGGCCAAGTTATTTCTTCTACTACAATTGACTTAGACAATCCACAAAAATTAAATGTTATTATTTTTAATAATGGTGATAGTCGATACCTTCCTCATTACCAAACTGGTAGTGGTTTTGTAACTGGCTTTTTACAAAATGAAATATATGCTGAAATTTATCAACATCAAACTCTTAAAGCTTTATTTGAGTGGGCATATGAGAAAAAAAATATTGATAAAACAATCGATTTTGAAAAATTTCGTGAGCAGTATCAACGGCTAACAAAAACTCAGGATGAAACGATTATCTTACGTGCCGCCCAACAAGAATTGTATATGGCATTAACGCGTGATGTCATTGAAGAAAATAAAAATAAAGTAGGTAGATATTTTAATGCCATACATCAACAAACTTTATTCTTAATGCCTGAATATTTTAATGAATTCTTGCATGAGTTCAGAAAATATCATCCAACCTCAGCTATTTTACCTTTAAACTTTACCCAAGAATCCGATAAAACTATAGCTATTTTAGCTATGTTAAAATTAGGTAATCCTAATTTTTTAAGAGCAATTTTACCACGCTTTCTTAATGATGATATTAGTGGAATTAAAGATGAACAACTATTAAATTTAAGTAAGGCTTATTTAGATGATTTACTGCGTAACTCACCATCTGCAGTTGAAGAATTGAATAATTTTGAGCGCAAAACTGAATTTTTAGTTAAATTAAATAAACTTAACTTTACCGAAATCCTTGCCGATTATAATCGGTTACATAAGACGAGTTATCAAGAAAGCGACTTCCCTCAAAGTAATCGTCTAATCGCCTTGGTAGAAATGCTTAACCGTAGCAAAACTACAAAAGGTATAGCGTTTATACGAAACATTTTACTACCTAAATTAGTGGAAAATGATATTTCGCAATATACTGATGAGGATATTTTAGCTTTTAAAGATCAGCTTACTGAGAATTATATTGACTATATTGATGTAGATCATTTAGCAACAACAATACTTACTCAGCTTGATCTTACTAAACTTAAATTGCCTAAAAATTATTTAATTAAATTTAACCGGCTAGACCCACAAGAGAATCAAGTTCGCTTAATTGCAGCCTTAGCGCAAAAAAATAATAGTGGATTAGTTGAGTCTATAATACGCCAATTAAATTTTCCTCTTATCGATAAAGAAGCTGATCAACAAGCAATAGGTTTAAGATGGGCAAAAGCACTTTTAATTGAGAAATGTAGTCATCCGATTGAAGGTTACTCGATAGAAGCAGACATTAATAAATTAATACAATGTAGTGATAGAAAAGAGTTAGTTAAAAGACTTAATGGTGTTAAAGAAGTTCTTACAGGACACAAAGAGTTACATCAACGCGCTGCTTTATCTTTTTTTAAAGGTAAACACAGCAATACCATTAATGAATTTTTCCTTGCCTTGGATAAGTTAGTTTCCCAACAAGATTTAACTATAGAAACATTACAATTAGAAGCTTTAAATTTATTATTTAACTTTCATGCTAAACTTAAAGCAGGTCATTCAGTAAGAACAATTGCTGTTTTAAAAGACGCTATTATTAACAATAAACCTGTGCTAATGGAAAACAATTTTACCCATCTAGCTAGTATTTAAATTAATTAAATAGCGGGAAAATATTGCCTCGCTATTTATGAATGCACATAATTCCTAAGCGTATTTTTTTTTTGCATTGTGCTATTATATCATCAATTGATTTCCTAATAATTATTATTGTCTTTTTCTACTATGCTTTCAATTTGGGAAGAAAATCCAAAAGCGCCTATTTCGCTCTTGTTTCTGCATGGGCATTGCACGAATAAAACGTTCTTTTCTCAGCAAATAAATACCGATATTTTTAAAAACTATCACCGTATTGCAATTGATTTACCTGGCTATGGTCAAAGCCCACCTCCTCTTTCACCACTGCAAACTTATAATTTTCCAGGCTTTGCTGAGGCAATTATTGCTGCGTTGCAATCCTTATCAATCGAAAAATTAGTAATTATCGGCTGGTCTTTAGGCGGGCATGTCGCTTTAGAAATGGTTGATAGAGTTCCGCAACTGATAGGTTTACTACTTACAGGCACTCCACCTTTAGAAGTTTCCTTGCAAGGGATCCAAAAAGGCTTTAAGGCCCTTGATTCAAAAATCATGGACTGCTTTGGCAAAGCGCATTTAACGTATGATGAGGCACAATTACTAGCAAGTGTTTCTGGCTATGACGCTCGTGCTGAAAAAGAATTTTTAGTTGATGCCATACTTAATACGGATGAAGACGCGCGTGTACTTTATCCGCAATCAATAATTGATGGTATAGGTAGAAATCAGTGTAATATTGTTGCGAATTGGGATAAGCCTATCGCAATAATAGGTGGTGAAAACGATATTGCAATTAATTATGATTATATTCAACAGGAAATAAAATTTAAGAAACTTTGGCGAAATAAAATCCAACTTATTAAGAACGCAGGACATGCAGTCATGCTTGATAAACCTGATGAATTTAATGAGCTGCTATTAAAATTTATCCATGATTTATAATTAATGTATTTCAGAGCCCTACCTTAAATTAGTCCTAATCTCGGATAGAATTTTAATAAATAAAAGTTAGTAACTGTTCAAGGGGTATATAATTAAGGAACATTAAGCCCTCTGTCGTTTCCGCGCGGCATTGTTGCGTAGATAATAAATGTCTTTCCCGCGCAGGCAGGAATCCATCTAGAAATTAACTTCAGTGCTAATTGATGAATAGATCCCCGCCTGCGCGGAGATGACATAGAATTACTTTTGGTTATAATTAACTCTAAAAACTTATCCATGCAACAATGCCTTACATTAAGTCAGCACGGAAGTTAATTTTTAGATAGGTTCCCGCCTGCGCGGGAACAACAATTCAAATAAATTGACCTATAAACAGAAACATTTGAATACGCGTTGAATGGTTATAAAAGTTATAGATTTAATTTTCAATTAAAGACAATTCTTCGCCATCTTGTTCAAAATAATTAGCCACTAAAGCAGGCGTGACTGCACTTAAACTATTGGGTGACCAGCGTGGGTTTTTATCTTTATCAATTAACAACGCTCTTATGCCTTCATAAAAGTCATGATCACGCATAAAATGAGTTACTAAGCGATAGTCCATTTTTACACAATCAGCCATAGACAGTGATTTAGCTCGCCTAATTTGTTCAAAGCTGACAGCTAAACTTAAAGGAGATTTTTGCTCTAGAATTTGTAGCGTGGTTAAAGCCCAAGAATCCTCACTTTTTCTTAACGCTGTCATGATGTTTTGTACGCTAGACTCTGAGAAGTATTGATTAATTTTCTCAATATTGGGAAATGTTATTTTAGAATGCGTTGCAATTTGTTGTAAAAATATTTTTGTTTGTTGATGAGCATTATTACTTAAATCTAAGTTATGCAAACCAGAAATAATTTCTGTAAACTTTTCATTGTTAGCAACATAATCTACTAAACCTGCAGTATAAGCTTCTTCAGCGTTTAAACGATTACCCGTTAAAGCTAGATATAAACCAATCTCGCCGGGACAGCGAGATAAAAGGTAGCTTGCGCCAATATCGGGAAATAATCCAATACCAGTCTCTGGCATTGCAAAGACGAATTGCTCCTGTGCAACAGCATAAGAACCATGTAAAGAAATGCCAACACCGCCACCCATAGTAATACCATTAAGCAGAGCAATATAAGGCTTTTTTAATTGATGAATATAATGATTTAATCGATATTCATGCCAAAAAAATTGCATTTGTTCTGCTTTATTTTTTAAACCTGTCTCATAAAGCCAGCGTACATCACCGCCTGCACAAAATGCTTTACCTGGTTCAGCTTGAATAATAATAGCCTGAACTGAATTATCTTTTTCCCACAATAACAATTGATGTTGTATAGCTTGAATCATAGGTAAATTAATTGCGTTTAATGCTTGTGGGCGCGCTAATGTAATAATCCCAAGTTGGTTTTGGCATTCGAAGCGAACGTCTGTCATGTTTTAAACCCCTTTAAATGACGCAGGCCTTTTATTTAAAAACGCATCGACCCCTTCAGCTTTATCTTCACTCGCACATACTTTTGCAAAATGAACTGCTTCAAGATGTAATGCATCACTTAAGGATAAGTCATAACCTCGATCAATCACTTCCATAATGCTTGTGGCAGCAATAGGTGCCATAGAAATTAGATTTTTCAAAATCTGATTTGCCTTCTCAAGCAATAAATCAGGTTCAACAACTTCACTAACTAATCCCCAAGCCAGTGCAGTTTGTGCATCAATGAAGCGGCCTGTTAAACATAAATCAAGCGCACGACCCTTACCTACCAAACGAGCTAAACGTTGGGTGCCACCATACCCAGGAATGACGCCTAATTTAATTTCAGGCTGACCAAATTGAGCATTCATGGAAGCAATACGCATCGTAGCAGCCATCGCTAGTTCACAGCCACCACCAAAAGCAAAACCGTTAATTGCAGCAAGAGAAGGTTTGCCCATTGTTTCAAGTTGGCGAAACACTTCTTGTCCATAACAAGCAAATTGATAGCCACTTTGTGCATCACACTCTGCTAAACGATTAATATCTGCTCCTGCACAAAATGCTTTGCCATTTCCTGTAATTAATAACGCTTTAACTTCTGCATTATATTTAGCTTGCTCAATTATTTCTTGCAAGGTTTGTAATACTTCTTCATTAAGTGCATTTAACTTTTCAGGACGATTAAAGGTTATGGTTAAAATTCCCTTATCTAAGTTCCTCTCTACAATACTCATTTATAATGCTCCTTTTAATAGAGCTCTTGCATAACCTATCTCTTTTATGCAAGTGCTGCGCTCTAAGAATTTCTCTGGTGCTCATTTATTGCATGTAAACTCCGCTTCTCGAAACACTTGCGCCTTGCACTTACATAAAATACGCAGGTTATATTAGAGATCTAATCAATAAAAAATTCTTCATCTAATACAGATTTAGCAATAATTTCACGCATAATTTCATTTGTTCCTTCCAGTATTTGATGAACTCGCAAATCACGAAATATGCGCTCTATTTGATAATCATGCAAATAACCATACCCGCCATGTAATTGCATGGCCTTGTCACTAATACGAAAAGCAACATCTGTTGCTAATCGCTTGGCCATGGCGCAATACATAGGTGCCTGTTTGTCTTGTTTATCTAAAGCATCGGCAGCCCGGTAAACCATTAAGCGAGCAGCCTCAAAGTCTGTAAGCATATCGGCAAAATAGAAACGTAATGCTTGCATTTGAGTTAGTGGTTTACCAAATTGTTTACGCTCTTTTAAATAAGCTTGCGCTAAACGTAAACATGCGGTGGCGCCCCCAAGCGAGCAAGATGCAATATTAACGCGACCACCATTTAAGGCATTAAGGGCAATTTTAAAGCCCATACCTTCATCACCAATTCGATTACTAATAGGAATCCGACAATTCTCAAAATAGAGCATGCAGGTTGGCTGATTTCGCCAACCTAGTTTTTTTTCTAACTTACCAAAACTTAAACCGGGCGTGCCTTTCTCTACTAATAAACAAGAAATGCCATGATGAGACTCGTCACCGGTGCGGACCATACAAAGGTAAACATCACTTACACTGCCGCCGGAAATAAATGCCTTTGTACCATTGACAATATAATCTTGCCCATCTTTTACAGCATGCGTTTTAAGAGAAGCCGCATCTGAACCTGAATCTGGTTCTGTTAAACAATAACTACCTATTACTTCCATAGATGTTAAACGTGGACCCCAAAACTTACGTAATGAAGCATCTGCGTACTTATCAATTAAGGAGGTAACCATATTGTGAATAGAAAGGTAAGCGCTTGTGGTGATACATCCAGCAGCTAACTGTTCAAAGATAAGAGCCGCGTCTAAACGCTTCAGATTAGATCCGCCAATATCTTCCGCAGCGACCATTCCAGCCATACCAAGTTCTGCAGCTTCGCGTAAAATCTCTATAGGAAAATAACTTTGCTCATCCCATTCAGCAGCCTTAGGAGCAAGTTTATTACGTGCAAACTCTCTAGCCATGTCACGAAATGCCGAGTGCTCTTCACTATAGTAGAAATCCATAAGCCTATCCTTAATTTAAGTTATATCCATCTAATTTAGATATAATAAAGTTTTGTTACCGCTTTTTGCTTCTGTTAATTTAAAATTGACAGAGCTTCACTGTGACTCGTTTTTAAAATGACTTAGAATAAAAATTAAGGGATGTAAAAACAAGTCCTTTAAGTAATATGAATAAAATCATCCTAACTGTTAATTCGGCAGGTAAATTAACTAGTTTACTTTAAATTATAAAATTTTCTATTTTTATGATGGATAGCCGCTGATGCAATCATAAACTTTATTCTGGTGTATAGACGGTAACTTAAGGGAAAAGCAATTGGATTATAGAATATACGAATACAAATACGAGTAAATAAGAAATCAGGGCATATCTTAGAATAAATCTCAGACATTATTGAAGGAGAACAGGAACTGTAAATTTGGCCGGCATTCAGCCAGATATTTTATTGGTTACATAACAGTGCAATTTTTATCTTCCCCGGGTTCTTGAGCAGATAAATCAACTTTCTTGCCGAGCACTTCACCTGAGATAAATGTTAGGTCATTAACATTGGCAATAGCATACTTGAATTCTTTAGTTTGCTGTTGTTCAAGTGAAAAATTAGATACCCTGGTTAATTCCTTTGCCTGCTCAATAGACAAATTAATAATTTTCTTAGGTTGCACTTCTAAAATAATAGCAGACATACCAGGATCATGGCTTAGAGGCATCAGCGTAGTAAACTTAGCATAACTTCTTGCTTCCTTTTCACTATCAAATATTTTTACTGTTGAAATATTTCTTAATTCTTTTTCAATATCATTTTTTCCTATTTTTTTAGCAACAGGGTTAGACTTAAACATACTTACCTCACTGGTAACTATCCTTGGGCCTATAGCATAATATGTTATATTGTCCCGAAATTGTTTTTCTCCCTCTTTAGGCTCTGCTACCATTTCAATATCTTCACCTTTACGCTCCATAACAACAATCCCCACGTAATTTATACTGTTCTAATAGCATGATATAAATTATTAATCAATCTATTAATTATTTAAACAAATAGATAAGAATTTAAGCTAATATTATTTTTTACATAATCGTGATAAAAGACTAATTAAGTTAATTTATTCAAAATATTGAAGGAGTTAAACGAACCTAAACATATATGCCGCTATTTATAAAATCGGCAAGTTGATAGACAAATTATATCTACCTGAGTCAACTCACTATTCACTTTTTTATATTTAATCTTTGGTATTTGTTTTAAGTTTCCTGTTAGCTAATCTAAAGCTAAACCGGAGGAACTTAGTTTTCTGTATCTAAAATAATATTGATGCTCCTATCATTTCTTATAAATATAAATAAAATCAAAAACTTAAGTATTATAAAAGACACTTATACGTATGAAATTAATTATTTTATTTACGAGAGTAGAGATAAAAATGTTATTATTGCCAATTTTCGGTGTCCGTTAAATAAAAAGAAAAGCGCATGGAAACTTTGTCCAATCCTCAAATAAATTTAATTGATCCTTCAACTACTTTAAAAACTTATTTTGGCTTTACCAAATTTAGAGGGTTACAAGAGTCTATTATTAATGATTTGCTAGCAGGAGATGACTTACTCGTTTTAATGCCTACCGGCGGTGGAAAATCATTATGCTATCAAATTCCAGCACTTATTCTCAAAGGCATAACTATTGTTGTCTCTCCCTTAATTTCTTTGATGGAAGATCAAGTTGCGGCTTTAAAATTACAAGGAATTCGCGCAGCCTATTATAATTCTTCTTTAGACAGTGAAGAATCTCGACAAGTTCTTGCTGACCTCCATAATGATCAATTGGATTTATTATATGTCGCCCCAGAACGTTTAATTAGTCCTGCCTTTTTGGACCGTTTAGATGAATGCCGTATTGCTTTGTTTGCTATTGATGAGGCCCATTGTATTTCACAATGGGGTCATGATTTTCGTCCTGAATATGCCCTTTTGGGTAAATTAAAACTTCATTTTCCAGAGATTCCTATTATTGCCCTTACCGCCACCGCCGACCAACAAACTCGACTAGATATTGTTGCTAAATTAAATTACAAGCCTAAGATTTACTTAGCTTCTTTTAATCGACCTAATATTCATTATTCGGTCACACTTAAAAATAATGCTTTTAGACAGCTCCAAAGTTTTTTAGAAACGCAGCGCTCGCAAGCCGGTATCATTTACTGTGGAACTCGCAATACAGTTGATAAATTAGCCGAAAAATTAAAAGCCGCAGGATTTGCAGCACGAGGATATCACGCAGGTCTTTCTTACTCAGATAGACGGGAAGTACAAACTTTATTTCGTTATGATAGGATAGAGCTGGTAGTAGCAACGGTAGCTTTTGGAATGGGGATTGATAAACCTAATGTTCGTTTTGTTGTCCATTATGATTTACCTAAAACAATAGAAAGTTATTACCAAGAAACGGGTCGCGCTGGGCGTGATGGCTTACCAGCTAGAGCACTTTTACTTTATGATCCAGCAGACAGTGCACGTTTACGAAGCTTAGTGGCAACGATAGAAGATAATCATAAACAGCATATTGAAATTGCCAAACTAAATCACATGTTAGCTTTTGCCCAGGGCAATCACTGCCGTAGGCAAATTTTACTTCGCTATTTTGATGAAGAGTACGATTCAGACTGTAATTACTGTGACATTTGTGATAACCCACCTGTTTTGCAAGATACAACGGAAGATGCACAAAAATTATTGTCATGTATTTATCGTTTAAGGCAAAACTATGGTATGGCTTATACAATAGATGTATTACGTGGCAGCACAGCTGATAAAATTAAACAAGCAGGGCATGATAAATTAAGTACCTATGGCATAGGTAAAGATAAACCAGCTTACTACTGGAAACAACTTGCTTGGCAATTAATTCATCAAGATTACTGTTATCAAGATATCAATCACTTTAATGTTTTACGTTTAAAAAACAAAGCTATATTCGTTTTAAAAGGTGAAGAAAGAATCAAACTTGCTATTTTCAATATTGATAAAGCTGATGTAACCAAAATACAAGAAAAAGCTAAATTGCCATCATTAAAGAACAACCCCTTATTTGAAAAATTACGTACTTTAAGAAGACAAATTGCTGAGGAAGAAAATAAGCCACCGTTTATGATTTTTAGTGATAGCACGTTACAGGAAATGGCTATAAAAAAACCACAAAGTTTAGAGCAATTGTTATCTATTTCAGGGGTAGGTAAATATAAATTAGATCATTATGGAAAAGCGTTTTTAAAGATTTTGCAAGAAACTTCAGAAGCCTATGAGCCAGTAACTTAATTTTAACCGCTTTGATTTGTCATCATTTAAACAAATATTAATTAAATTTAACAAAATGGTCTAATATTTAATAATAGTTTATATATTTTGCTTGGACTATGCCTGACTTAGACCCCTTTTTCTACTTATTACAAACCGTAAGTAAGCGCGTTTACCAAGAAACCCCTACAGGGAATATAGAGGTTAATGAGTTAATAAAGCAAAAACCTTATTGGATTCCTGCCTCTTTGCCTAAAAAACAGCAGCCTAAAAAGATAATTCTTGCTGATTGGAGTGCTAGAAATTGGTCTGAGGATAAAATAAGTGCTGTAATTGAAGAGCTAACCAAACTCATTGACGCTGGTTTTTCTGTTTCAATATGGCAAGCAGGTCAGTTAACTCCCTTAACAAAAGATAATTTAACTATTCTTCGAGATAAAAGAATACGTACTGCTATGATACCTGCTTATCCTGATGAAATTAGAGCACCTAATAAGCACTATAATCAGGACAATAGTCTTATTTTAGATGACTACTGGGTTTCTTATTTAGTGGAAAATAAGCCTACCTTAACAGAAGGTCGTGGATTAAAAATAAGTGATTACTTAAGCTTAACTGAAAGTGAGCAGGCAAAAGTCATCGCTATTTTACAACAAGCTACCCCTCCTTTTACGTATCTTATTCATGATATTTTTTCAAGCGAAGCCAATACCGCTTGTAAGCAATTTCAGGAGAAATTCCCCTTTATACCTATTAAAACGAAATATGAATCAATCTCTTTTTTAAATTTCGAGCAAGAAGAAGTTATCAAAAATTTTATTCTACATGGAATACCCATTGTTCTAGAGGGATTTACATTAACCCAAGAGGATTTAAAAACTCTAACATACTTTAATTCTAACTTAACGATACAGCCATTAGTATTACAATCGTTATTTAAAATCGCACCTAAGCTTAGGACTTTGCAAATTAAACTAGATTCTCAAGACATTAACCTTGAAAAAGAAAGCCTTAGTAACCTGCAAGAAATTTATTTTGCAGGCATCAATTTTGTAAATCTACAAAAATTTATTCTAGCAGCATCTAATTTAAGATCGTTAAATTTAAATCATGCCTTTGTGCTGCAAGAAAGATTAAATATTGATTTGAAAAATTTAATTAGTTTAGAGGAATTAACTTTATCATGCGCTTTTAATGGTGAGGGGTTTTATAGGGAAAATATTAATTTATTAATTGCAGCTGCAAGTCAACTTAAAAAAATTTCTATAGAAAGTTACACGCCTGAATCTATAACAACACTTAGTCATCTAGAACACTTATCTGTATCCTATAGTGCTATTTCACAGGATCTTTTACAGAAAATATTTTCTGCTTGTCCTATTCGAATATTTCAAGCAAGTCATATGAAAGAAATAAATCTAAGCAATGAGGAAATTGAATTAAATACGCAAAATGTAGAAGAAGTTGAATTAAGTGATTGTAAATTTAGTGCATCTACAATTAATTCACTTCTTAAGGCTGCTTTTAAACTTAGAAAACTATCTATCAGAAATTCTAAAAATGATATTCATTTACAACTTGAAAAAGGTAGCTTAAGCCACTTAACCGAGGTGGAATTTTCTAATACCTCCATGTCTGCTGATAATTTATCAATATTGTTATTAGCTGCACCCAATCTAACTAGCTTAAGTATAGAGAGAAATCTGCTATTAGATATCCCATTGAAAATAGATTTACAAGCAACAAAACTTGAAGAGATAATCGCTATTAAAAGCAATATTTCAATTGCAAATTTACAAGTAATCTTGCGTGCCTCGCCTAAGCTAAAAAAATTAAGTTTAGCCCAGTGCACAAATTTAAATGAAGCACTAAACTTAACACAGGGCAGCTTACCTGATTTAGAACATTTAACTTTAGACGGTAGTAACATTAATAAATCAAGTTTAGATGCACTACTTTTAGCCTCACCTAAATTAAGAGAGATTAGCTTAATAAGGTGTTCAGAATTATCGGGCGACTGGAAACTTAGCCAGCAAAATTTAGCTAACCTTGAAATATTTAAGGCCAATGGCACCAGAATTAATATATCAACTGTACAATCCATATTAACTAAAGCGATAAAAATTAAAGAATTATCTTTAAGTGAATGTCAAAACTTAACAGGTGAATTAGCTCTCCCCAAGCAAAGCCTACTATATTTAGAAAAAATAGATTTGAGCTATAATACTTGCACAAGTTTTAACCTAGAAATTTTATTAAAAGCTGCTCCTCAAGTTAAAACACTAATTCTAGGCCCTTTAAGTCATCCTTCTAATTTAAATCTTCCAATACAAAGCCTTAAAAGCTTAGAAGAGGTTCAATTAGCGACTGAAAGTAATCATGCTATTCAAGCTTTACTAACAGCAGCGCCTAATCTTAAGATAGTTAATTTCTGTAAAAGCGTGGCGTCACTAAATGATTTGGCTCTTGAAGAGAAAAGTCTAAAGCAGCTAGAGGTCTTAAATCTTAAATATAGCCATATTTCTATTTTAGGCTTAAAAGGGTTACTTAAAGCTGCTCCTAACCTTATTTCTCTTGATTTAGAATCTTGCCCTGCCCTCCATGGCCAACTTAATCTCCCTATCAATAGTTTATCAAAACTACAAGATTTAAACCTAGGCTCAAGTTCTTTAAATCCTGATGGTTTAGTAAGTATTTTAAGAGCAGCACCGAAAATAGTTAATCTTGATTTTAGACATTGTCAGCCATTAATGGGTCAAATTAAAATCCCAGAGCGTAGCCTTTTATATTTAGAAACCATTAATTTAATTAACACTAAAATTACACCCAACGATTTAAAGGCGTTACTGTTAGCAGCTCCCAACCTTAAAACCATTAACTTAAATAATTGTAGTATTGATTATAAGCAGATTAAACAGGATGCGCAGTTAAAACAATTATTAGAAAAAATTCAGGTCATTGGCATTAATCTGGATGTAGTTCCTAAAGATGAAAAGGCTGACAAATCAGCAAATAAAGATGAAAATATTAATCGTAATAGGAACTCTCGAGATGCCATAATTACTCTACCCAATCTAGAAGACTCATCATTAGATCGCCCATTTAATCCAACGGAGCAAAGAAATTTTGTGCCTACACCCGATGAATTTGAATTTCATTATCGGGGATTACATAAAACAAAAAATCAAGGCATGATCATTGAAAAATTATCACAGTACTTAACTTTAAAGGGACAACATTTAGCGACTATTTCTAAAATGCAAGATGGCATTTGTAACGCTCTAACTCATCTTTTTCAGGAGAGAGATCATAATGAGTGGAATACTTTTATTGATACCATTGCTAATTGGGATGGAACGCAAGAAAACGTAAATCCATCACTTCAAAAATATTTTGATGAATTACATGGCTTTGTTAAGAACTACCAGTTAAATCCTAAGAAGGTAGATCAGCAATATTTAGGGGATAATTTAGCCGATTTTTTAAAACTTAGACTACCTGCCATTTTAAATAATGCTTGGCATGCTATTGCTATACAACCTTTACCAAGCGGTAAATGGCTTGTTTATGATCCTAATTTTACACTAGGAGCACGTGAAGTTGAGAATCATCGATTAATAGAAACCATTCATATGGCATTAGGTAATTTAGTTGGAGTGGAGGCACCTTCGGTAAAAATTAAACCTAAAGTAAAAGATCCAGCCATTTTTTTAGAGGAAGGCGGATTATTAATTTTAAGTAATTACAATAATCGTACAGAGATATTATCTCAATTAACGCCTCTGAAAAATCTCTCAATTGCAGCCCTGGAAGGCATCTTACTTCGTAATAATGAAGGAATACCAGCGTGGGTTATTGGCTTAAAGAATCCTGAACTGCAAGGATTTACGCACCTGTTGCTGCAACAATTTATGGAAAAAAATTCTGAAAATACAGCAACATTACGAGACAGTATTGCTCATTTAAGTGAATTTCAACGTCATGAAATCCTGACCTATCTCCCATTAATTAAACCTTTTAAAATTAATACTAAGCCTATAAATCGTACTGCTAAAAAAGAAAAAATTATTAATTTAGCCGACCTTGTTCACGATCCTAATTTACTATTAAAAGGATATGAAAAAGCTTTTACTACATGGAGGCCAACAAAAGCAATAGCTGATAATCTCTTAAGTTATACTCAATCCTGTATCCAGCCTTTAGCTGAGAACAAAAAACGTTTAATAAAGGTCAATGACACCAAGGAGGTCACGGCAGTAATTTATGCTTTAGAAAGTCATTGTCAATCAAAAAGACGGCCAGTTTTTCGAGTTGATAGCCCTGATGATTTAATTTGCTCATCACCCTTTATATCTTATGATAGTGGTAACAACACCGGCCAATTAAAAAAAGGCCCTGGTGGGCGACTATATGATTTTTTAACAACTCATAAAGGCGAATCACCGGTTATTCTGGTTAATTATGATCGCTTTTCAGCCAGTGATTTAGTCCGCTTTAATACCTTGTTAGACGAAAAACGTCAAGCCGACGGTACTCTTTTACCAGAAGATACTTTGGTAATTGGGGTAATCAATACTAAGAAACCTGACTGCTATCAAGGCTCAGATTTTTATTCTCGTTTTAAAATTATTGAAAATTGCCCTATTGCGCATGAGCCTTTAGTAAAGGTCGTTCCTAACTTAAGTATTCCTAAAGCAATTTTTAAGGAGTACCCATCTAGTGATAACCCTACCATTATTAACCTTTATCACGCTGCAGATTGGGAAACCCAATTATTAGGCCAGTGGACATTGTCTGGTGATCAATTAACTTTTAAGGAAGGAAAATTAGCTAAAGCAATAGATAGCGGGAAACATATTCAACTTCATAATGCTCCTTGGCATGACGAATCCTTTGTTCGGTTTTGGCAAGATGCCTATTTCCGAGGCTCAATTCAAACACCAGGCCCATCTATAAAATTTCCACAAGAAATCACGCTGGCCAAACATGAAGGTTATGAATGGGGTACTTTAGAAAAGTTCATAACATTGCATCCTGGTCTCTCTAAAGAAACTCAAACGGTTTTAAATCCAACCTCCTATGGCGATTTTCTAAGTCGTTATACTGTAGTTGGCCAAGGTATTAAACTAATACCAGGTATTATTGAAGAGAATAAAGGTTCAACATTAGACATCAATGTTACCCGCTCTCTTAGTCAACATGAATGGGCCAGACTAATAAATACCTGCCAAGTTCATGGCGTAAAACTAGCAGTACACTGTGCGCCTGGGGTTGCTCTACCTTCTGAACTGGGCAGTACTCAATTAGTAGAATCTTCATCATCCTCTCTAAATAAATGGACAGGTGAACTAAGTCAAACTCAAGTGCTAGTAAGTTCAGAGTTAGACACAACCATAGCACAAATAACACAAAACGGAAGCTGGGAAGTCATTGATGTTTCTGAATGTAAACCTTCAGATTTACTTTATCGCTTACATGGTAAGTTTAAGGAAAAAGAATTACGCTTTGAATTCAGCGGCGAAAATAAAGCACTTTTGCAAGCCTTAGCACTAAAGAAAAAAGTGCTGTTAAAAGGAGAATTCTCTGTAGAATTGCAAGATGCACTAGCTCCTTTACTTTTACAGCGTCTAAATAACAACTCTTCTGATGGACAATTAGTTTTAATCACTAGTAAAGCTGACAATTTTCATTTTGCAAATCCGCAACAGCATCATGTCAGCGTAAAAGATAAACAATCCCAATTAAATGTTGATGAAGCAGCGGTTTCACAACTAGCTCCCTATCTTGAGCATGAATCATTAAGTCAGCTTAAAGCTCGTACTCGTCATTTAACCCAACACCCAAAATCTAACAGCGATGAGGCTTGGCAAGGCATCTATGATTTACCAATAAACTTTCGTGAGCTTCCTAATTTTAATCCAGAATCTAGCCAAGCTGAAGCAGAAAAATTTAGTAAAGCAAGACGCAATCAAATTCTTAAGATTTTAAAGCATTCACCCTTTGTATTTTTAACTGGGCTTTCGGGTGTAGGTAAGTCAACGTTTGTCGAAAATGAGTTATTAGAAAAAGATGAAGGAAAATTGTATATCGGTGAAACCAATATTACTGATTGGGCCACCAGTTCAGTTTTAGGGAAAAAAATTCTGTTTTTGGATGAAGCTAACTTAAGTCAAAAGCAATTTAGTGAATTTGAAGGACTATTTAATAAACCGCCTACTATTTTGATAGATGGAGTAATGCATACTTTAACTGATAAGCATCAAGTTATTTTTGCCGGAAATCCCTTAAGTTATGGTGATGAGCGACAACTTGCTCCCTTTTTCAAACGACATGGCAATACTGTCGTCTTTAACCCTCTACCACCGGCTGTTTTGTATGAAAAAATTTTAAAGCCAGTTTTTGAAAATACCCCACTCAGTGCTCAACAACAAACCATCAACAAACATATTCTAGAATCCTATCGCTTCTTATGTGCCTACTCAACAAATGATATTTTAATTACGCCTCGTGAGTTACAAATGATGGCCCTTTTAGTGGTGGCACAATATAATAAAAATCCAACTATCAATATTGAGTCGCTTACAAAGCAAATCATCTCTGAAATAGCACGCCCCCTTGTACCCACTAATCATTTGGAAAATTTTGATAAGCAATATATACCTGCGCCCAGTCCGCCTGTAACCAATATTCAAACTCTACGTGCAGGAAAAAAAGAATTCTTTATTACCTCTTCAAGACACGCACTTACCAAACAACTTAATGATTTACTAGATTTATGTGAATTGCGAGACAGTAAAAAAGAGAATTTTAATGTTATACAACGATTTGGTGGTCTAGGAGGGATTATTATTGAAGGTGATCCTGGGATTGGTAAAAGTGATCTTCTGCAAGCACTATTTGCCGCTCGCGGTTATGAGCAAGCGCAACTTAAAGACGAAAATCCGAAAGATAAACCTTTCTATATTATTCCAATTAGTATGTCGATTAATGAAAAAGAAAAATTACTCCTAAGAGCATTTGATGAGGGCGCTAAAGTAATTTTAGAAGAAGTTAATAGCTCACCTATGATGGAAAAACTTCTAAATAGCTTGTTGATGGGCAAAACACCTGAAGGTAATCTTCCTAAAAAACCCGGCTTTATGATTTTTGGAACCCAAAACCCTACTTCAATGGCTGGGCGACGCGCTGCAAGTACCGCTCTTTCCAGGCGCTTAATCACCACCATCCTCACACCTTATCCTACTTCAGAGATGATAGCCATTTTAGTACATAAAGGCCTTCCTAAAACCCGAGCTGAGGTGATGGTTAAAGCCTTTGAAAATCAATTAGCCTATGCTCAACAACATCATTTATCACCGCCACCTAATTTCCGAAATTTAATACATTTAGCAGAATTAGAAATCGAACACTTATCACCCTCAAAGGCTTTAGAATTTTCTTCCCAAGTAGAAACAGCAAAAAACTCAGATGCCATTCAAAACATTCAACAAAATCAATCTCTGGCGTCCAATACATTAGCAGGCATACATAATCCACAGGCTTTTCTTATCCAGGTAGTCAACAATTACATCAAATCTCGTGAGAATCAAAATGAAGTCATATTACCTTTTCAATTTACTAAAAAAGAAAAACTGCAGGCAGCAAGACAATTAATTACTGCCCTAGAGAATACCAGTACGTTTATTTCATCTAAAGATAGAAAAGCCTTAATTCAAGGTAGTTTATGTGAAGCTATACAAAATGTTTTAACATCTGAAATTTGTCAAACAAAGTTTCAAGGTCAACTGCAAGCAAAAAAACCTATTAATTCTGTTAATGAGCTGATTGATTTTTTAAATCAACAAAATCCTAAAGAGACATTACGTCATTTGCTAAAAGATTATGTTAGCCAATATGAATCTGGTCAAAAAACTTCTACAATATCTTTTTTTAATCAAAAAACCACTTCAATATCCCTCGCTAGAAAGTTAATTACAAAACTTCAAAGTGGTGATTTGTTCGAGATAAGCGGAGTTGACTATTTAATGCAAGGAGCCCTAGGTAGTCAAATAAAAGAACTTATGAAAAATTATGAAAAAATTAATGGTATTAAAATAAATGATCTTAAGCAATTGATTAATATTTGCCAAGCTCCTATACAATCTGAATCTCAAGCCTTGGATATATTTTAGATAGGCTAAGGTTTGATTATCTAGTTTAATAATAATTCTTTTAACCAAAGCACAGCTAATACTAAAAATTAAGCTGTGCCAAATTGGTGAATACTAAGATTAATGCGTATGACAGCCAATTTTTAAGTGTACTTGATAATATTTATTTTTATTGTCTTCAATAAAACCCCGAGTTTGAATCACTTCATACCAATCAAGCTTACCGTACAAACTTGCAGCCTTCGCAATTCCATTATTGATTGCGTCTTCAATACCACTTTCTGAAGTTCCAACAAGCTCTACAATCTGATAAACGCGATCTGACATGTCTATTCCCTTTTGTAATTAGATAAACTATTTAATTTTAGCGGAATTATACAAAAAGTATACTTTAATATTTAATTGATTTAAAAGATACTTATTTAATGTCAATCGCTATCTTTAAGATGGGTAACTTAATAGAACTATACTTAAACTTTAGCTTGTTGGGCCAGGGCCTTTGCAATTGCTTTTCGGAGGGCGGATGCCTCCTCAGAATCTGGGGACGCTAATTTCAGCAATTGTTGCCAATAGTTAACTGCTTCATTGTATTTCTTACTTTCATAAGCATCTAAAGCAAGCATTGCTAAGGCATCTGGCTGATTAGGATTGTGTTGCAATAATTGCTTAAAAAGCACACGAATATCTTGGTTAAATTGCTGATGATTTAATTGCCATAAACTATTAGCATAGTAAATAGTAACCGCTTCATCTTGGGGATTTAAGTGATGTGCTTTAGCAAATGCATCACCTGCAGCAGTCCACTCACCTTGACTTGAATAAAGACGTCCTAACAAAAACCAGCCTCGTGCACTAGCCGGTGTATCATCTAAGTGATTTTTTAATTTAGCAATAAGTTCTTCAGGCGATTTTATTTTATCGAGTAAGGTTTTCGCCCGCTGCTCAGCAAGCTCATTTTGCTTGTATTGCTGCCAAGCAGAAAACGCACCCCAACGATAATAAGCAAAGCTAATAATTAAGGCGAGACATATAATGAAAGGAAGAAAACCTTTTTTTAGGGTTTTTCCTAAAGGATATATAATCAGTAAAATAGCAAAGCTTGCAAGTGTAATAAAACAGCTAATTAATCCCCAACTAATCATGATTGTTTTCGCTTAATACAAGTTCGCCAAAAAATAAGAAAGCCTAATACTAGAAAAATAATAGGCCCATACCACAATACAACAGTTAACATTTTCACGGGTGGATTAAATAATATAAAATCGCCATAACGGGCTGTTAGATATTGAATAATTTCTGTATCACTCTTACCTTCAGTAACCATCGTATAAACTTGATCACGTAAATCTTTAGCTAAGGCCGCATTAGAATCTGCTAAATCTTGATTTTGGCAAACTAAACAACGTAACTCTTTTAAAAGATGCTCAAACTGAGCACTTTGTTTAGCCGTAGGTAATGGATAAAGTGTATTGGCGCTAATCATAGGTAGCCATAAAAATATAAAAACACCGTAAATTAACTGTTTCATCCTTGCCCTTTCAACTGCTGAATGCGAGGTAGAAACTCTTTGGTCCAAACCTCCTCATTTAAAACACCTGCATGTCGAAAACGAATCACACCCTTTGCATCAACTAAAAAAGTTTCAGGAGCTCCATACACTCCTAGATCAATAGCAGCCTTGCCCGCTTCATCTCGACCTATTTTTCTATAAGGATTACCCCATTCTGCTAACCATTTTTTTGCGCTTGTAGGATCATCTTTATAATTTAACCCAAAAATAGGAACACCAACATCAGCTAGACGTAGTAAAAAGACTTGTTCCTCACTGCAAGCGCTGCACCAACTCGCCCAAACATTTAATAAAGAGACATCACCCTGCAAATCATTAGCAGTTAATGTCTTATTTTCACCATCAAGCAAGGGTAAATTAAAATTTGGTACTTGTTGCCCTAACTTTACTGAAGGTAATTTCTGTGGCTCTAAAAATAGCCCACGGCCTAAGAAAATAACTAGCGTTGCGAATAAAACAAGCGGTATAAAACGCAAAACATACTTTTTCATAATAGACTTTCTCCTATGCTATTTAGAGCAGCCTTTTTTTGTTTCAAATAATAACGTCTATCGGTCATAGCAAGCACGCCACCTGCTAAGATCATAAAACCACCGCCCCAAATAAAACGAATAAGCGGTTTATAATAAACTCGCACAGACCAAGCCTTATCATCTAAAGGCTCACCTAAAGCAATATAAATATCGCGAATGGGATTTACATCTATAGCTGATTCAGTCATAGGCATTTTACCTACATCATAAACACGCTTTTCTGGGAAAATAACTTTTATATGCTGGCCACTCTGAATTTCAAAGCGAGCTTGATAAGCATGATAATTCGGTCCTTTAAGTTGCTTTTCTTTAAGGAAAGTAATGGTATAACCTTTTAAGTGCGTACTATCACCTGGCGCCATTTTTATATCATCTTGTATGCCATAGCCTGTAGACACGCTAATACCAATAACGGTAAAAGCTACACCACAATGGGCTAAGACCATTCCCCAAAAAGATTGATTTAACGTATACCAAGTTCTCTGATTAGCTCTTATATAAACAAATTTTATCGTACTTAATAAAATCCAAGCTGCAAAAATCAAACCTAATAAAGTAGAAAAATTAATAGAATTTGCAAAGCAAATTAGCGCTAGCATAGGCACTAAAAAGCTCATCAAGCCAATAACACCAAGCCGAGAGATAAGTCGTTGTGGTTTATCTTGTTGCCAGTTTAAATGAATACCCAAACCCATAAGCAGTAAAAGAGGAATCATTAAAGGTACAAAAACAGCATTAAAATAAGGCGCTCCTACAGATAATTTGCCCAAACCTAAGCTATCTATTAACAATGGATAAACTGTTCCCATAAGGACTGTAAGCATAATAACGACTAAAAAAACATTATTTAAAAGCAGAGCACTTTCTTTAGAGAAAAGACCAGGACTAATACGACTTTGTAAGGTTTGCGCCCGAAATGTAAAAAGACTTAAGGATCCACCAATTACAATGAATAAAAAGCCTAGAATATAAATACCTCGTTGTGGGTCAACAGCAAAAGCATGTACAGATGTTAATACACCTGAGCGAACTAAAAATGTACCAACCAGACTTAAGGAAAAGGCTGTGATAGCTAAGAGTAATGTCCAAGCTAAAAATTGCTGTCGCTGCTCACTTACCGCTAGGGAGTGTAATAAAGCTGTACCAACTAACCATGGCATAAAAGAGGCATTTTCAACAGGATCCCAAAACCACCAACCACCCCAACCTAGCTCTCGGTAAGCCCACCAACTGCCTAAAGTAATACCAGCTGTTAAGCAACACCACGCAGCCAAAGTCCATGGTCTTGTCCATTTAGCCCATGCCACTTCAAGGCGTCCTAGCCAGAGTGCTGCAATAGCGAAAGCAAAAGCCACTGAAAATCCTACATATCCCATATACAACATGGGTGGATGAAATAAAAAACCAGGATCTTGCAATAAAGGGTTTAAATCGCGGCCTTCGGTATTTAAAAGTTGAAACTGTCTAGCAAAAGGGTTTGATGTGCATAAAAGAAAAAGAATAAAACCTACACTTAGCCAACCTAAAATAATTAAAACGCGAACTTTAAATTCTTGAGCTAACGAGCGACTAAAAAAACTAACAGATACCATCCAAAAGCTTAATATACTTACCCAAAGTAACATAGAACCTTCATGTCCACCCCATACAGCACATAACTTATAAAACCAAGGTAACAGCGTACTGGAGTTAGCTAGAACATAAATAACACTAAAGTCATTGGTTAAAAAACAATAGGTTAAACAACAGTAAGCCAAAGCAATAAAAAAGAATTGACTCATCGCATACATAGATGCTGCAGCGACCCATTCTGACTTATTTTTTAGTAAACCAATTAAAGGTATTATGCCAAGTGAGCTTGCGCAAATTAAGGCTAATACTAGGGAAAATAAACCAATCTCAGCAATCATCCTTCTCTACCTACTTCTTTTATAGATTTCCCTAAAGCATCTTTTACTTCAGGCGGCATATAATTAGCATCGTGCTTTGCCAATACTTCAGTAGCTTTAAAATGTCCATTATCAAGCACTGTACCGAAGGCTACAATACCCTGCCCTTCTCGAAACAAATCAGGTAAAATACCACGGTAACTTACGGAGACTGTCTGCTTAAAATCAGTTAATTTAAACTGAACGGATAAACCATCACTTTCACGTATTACACTTTTTTTAACAACCATACCGCCAATACGAACTAATTTACCTTGTGGTGCCATTCCCTGATTAACTTGGGTAGGCGTATAGAAGAGACTTATATTTTGCCGCAATGCATACATAACCAATGCGAGAGCCAGGGCTATTATAATCAAGATGAATAATATCATACTCAACTTGCGACGTCGTAGAGAGTTCATTATTGTTTCTTAAACCATTGTTGTAACTTTTTTTTAGTTTGTAATTGATGTACTTTGATACCTAAAAGATTCATGACTAACACAATGCATACTAAACCATATGCCGGCCAAATATAAATTGAATAACCGCTCATTGCTAACCAAGTTATCAGTTTATTCATATACTTTCCTTTTCAACTAAATCCTTTACCCAATGTTGTCGACGCTCCCGTAGTAATAATTCATTTCTAGCTTTATATAAAACCACACCTAGACAATAAAAACAAAACCCTAAAATACTTAATAATAAAGGGTAAAGCATGGGCGCTGCTATTTTTGGTTTAGCAAAAACTGATAGAGTTGAACCTTGATGCAGGGTATTCCACCAATATACAGAATAATGAATAATTGGTAGATCAATGACGCCAACTAAAGCCAATATTGCAATAATTTTATCACTTTGTTCCCTATTACTAAACGCGCTACCTATCGCTAAGATTGCGATATAAAGCAATAGCAAAATGAGCTCTGAAGTTAAGCGCGCATCCCAAACCCACCAAGCGCCCCACATAGGTTTACCCCAGATACTGCCTGTAACAAGGGCAAGAAAAGCCATGATGGCTCCTGTTTGCGCAAGGGTCATTAACATGATACCAGCTAACTTGATTTGCCAAACTAGCAATAATAAAGCACAAAAAGCCATTACAGCATATAATGCCATAGACATAAATGCTGTTGGAACATGAATGTAAATAATACGAAAGGCATCGCCTTGTTGGTAATCAGGAGGAGCAAATATTAGCCCCCAAAGTAGACCTATTACCAATAAAAACGTCGTGACTAGAGCTATTTTTGGTAACCAACGTCCAGTTAAGCAATAGAAAGACTTAGGTGATGCTAATTGATATAAAAATTTCCACATCAAAAGTTTAAGCCTTCAAAAAAGACAAATTTTATCATGTATTAGACATGACATACTATAGTCTTACTAAACAAAATAAAATTTGAACTTAATTTATATAAATTTAATGTAAAAAAACCTGCCTCTCTCCTAACGAAAGCTTAAATTTTCATAAATTCATTAAAATTAAAAATAAAACATGTAGCCTGGGTGCAACGAAGTGAAACTCGGGTTTAAGCCCTATGGGCCTGTACCCAGGCTACTTAATCGCTATCATAGTAACTGTCTTAAATTTTTTATTCAAGACAGTTACTACGCTGGTTAACTTGTTAAACTGATTCTTATAATGGCTGCAATTGCAAAAGGAAGAAAACAGCTACAAAGTAATGAAATGGCTAGTAAAATAGCTAGATTGCCAGTTATTTGTGAATATTCAAACATTTCTAAACTACTACTACCGAATATCATAATGGGCAATGTTAATGGCAATAAAATTAAGGCCATCATAATACCCTTTTGTTGTAACTTGATGCTAAATGCAGCCGCTAAGGAGCATAAAGTTAAAATGGCTGGTGTACTAACAATTAAGCTACTGACTAAAGTTATTAATTGGAGTCCAGAAAAGCGGAAGAATAATGTTAAAAAAGGGCAAAAGAGTAATAATGGCAAAAGTGTCAATAACCAATGCACTACCAATTTAGCACTAACGATTATTGTTAATGAGTAGCCTGAAGTAAGCCATTGCTCAATAACTCCTTCTTCATAATCCTGCATAAATAATCGATCTGAAGCTAGCAACATCGACAATAAGACAGCCACCCAAATTATCCCAGGAATAACTTGCTTTAGAATATCTACATTAGGAGGAATAGTTAAAGGGAAAAAAACAACAATCATTATAAAAAATAGTATTGCATTCATTAGCAAGCGGGGCTGACGCATATTTAATAGTAAATCACGTTTAAATTGCCTTTTAAAACACTGCCCGGGCGTTAACATAATTGATATTCCTGACAATTTTTAAATTTTTTAGGTAAATCTTGATGTGACGTCATAATAATTAAACCACCTCGATCAAGATGTTCGCTAAAACAAGCCGATAAAATTGCTATAGATGAATTATCTAGCGCAATTAATGGTTCATCTAATAGCCACAAAGGCAGTTTATTCATCAAAAGACGCAGTAGTGCTACACGTCGTAGTTGCCCTGCTGACAATTGCGAACACGGTTTATCAATTAAATCCTGTAAGGAAAGAAGTTCAAGAAAGTTTGATAATTCAGATATGTTTTGTTGCCATTGTAAATCGAAAAGACAATTTTCTCTAACTGTTAATTGGCTGCTTAAACCTAGTTTATGGCCCACATAACATAAGCTTTGTTGATAACTAGCTAAATTGCTATAGATTGACTGCCCCCGCCAATAGATATCTCCACGCAAGGGTTGCAGTAATCCAGCTACTATTTTTAATAAGGTTGTTTTCCCCACCCCGTTAGGCCCCTTTAAATGCAATAGCATTCCAGATTCAATACTTAATTGGACCTCGTTTAACAGCGGCTTTTCTTCATATTCAAAGCAAATAGAACAAATATCAAGCATAAAGTGTAATATTAAATAGAACCATGAGACTATATAATGCATTTAATAGAGCTTGCAAATATTAATTTATAATTTATTCATCAATTTAGTTTTTAAATAATGGCCAATTATAGCAAAACACTTGCACCAAAGAGCAGTCGCTGTGATAATTATTTCCTTTTTAATCAAGGGCGGCCATGGATTTTCTCGCACAATATGGTTTATTTGCTTTAAAAGCATTAACAAGTGTTATTGCAATTCTTGTACTCTTTGCAGGTCTATTAGCTTTAGGTAAAAAAAATAAGCCTAAATTAGAGATTACACCACTTAATAAGCAATACAATGAACTTAAACATCGTATGTATCATGAAATAAAAGGTCATAAATTAAAAAAGGAGAAAAAAAAGAAGAAGGAAAAAACCCTAAAAGATAAGCCTTCTTTATATGTTCTTGATTTTCATGGTGATATTAAAGCGTCTCAAGTTGAGCAATTACGCGAAGTCATTACTGCCATTCTTTCTATTGCCCAAAAAAATGATGAAGTGGTTTTACGTCTAGAAAGCCCTGGTGGCTCAGTTAATGGCTATGGGCTTGCCGCTTCTCAACTTCAACGTATTCGCGATAGACAAATACCTCTTACAGTATGTATTGATAAAGTTGCTGCAAGTGGCGGCTATTTGATGTCATGCGTTGCCAATCGGATTGTTGCTGCTCCTTTTGCTATCATCGGTTCAATTGGTGTGGTTGCCCAATTACCTAATTTTCATCGTTGGCTTAAGAAAAACAATATCGATGTTGAATTAATTACGGCTGGGGAATATAAGCGTACCTTAACAATGTTAGGTGAGAATACTGAAAAAGGACGAAAAAAATTTCAAGAAGAAATAGAAAAAATTCATCATGCCTTTCGCGACTATGTATTTGTTCATCGTCAACAACTTGATATTGATCAAGTATCAACAGGTGAGCATTGGCTAGCTACTGATGCATATAATTTAAAATTAGTTGATTATCTTAAGACCAGTGATGATTATATTATTGAAAAAATGAATGATTTTAATGTCTTTAAAATTAATAGACCTAGCAAGCCATCAATTACAGAAAAATTGTTTAAGCCTGCATTAAATGTTCTACAACCTTGGTCATAGATTTTATAGATTTGAAAAATCTAAAGGCGCCTTAGGCGCCTTAAATTTCCTAGCGGCGTTGACCACCTTGACCGCCTTGGCTTCCACCTTGACCACCTTGGTTACCGCCCTGACCGAATTTTTGACCGCCTTGACCGCCTTGACCGCCTTGTTGACCACTTTGACCTTGTTTTTGGCTACCGGACTGACCTTGTTGATTCATATTATCTCTTCCCATGATATATCTCCTTTTTTTAAGTAGTGTATTAACCTTAGTTTAAGATTTTAAAAATGGCAAATCAGTTTTTTACATTAATTTTAAAAATTTGTTAAATAACGAAGAGTTATATTTTTAAAGCAATTTTCTGAGAGTTATGTATACTTTAAGAATAAGAAATAGATAGCATGGAGTTAATTATGAGCGATTTTAAATCCAAATTACCTAGCTTACAGGAACTTACACATATGGCAGGTAAGCTATTTAAAGACGTGAAAAATAGTATTTCAGAAATTATTGGTGAATATAAGCAAAATCGAACTGACGATGAACAACCAAATAACACAGACAATTCGAACTCTACGGTTTCGTCTAATGATGTTGCTGCAAAGCGTTCAACAACATCTACTTCTACGCCAGGTGATGTACATCATGGTACTATTAATCAACCAAATACGCATACTACAACAAGCTCTACTTCAACAAACTCAACGCAACCACTTAAGAGTACAGTAGAAGCTCAAACAGTAGAACCGCTTGATGAACTTACACCAACAGATGCTGGTGTGGGTTATCAACCTACACAGAAGAAGACAACTAAGCGTAAGCCAAAAACAACGCCTATGGAAGATAAATTATCCACTAAGGAGACAAATAAGTCGTCTACTGGGGCAAATTCAACTAATGTAGAAATAGATCATCATGTTGATGAACAAAAACCTCTAAAAGATGATGTATTATAAATCATACAACAGCCTATAACTTAGGCTCTCTCGGGACGCGTTAAGCCGTATTTACGCATTTTTTCAACTAAGGTAGTGCGGCGCATGTTTAAGTAATTAGCAGCGTGCGCTACTACCCAATCTGTTTCTTCCAATGCTTGACTAATTAATGCCAACTCCGTTTTCACTAAGTGTTCTTTTAAATTAATTTTATCAGCATATGCCCCTTGATTAGCTTTCTGCAATAATGTTTCACGCTCACTATTTAAAACCCCTGTATCAGCTGGATTACCTTCGTCAGGCCGAAAACGACGTGGCAAATCATCAACATCAACAATGTCATTAGGGTATAATATTGTTAAACGTTCAACTAAATTAGCTAATTCCCTTACATTTCCCGGCCAATCATACTGTGCTAATGCATTAAGAGCCACTGGTAGCAATCTGACGCCAGGACGATGCTCGCCTTCAATTTTTGAGACTAAATCATTGAATAATAAATGTAAATCTTCTTTACGCGCACGCAGTGGCGGCACTTCGATAGGAAAAACATTTAAACGATAAAAAAGATCTTCTCTAAATTTTCCTTCTTTTATAGCTTGTTCTAAATTACGGTGTGTAGCAGCAATAATTCGCACATCGACTGCGATACTTTTATTACTGCCAACCCGCTCAAAACATCGTTCTTGCAAAACACGTAATAACTTTACTTGCATCGCTAAAGGCATATCACCAATCTCATCAAGGAATAATGTGCCACCATGTGCCAACTCAAAACGACCTTGTCTTGAGGTAATTGCACCTGTAAAAGCACCTTTTTCATGACCAAACAATTCACTTTCTAGCAGCTCTGCAGGAATTGCCCCGCAATTTATAGGCACAAAAGGTTGATTAGCTCGCGCTGATAATGCATGAATATTACGTGCAATAACTTCCTTACCTGTGCCAGACTCACCTAGAACTAAAACGCTTGCTTCTGTCTTAGCGACTTGACCAATTAATTTTCTTACTTGGCGAATTGCTTCACTGTTACCCACTAAGCTTCGAAACAAAGGCGTACGATTTTCATAAGCGGCAAGGTAATTAATACTTTCTAGAGCAATTTGACATTTATGTAGCGCTTCAAGTATTTGTGTATAAGTAAAAGGGAAATGAAGAATAGCAATGACATTGCTACAATCGGCTGGTACCGTAAATGATGGAGGTCCTATCAATACAACTGGCAATTTCGGCATTGTTGTTTTTAACTTTTGTAAAACATCAATTGTTGCTTCAAACGAAGTAGGAGCGCCTACAATAATAATTCGGGTATTTTTGGCATCAAGCTCAAAAGGAATTTCGCTATCAGTCCAGAAGTTTGGCTTTTCCAAAAATTCCATTATGGTGATAAGTTTATCGCGACGTTGTTGATTTTCATCAATGATTAGTATTTCCTCATTGATATGCATAACCTATCCTTGAGAAAGTGGCATATTGTTATTCTTTGAGTATTAGTTAACGAACTCAACCTGTCAAATAAATGACACAAATATAATTCTTGCCAATAAATTTGACTCTTTAAACTAAGGCATAAATCACACGTATAGAGTTATTCACATAACTTTAGCGAAAACAAGTAATTTGGGTAAAGGCATGACAACATTCTTTGCCAAAACAAAGCTTTTGATTGCCTATTGCTTTCGTAGCTGCAACATGCCTTTGAATAGAGAAACTACTTACCTTTAGATAGCCCATACGACGGCAAAAGGAATATGCAGCTCGACGCCCACATCCTCGCACACCATCATAGCACCAAGCAACACGGTAATCATTATAGCGTGGATAAACAAAGCGGCGGTAACGATAATGATAAGCTTTTGGCGGTTTATGTAATTGATAGCCTACACACCGAATTGTTTTAAATCCATTACATCGCCACCCCTTACATCGTTTAGGACAAGAAATGTAATTAGTTAAACCTACATTATGAGCAATGCGTTGCTGATCAGCACGTGCATATCCCATCATTTGACAATATCGATTAGCTACTGGTACACCACAATTAACACCACCGACCATACAATAATCTAAGCGCTCGCCATGATAATAAGGTTGCCAAAAATTACGATAAAAGAGTTGTGAACGCTGAATTGCATAAACACTTTGCATTAGCAATAGAGATAAAATACAAAGGAAGCTTTTATAGTAAACATGTTTTTTCACAATCTAAAAATCCTTATAAACGTAAATCCAACGTTATTTTTCAACCTATTTAATTACTCATCGTAGCTGATGGCAATAAACAAAAAAAGAATTTCCTTTAAAATAATATTAAGTTTTAATAATTTAAAACAATATTTTCTACACCCAAGAGATCTTTAAGTGAGTTTATGACTTCATCACTTGGCGTTATCCACCATTGTTGCGGTAAACTTAAAAGGCCTTGTGCTTTTTCATTACAATATTTTATTTGTACAGCACATTTACCAGAACTAGAAGATAAAATAGTTCTTATTCTAGTAATCAAAGTATTATCACTTGTCTCATTTAAAGTAAGAATTAATGAGTTGGCAAAACGGGTTCTTGCTTCACTAATGGAGAAAAGTTGGGTCGCTGCCATTCTAGCATTTCCACTAAACTCATCATGAGACACTTCTCCTTCAGAAAAAATCATCTGACCTACCTGTAAAGGTATAGCTAATGCCTCATAGATTTCTGAAAAAATAACAACATCTATTTTGCCTGTCGCATCTTCTAAATTAGCAATGACTAATTTCTTACCTCGCTTAGTAATGATTCGCTTTAATGACGTTATTAAGCCACACAAACAAGCTTTTTTAACTAAAGCAGTATTTAAACGAATAATTGGTGTAGTAAATGCTTTAAATTCATCCATATATTGTGCAGCTGGATGACCTGTTAAGTAAAATCCTAGTGTTTCTTTTTCGCCATCAAGGCGTTTTATAGCAGGCCAAGGTTTGCATTGAAAGTACTCTTCTTCCTCATTTCCTGCTTCTTCAAATAAAGAAAATAAATCTGCTTGCCCTGTTGTTAAATTATGTTGTGCTTTATCTGCCAACTTTAACGCTTTTTCAAGCGATTCAAAAAGAGCGGAGCGTTCTATCTGCCAATCATCCATAGCGCCACTTTTAATTAATGCCTCTAGCACACGACGATTAACTTTGCGTAAATCAAGACGTTGGCAAAAATCAAATAAACCTTTATAAGGGCCATGTTGCTGTCTTTCATTGACAATACAAGAAATCGCTGATTCACCAACGCCTTTTATTGCACCTAGACCGTATAAAATAGTTTGCTCTTCGGTAACTGTGAAAGAAAAGTTAGATAAATTAACTGAGGGCGGTAAAACTTTTAAACTCATCTGCTTACTTTCATTAATAAAATTAACTACTTTATCTGTATTATCCATGTCTGAAGATAATACTGCAGCCATAAATGCAGCTGGATAATGCGCTTTTAACCATGCTGTTTGATAAGCTACAAGTGCATAAGCTGCTGAATGCGATTTATTAAAACCATAGCCTGCAAATTTTTCCATTAAATCAAAAATGTAAGTTGCTGTATCTTTTTCAACACCTCGTGCTACTGCGCCCTCAGTAAAAATAGCTCGTTGTTTAGCCATTTCCTCGGGTTTTTTCTTTCCCATTGCCCGTCTTAATAAATCCGCAGCGCCTAAGGTATAATTTGCTAGTACTTGAGCAATCTGCATGACTTGTTCTTGATACAGAATGACACCATAAGTAGGCTTTAAAATAGACTCAAGATCAGGATGAGGGTATTCAACTTTTGCTCGTCCATGTTTACGATCGATAAAGTCATCTACCATGCCTGACTGCAAAGGGCCAGGTCGAAAAAGCGCAACAAGTGCAATAATATCTTCAAAACAATCTGGCTGTAAGCGATTAATAAGCTCTTTCATACCGCGAGATTCTAACTGAAATACCGCTGTAGTTTGACAAGCTTTAAGCAAATTAAAGGTAGCATTATCATCTGTCGGAATTAAAGCAATATCAATTTGTTCTTCTTGCTTATTCCGTTTTTGCTGATTAACAATTTTAAGCGCCCAGTCAATAATTGTTAAGGTACGTAAACCTAAAAAGTCAAATTTAACTAAGCCTACCGCTTCAACATCATCTTTATCAAACTGACTTACTATTTGCTGTGAGCCTTCTTCACAATAGATCGCAGTAAAATCGGTAAGTCTAGACGGCGCAATAACAACACCACCTGCATGTTTACCCGCATTACGCGTCACACCTTCTAATTTTAAAGCAAGATCAATAAGTTCTTTGACCTCTTCTTCCTCTTGATAACGCACGCGCAATTCTTCTTCATCCTGCAAGGCTTTTTCAAGAGTAATACCAATTTCAAAGGGGATTAATTTAGCAATTTTATCCACAAAGCCATACGGATGTCCTAAGACACGACCTACATCACGTACCACAGCTTTAGCTGTCATCGTACCAAAGGTGATAATCTGAGAAACGCTTTGTCTGCCATATTTTTCAGCAACATAGTCAATGACCCTATCTCGCCCTTCCATACAAAAATCGATATCAAAATCCGGCATAGATACGCGTTCAGGATTTAGAAATCGCTCGAAAAGCAACTCATAGAGTAAAGGGTCAAGATCCGTTATCTTAAGTGCATAAGCGACTAAAGAGCCTGCGCCCGAACCCCGGCCAGGTCCAACAGGTACTCCATTTTGTTTTGCCCATTGAATAAAATCAGCAACTATTAAAAAATACCCGGGAAATCCCATGTTATTAATAACATCAAGCTCTATCTGTAAACGTTTATCATAAGGAACCCGCTTAACTGCAATTTCTTCAGATGATTGGTTACGAAAAATTATTGTTAATCGTTCTTCTAGACCTTTTTTTGCTAATTGGGATAAATAACTTTCAACAGTAAAATTAGCAGGAATAGGAAAAGTAGGTAAAAAGTTGTTACCTAAATCTAATTTAACCGTACAACGCTGACTAATTTCTACCGTATTTTGTATTGCTTGTGGTAAATCTTTAAATAAAGCCCCCATTTCTTCTGCTGAACGAAGATATTGCTGCGAACTATATTCTTGCGTACGTCTTGGATCAGCTAATGTGCAACCTTGATGAATGCATACCCGTGCTTCATGGGCATCAAAATCATCTTTTTTTAAAAAACGAACATCATTGGTAGCCACAATAGGTAGATTTAGTTCTTCTGCAATTTCTACTATGCGTTCGTTATAAAGTGTTTCTTCCGGCCTTCCTGTTCTTTGCATCTCTAAATAAAAACGATTTGGAAACAGCTTGGCGAAATGACGACTCAATTCATAGGCTTGCGGTAAATCATCTGCCAATAAGGCTTTACCTATAACACCTTTAAACCCACCTGATAAAACAATTAAGCCTTCAGCAAACTCTTCTAACCATTCGTATTGCACGCGTGGTTGACCTTGAAATTGTCCTTCTAAATATGCCTTAGAAATTAAACAAGTTAAATTGCGATAGCCTATATTGTTTTGACAAAGGAATAATAAGGATGAATAAATATTAGGTTGATCTTGAAAACAACAAGGCAAATCACTACCAAGAATAGGCTTCACACCATTATCAACAGCTGCTTTAAATACTTTGACTGCGGCAAATAAATTACAAAAATCGGTAATAGCAACAGTATTCATTCCTCGCTCAATGACTGCTTTCATTAAAGGTTTAATACGAACTAATCCATCAACTAAAGAGAATTCAGTATGTAAACGTAGATGAACAAACTGCGAGCGCATAAGAGAAGTAATCCTAACGTGAGTATTTAAGCAATGCCTAAATTCTATTGTAATTAATACTTTTGTTTATGGGTACCCTTTACATCAATTTTTACAATGATTAATTTAAAAAAATTTTGCTATTTTTATACTAGAAGTTTTACCAAACTAGATTATAAAGAAAAAAGAAATTAATCTTAATGTTTAGCAACAGTAGCATTGATCACTAACTTAAACTAAGGGCCTATTTATGATAGAAGCTGTGATTGCTTTAATTATTATTATCTTAGAGGCGCTCCTAGTTAGAAAGATTACTTCTTCAAAGCATGATATTCATGCAGAAACTAAGCCTATTAATATAAGTAATAAAACAGAGGACTTTAATTACCCTTATTACATGAATACGGCTCTTATTAATCTACGTTCGCAAGGAGAACAATATCTCTTTGCTGGTGGTTATAACAAACCAAATAAATTATATTTAATTAAAAATGAGCGTCTAATTGATGTTTCTAATCAAGTTGGTTTAAGAGATTCTTCTAATATTACTCACTGTGTTATAGCGGTTGATGTAAATAATGATGATTTTCCTGATTTATTTGTAGCTCAAAATGACGGATTTTATTTTTATGAAAACAGGCAAGGTATTTTCAATATTAAAAAGCTTAATATTGAAATTGATAAAAACCTCATCCCTATTTCTATGGCTATTACCGATACTCAACAAAACGGTTTAATTGATTTATTTGTAACTGCTTATAGTAAAAAGACTGATGATAATCAACTGATAAATCATTACCAAAGTTTTCTGTTTAAAAATAAAGGAGATAATACCTTTGAAATTTTTAAGAAATAAGTTATTTATTTTAGGGCTTTTAAGCCTTAATACGAATGTTTATGCAGACTTAACTGATTTACACCGATTGCAACAAGCTTACCCAGAGTACATAAAATCTATTTCTAAAGATTATATTGTTTGGGCAGATGGCACCCACATGGCAACTAAAGATAAACGAACCAATAAAACGCCTCAAGAAAAATTAGATTTTCCTTCTTTAACTGACCAAATTAAAAATGTTTGTTATGAGCTTGGCATACCTGCAGATCCTAAAGCTTTCCGGCCTAAAGCTGATCCAGGCCGAATACGATATGAGCCTTTTTTTCGTAAAATGTATGGAAATTCTAAAGAGGAAGTAAAAACACATTTAGTAACCATTTATTGGATGCCCAACCAATTTGGCAATAAATATCCGCTTCGAGTCACAACCGTTAATCAAGTTAATCAAAAATTACAAAAAATATCGCAAGAGTTGGAGAACCTCGTTACTAAACATCCCGAATATATCCCTTTTTTAAGTAATCCAGGTGGTACGTTTAATTGGCGACTTATTGCCAATACAAATCGTCTTAGTAATCATAGTTTTGGCATGACTATCGATATAAATTCAACTAACGCGGATTACTGGCAATGGGATTTAAAAACCAAAGGTAAACCCATTAATGAAACGACACCTTTAACTTACCATAATAATATTCCTTGGGAAATTGTACCTATTTTTGAAAAATATGGCTTTATCTGGGGAGGTAAATGGTACCATTATGACACGATGCACTTTGAATATAGGCCTGAATTGCTGCTACCGTGTTAGTTGATTCTTCATTTACCAATTTTTCACTTAGTTTAAGATTTAAAGGTTTCCAGACTTTCTTAATATTTTAATTAATAAATTAAAATATTAATGTAATGTGCTAAATTTAACATGACCTAATACATATTTTAGTAATTTAATTAAAATTTATTAAACTATTTTGGCTTGAGTAGATGACATTATTCTTATTAACCACATTAAGAAATCTTATTTTCATATGGAAAGCGAGTTAACTTTATTAAATGTGAAATAGGTATCAATTTATATGCCCATACTATAAATTAAGCATCAATTTAATACATGCTTATCAGCTTACGAATGACAAATAAGTTGAAATTGCGAAAAAAATAGCATACATAACGTGAAGCGCAATAGGTATAAGATATTTACCAACTTTAGGTAAAATAACATACAGTGTAAAAATACCTATTAAGATTACAACGGGATTAAAAATTACCATCCACTTAGGGTAATAAGTATTTCCATGCCAGACTAAATAAATGAAAAAAACAGATAATACTTGTAAAATAAATCGCGTAATTGCTAAAAAAGCTTTATCATAGGATTGGTATACGCGTATCACCCGGCTTAAATCCTTCGTTGCTATTTGCACTTGCAAGATTAAACTAAAAACTGTCTTTAAACTACTCCATGCTAATTGCACAATAAAACTATACACTGCTAAAAATACAATAACGGCAGGCATAATTATTGTATTGGGAGCTAACATTTTGTATAGATGCCAAAAACCTAAGCTATAAAAAGGTGCGATAAGTACAACAATAAAGTAACCACCTTTTAAATAATTTTTAGGCTTGTTTAAGATAGATGATGAAACGTCAAGCGCATTTTTTTCAATGGTATTTTGTAAAAAAAACTCCCCTATTCCTACTAAAATTGCGGCAATGCAGCCAATAAATCCTGTAAGAATAAGGGCATCCATTAAGCTTCTCCTTAAGCTTTATTTCATTAACTAACTGAGCTTTTTAGCTTATTTACACATTACTTAAAATCAAACAAGGCACTATCTCAGTGCCAGTCTCTATCACGTGTTCGATTATGCGGTCTGCGAAATAAACGAAAAATAATAAATATTAAGCCTGCGATAATTAACCAAGAAAATAAAGCACTACCAAAGCCATGTCCGAAAAATAGACTAGCTAATAAACCTCCCATGATAAAACCTGCTAAACCGCTTCTCCATCGACTACCGGGACGGTTATTTGCATAGGATTGTTTTGGCGCCGTTTTACTGTAGGAAGAGGTTGAGCGAGGGAAACCTATTGCGCGCCCCCCACCATAACGTTTCGCAGCCGCTTCATTAACTACTAAACCAAAAGAAAGCAAGGTAATCATCAGTAAGGAAAAAATTGTACGCATAAAATAACCTTATCTAAATTAAGTACCATCATATTAACATGAAAATGAGGGAATGAATGCGAGTTTGCTAAAGATTGTTTATCGCTTAATACGATGCGGATCAAAGGCTTCACGAATAGCATCTGCGAAAAGATTACTGGCAAGAACCAGTGTAAACATAAAAAGGAAAGCTGCCATCATTGGCCACCAAACAACAGGTTCTCGCGCAAGCTCAAGCCGAGCACTATTAATCATATTTCCCCAGCTAATGGTCATAGGCGAAACGCCAACGCCCACATACGATAAAACAGCTTCAGCTAAGACTAAAAAACTAAAATCAAGCACGAGATTAATTAATACGATTGGCATCATATTAGGTAATAAATGTTTATAAAGAATTCGCCAAGCACTACTACCTAATGCTTTCGCTGCGAGGACAAAATCAATTTCTCGCAACTTAAGAGCCTCTGCGCGTAAAATTCGACATAAACTAGTCCAGCTTGTAATACCTAGAATTAAACATAGCGCCAAAAGACGGGCATCCGCACTTTCCTCTAAAGTAGGAAAATCATTAGGGTGATTAGCAATGTATGTTTGCATGGATAAAACTGATGCAGTAATCAGTAATACACCTGGAATAGAGCTTAACGTTGTGTAGATGTACTGAATAATATCATCGATTAAGCCACCAAAATATCCTGCAGCAATGCCAAAGATAATAGCTAAAGGCAACATAAATAATGTTGTAAGTGTACCAATGATAAGCCCTGTACGAATACTTTTAATGGTGTAATAAAAAATATCCTGACCAATTTTTCCTGTCCCAAACGGGTGAAAATTGCGTGATAACCAATAACTAGCAAATATAAAAAGTAAACATAAAAAGAAAGTAATTAGGCCGCAAATCAAACTAGAACTTATGATAATTTTATTTGTTAAAGAAAAATATATTGCCCCACCTATAATTAAAAATAAAACAAAGGCAATCAAACTTTGCATCAACGATTTCTTAAGCAGAAAAAGGATGAGCTTTTGTTTTTGCTCTGTTGTTTTAATCTCTGCTGGTGGATACTTTAAACGTGGGTAAACTTGCTGTGCTTGTCCGTTTACAATAGTTGTTTCCAGAGTATATAGATTTAAAGCTAGAGGAGCAGAATAAGTTTTTTCATAAATCTGACCCGCTGGCGCTAAGAGCTTATCTAACAGAGAAACTAAATTGCTACTTTCTTGTTCATTACTCGCACGGAAATGAATTGAATCTAAAACACCTATGATAAGAAAAAAAACGAGAATAATGCCTGCACTTACTGCAATAGGATTATTAAGTAAATAACGAAATGAACGTCTAACGGGTTTTTTGTTTAAGCTAACTATTAACGCTATAAAGCTAACGATAATTAAAAGTAAAAACCATTGATCAGTCCACAATAATTCCATTAATTTAGCCTTACACGAGGATCTGCCCAAAGATAAGAAAGATCCGTTAACATCAAACCGATGATATATAATACGGAACCTAAAAAGACCATTGCTCTTACAATAGCAAAATCTTGTTGCCCAATTGCATCAATAATGTAACTACCTAAACCTGGCACGCCAAAAAAAGATTCTAAAATTAAACTTCCCATAAATAAGGAAGGAATAATTACGACAACGCCGGTTAAAATAGGCAACATAGCATTTTTTAAAATATGTTTAAACAATACCCGTGATTCAGATAGGCCTTTTGCACGAGCAGTTTTTACATATTCTTTATTCATTTCTTCTAGAAATAAAGTGCGATACCATCTGGAACCTGCACCGATACCACTTAATACAGCAACCAATACCGGTAGAACAATAAATTTTACACTATTTAATCCATCATCATAACCGGAAATAGGTACCCACCGAAGTAATTTACCGAAAACATATTGCCCGCCTATAATATAAAACAGGCTTGAGATTGACATTAAAATAATACAAATAACCACCCCACTTAAATCCAGAAAAGTAGAGCGGAAAAAACCCATTCCCATTGCAAAAATAATATTCACTAACATTCCCAAAATCAAAATAGGTATAGCAATTGCTAAACTTGGCCACATACGGTGAGAAATATCAAAGCTAATATCTCGTCCGGCATCTGACATACCAAAATCAAAAATAAATAATTTTAATGATTTTTGAAAGAATAATGTTTGGGTTAAGGTTTGTAATCCAGTCTTAGTGTCATTGTAAAATAGAGGCAAATCGTATCCATGCTGCGCTTTCCATTGGGCAATAGCCTCCGGTTTTATATGTTTTTGGCCAAGTTGCATACGTGCCATATCATCAGGTGAATTAACCATAAAAAATAAAGCAAAGGTAAGAAGATTAATACCAATTAAAATAGGAACAGCATAAAGTATACGTCTAATAAAATAATAAATCATAATTTAATTCGCCTAGCTAATTGCCTTTGAGTTCGTCGATAAACTAAAAAAATAGGTAATATTAAAAGAAGAAATAAAAGCAATATAATCACTAGTAGCGGCCATAAAATAGGGTTATTCCATAAAAGCCTAAATTTATTGCGCAATGAAACATCAATGCTTATATACTTTAAGGAATTTAAACTAATTGTGTTAGGTTTTGTTAAAGACAGCCATTGTTGAGTTAGAATAAAAGTCTCTGTATTTATTCCCCAAACCCAAGGTGCATCGTGCCTTACTATTTCAACCATCCTGTCAATTATTGCTTGACGTTCCATATCATTAGGACGATTTTTCATTAAATTAAATAATTTATTATATTCTTGGTTATCATAATTCGCGGCATTCTCACCACCATGCCGAACTTTGCCATTACTACCATAAAGCATAAAAAGAAAATTTTCAGGATCAGGATAATCAGCATTCCAGCCCCAACTAAAAATTTGTGCATTACCATTGCGCATTTTTTCTTGAAAACGATTGTATTGTGTTGCACGTATGTTTAAATCAATTCCAATATTAGCAAATTGTTTACGCATCCATTCTAATTGTGATTTATCATCAGGCCCGCCTGTTATAGGTACATCATAATGTAAAATTAATGCCCTTCCAGTACTTTTATCACGACCATTAGGGTAACCTGCTTGCCTTAGTAACTCTTTGGCATCTTGGATAGAACGCCTTTCAATGCTATTTCCATTCCAGCGGTAAACATAAGGATTAATGCTAGCCTTCCCTAGCTTGTAACCAAAAATTCCTGGTGGGATTGGCCCTTGAGCTGCAATCCCTCGACCATTAAAAAAAATAGCAATATTCTCTTCATAATTCACCGCAATAGAAATTGCAAGTCTAAGCTTACGTGCTCGTTCACTATTACCACCGACAATAGGATCTAACATATTAAAGCCCATATAATAAATACTAGGATCAACAGTAGTTGTTAAATGCATTTTTTTAGCTTGCATCTCTGGACTTAAAATAGGTTTTCCTTGCGAATTAATTTGTATAGCTTGTGCGTAACTGTCCGTACTGATTCCTGATGAATCATAATAGCCCTGCAGAAATTTATTCCATCTAGGAATTGCCTCTTTTTCAAGTGTATAAATAGCTTGGTTAATAAGTGGTAATCGTTCCCCTAAATGATGCGCATAACCAAGTTGCTTATCCTCTTTACTTGCATTGGTAGGGAAATATTCTTCATGAAAGTTGGGATTCTTATCAAGAATCATACGTTTATTAGGATTATTTTCACTGAGCATGAAAGCGCCAGTGCCAACAGGATACCAAGCAAAACTTAAATTTTTATCATCCATTCCAGCTTGACTATAAAATTGATCAACTTCCCACGGTATAGGCGCAAAAAATGGCATGGCTAACCAAAATATAAATTGCGGATATTGGCCTATAAGGGTAATTTCGAATGTATAATTATCTATCTTACGTACTCCGCTTAAAGAATATTTGCGAAGATCAATAAATCCTGAGGTTGGTAAGACTTTTGCAAACTCTTGAAACCCCATAATTTTCTCATTCATCAAACCATAAATGGGTGAATTTATAACAGGATTTGCTAAGCGTTTAATTTGGTAAATATAATCATCAACTATTAACTCTCTAGTTCCTGTATAAGGAAAATCTGCTAATTCGCTAATATCATTTTCATCTAAATAAGCCGCGGTTAAATTTAAGTAACGATATTGCCCTGTTTTATCTTTGGCAAAAGCTGGATGCGGTTGGTATAAAATTCCTGGTTTTATCTGCAAAGTATAAGTTGTATAGGCAATATCTGTAGCATCAGCCATAACGGGTTTTAATTGTGCATTTAAATATCGTATGGTAGGTATTGCTTTAGCGACTAAAGGCACAAGTTGGTAAGGTCTAATAAAGTAATCATATTGAAGAAGTGGTTCATAAATTTGAGAGATAAATTGATATTCATTACTAGAATATGAGCGCGCTGGATCTAAGGTTTTAGGCTGCTCGCTAAATGAAGAGTAGTAAATCTTTTTATTTGACTCACTGTGAGGATAAGGATTATTAAGTATCCAATTGAATGCATACCCAGGTAACCAAATTAACAGCAAAACTAAAACAAAAATCCTTTTTGTATAACGTTTTGCCAAAATCGTAATCCTAAGAAATAAATTATTATACTAAGCTTTTTTAATCTTAAAGTGAACAGAAAAAATTTTCTACTGCTAGTTCATAAACATATTATGATAAATTTTAGAATTATTCTATTTTTTATAAAATATTTTAAGTAACTTTTATCGAATTTTTAATTTTAACTATTAGTGCTTTTTAATTTTAAATTATTCCTCTTTTTTAATTATCTTTTCGATATTAATAAGCTTATAATATAGATTATTTTTTTAATAAATATTTTAATTATTTAATTATATTTTGCTAATGAATTTATGAATCACCAGGAAATTATCTTAATTAACTTAAATCAATTTCTTAAAATATTAAAAGAAATTTATCCAGGTATTGATCATTCTTTTATAGAAAAATTAAGCAAAATACTGTAAGATGAAGGCTTATGCTTCGGCTTTGCTGTAGCTTATGGTGCCATGTACGCGACAGGTTTTTTGCCATGGTGGAAAGCTGCTCTTAAAACAATACTTGCATTAGATCCAAAAGACATTACTCCTGATCTATTAAAAAGAAAAATTGTCCTACCGCAAGCTAATCAACCCATTACTTTAAATGAACTTTTCACGCGCTTGTTAAATTATATTGTCTTTAACCAGGCAGATGTTAATTGTAGTAGCCTACCTTGGCTTGTTAGCGAACAAGTTAACTTTTTATCACCTGACAATATTTTTTTTGAAATACTGCAAAATAATGAAATTAGTAGACTAAAACATAGAGAAGTTTTGGCTGGGCATTTTTCAAAAGAATTTTTTAGAATCATTTTAGATAATAGCAAAGGCTTAAGTGATAATATAGGTTTAATTCATTCATTTGATCACACTATTCAATTCGGATTAAAAAAAGATGGAAAATGACTATTATATGATCCCTCTGCTGAGCTTGATGATCCAGAAGAAATTCATGAAGAATTCGACAGTATAGAAGAATTAATTGATAATGTTTTTGACATACAAGGCTCAGACCTAGTTATCGAGCTTGCTTCAATTAAAAACAATTCTATCTCTTTACCCAAGGTTAACATGACATCTTCTAGAATATTAAAACTCCTACTAGAAGGATTCGGTTTTCATCAGATTATAAGCTACACACCTTATCATCTTAAAAGCATATTAAAGGTTACAAAAGTAGATGCTGATATTGCGAATTTAGTTGCTGAAGCTTTAATTAGAGAAATGGAGGAGCATTGGAATGGCTGGGAGTTGGTTGACTATTTCTGTCCAGAATATTTACAAAAAATTTTAGATGTTTTAGAAAAACACATAGCTGGACCAGCAATAATAGCAATTCTTTTAGCAAAAAAAGATGATAACTATATTAGCACTTTAGAAAAAATGTTAATAGAAAATAAGATTGATATTATAAAAGTATTAAATATAGCTTTTCAATTTAAGAAAGCAACACCCCTTCTTCAACCTCTTTTATCCGAGAGTTTAAAAAAATATCCAAAGGGAGCCCAAGTATATGCACTAATTGAAAATTACTGCATTAATTCCTTAAACAAGAAAAGATCTTTTTCAACTTATTCAAACACTAATAATCAAGCACTTAATTTATTATTTTCTTCAGAGAGCTCTAATAATTCATGGCAACAAAGAATACAGAGAAATAAAATAGACGATCAAAACATTTTTAAACACCCTAAAATTATTTAGTTTTAATTCTCATAAATCAAAATAAGTACTATGATAAATTGTCATCTTATGCAGTAAATTATTATACTTTTCCACTTTATCCTAAAGCGAGTATAGTGATGGATCTATTAGAAAAAATTGTCTTTTTAGAAAAAGAGGCTGCTCAATTTGGTTTTCGTTGGGAAAATGCCAAGCAAATAATGGCGCAAATTGAAAGCGAATATCTTGAAGTAAATGAGCATCTACCTAACTTGGCTAAAAATTCTCTAAACAAGAGTTTGCAAGAAGAAATTGGCGATCTATTACATGCTGTTTTTTCTCTTTGTGTATTTTGTCAATTTGATCCGAAGGCAACGTTAAACTTAACGTTACTTAAATTTGAACGTAGGCTTCATGCCGTTAAAGAATTGGCAATAAGTCGCGGCGAGACAAATTTAAACAGCTATTCTTTTAACCAGCTAATGGAGCTTTGGGAGCAAGCTAAAAAGAAAGCAGATAAATAACAGTTAATCAAAAATTGATTTAAAAGAAGTAGTCCTGCGTAAGAATTTTAATTTAAGTACAAAACAGTTTGACATGTGGAATTAAATTTCTCAGTGCTCTTAGTATTTATATGCATATTTACCACTCATGAACATCTTCCTGGATACCGCGAACAAGTCGCGGTACGTAGGACAACGGTAATAACATTTAAATATCAAAGAATGATAGAAATTACATTACATAGAAATAAAGCTAATCAAGTAGTCTACTTAACTCGTTATAAGCACATTTATTTTCAAATTTTAGGTAATGCTATTTTCTATATTTATAACAGCATTCGTAATATTTTCTTGACTTTCTGGGTTAAAAAATCGCAATGCATAATTATTTCCTACTATAGTTTTACTTTCTAAATTCTCAACTTCACTTTCTAAACTATTATCGTCACTTAAATCATCGTTATGATATTTTTCTGATTCTTTTAAAAATAAAGTTGCATCAGCTAACGAAAAATCTTGCGCAAAATCCTGCTCTAAATTTTCTTTAACTAGTAATTTCCATTTCTCATAGCGAGATTTTAAATAACGAATAAGAGCATCAACAGAATAATCTTCAGGATCACTTTGATTAAGGCTAGCCTGAATAAGCTCTCTGGTAGATTCATCCTCCACATGAACCAAACTTTTTTCTAACATTATCCTTCGATGAACTGACAAAGAAGATGTGATTGTCTCTCTAATAATAGATTCAAATACTGTAAAAGGCGTGTCAGCAATTAACGTTATCATTGCAAATTTCTCATCTTGAAAAGATTTAGAAGCTACAAAATTCTTTGGTAAAATAAGTTCAGATACACCTTCATAATTTTCTTCTACAATATAAGGAATTTTTTTTAAGGCAGATAACTTTAAGGGTTCTTTTAACATTTCAAAATCAAGCGCTTCAGCCATATCAAGACCAAAGGCTAAACATTTATTGTCTAAATCTGCTAAACCATAATTGCCCGAATGAGTGTCTATTTGACCGATAAAGTACCAAATGATAAAGATTGATATAAGCCCTTTAACCTTTAAAAAATCTTGTTCTGTTAAACCATAACATCCTTCAGAAAAATTTTTTATTTTACGGCTAGCAATAAAAAATTGATTATTCTCCTCTAAAATTTCCATTTCCAAGCCATAGCCCATTAATTGCTGAAATATCTTGGCGCATGCTAATTCGACCTGAGCTGCATATTCGCTACGTCGATACAAAATAAAAAATTCATTATCAAAAAAGGCGCTATCTTTACAAGCGAAATTAGGCAAAGCTGTATACCCGTAATTAAATCCTTGTTCGGGCGATCCAAACTTAAGCTTAATATTACTAAAATCTTTAAAACTCTTATACGTCATAATATTTTTTAATAAAAGAAGCAGATTATACGTACTTTGATATTAAAGTACATAGTTTTAACATTTAGGTGTGTTTATAATTTCTAAGATCAAAAAAATTACAATAAGATTACTTAATTATTAATTAGCAATTGGTTATTTAAATTAATAAATGCAGGATTGTTTACACAGATTTTATTAACAGATTTGAATATGTTACATTGATAGATTGATACAACTATTTTTTTACAATGATTAAAAACGTAAAACCAGTCATTCGATTTGCCACCTTAGATGATGCTAAAGCTATTGCTAAAGTTCATATATTATCATGGCAAGCTAGCTATAAAGCTTTTATCCCAAAGAGTATATTGCAAGCTCTTTCTGTAAAAGAAAGGACTAAGCAATGGCAAGATTTAATGAATCAAGAGGTAAAAGTATTAATTGTTGAGGTTGAACAAAATATAGCTGGGTTTGTCAGTATGTGTATGCTTCGAGATATTTATCCCAGCCCATTAAATGGCGAAATAAGTGCTCTTTATTTACATCCTACTTATTGGCGTTTAGGATTAGGAACTAAGCTTTGTCAAGCTGCTTTCTCTGAATTAGCTAAGATGAATTATCAATATGCCTATGTTTGGGTACTCTCTGATAACCATCAAGCCTGCCACTTTTATGAAGCATTAGGGTTTGAAAATACGACTATAACAAAGCTAGAAGAATTTTATGAAAACGGGGCGCTTCTGAAAGAAATTCTTTACAAGAAAAAAATATAATTTTTTTCCTGTAAGGACTCAATAATTTAACTGAATTATTTAGAAAACTATAAATTTAAACGATTTTACAAAATAAGTAGCATGAGTGTAAGCCTTTAGGCCGGAACCCGGGTTTCACTTCGTTACACCCAGGCTACTTAATCGTTCTTTACTATCAAATATTTTTATTGACTTAACAATAACATTCAACCTGAGATAGAAAGAAAAAAATGCTCCTCTTTACACGTTAGAACGCTTAAGGTCAAGATTACATTAAAATTAGTTCAAATACTGCAATAAATCCTCTTCGTTTAATACTGGCACCCCTAACTGATTCGCTTTATCTAATTTAGAGCCAGCATCACTGCCAGCAATGACAAAATGGGTTTTAGCTGAAACACTACCGGTTACTTTAGCGCCTGCTGCTGCTAATTTAGCCTTGGCTTCATCACGGCCCATGCTTGCAAGCGTGCCGGTAAGTACAACTGTTTTACCATACAAAGGATGTTCTTTATTAAATTCTTGCTTAGGCGTATCTGGCCATTGCACACCAAAAGCAATTAATTTATCAATCACTTCAATATTGTGCGCTTGAGCAAAAAAATCAACAATATGTTGCGCAACCACTGGCCCTATATCTTTAAGCATCATTAATTCATCTACTGTAGCTGTCTTTAACGAGTCTATGGAAGCATAATGGGATGCCAGAACACTGGCACCTACTTCTCCAACTTCTCGTATTCCTAAAGAATAAAGGAATCGCTTAAAGGTTGTCTGTTTACTTTTTTCTATCGCTTCCAATAAGTTTTCTGCCGACTTTTTACCCATCCTTGGCAAATCAATTAAATTTTCTAATTTTAACTGATAAAGATCGGCAACATCTTTTACCAATTTTGTATCAACTAGAAGATCAACAATAGCCTGTCCTAGACCATCAACAAACATGGCTTTACGTGACGCAAAATGCCAAATAGTACGTTTAAGTTGTGTTGCGCAAAATAAACCGCCTGTACAGCGAGCAACCGCTTCTCCTTCTTCACGTACGACATCTGCACCACATACAGGACATATTTTTGGAAGGGTAATAGGTGTTGTATGTTCTGGTCGCTTCTCTTTAACGACGGAAACTACTTCAGGAATAACATCACCAGCACGACGAATAATCACTGTATCACCAATTAAAATATCTTTACGAGTAATTTCATCCATATTATGTAGTGTAGCATTACTAACTGTAACACCTGCTACATTAACAGGCTTAAGCCTTGCCACCGGCGTTAAGGCACCAGTACGACCTACTTGAAAATCAACAGCAATAATTTCAGTCATTTCTTCTAAAGCTGGATATTTATGCGCGCATGCAAAACGAGGCGCCCGTGCAACATAACCTAATTCTTGTTGTTGCGTAATACTATCTAATTTATAAACCACGCCATCAATTTCATAAGGTAGCGAGAGTCGCTTATTAGCCATACTCTCATAATAAGCTAAACAACCATCTAAACCCTTTGCTTGTTTATTTTCTGGAGAAATTCTAAAACCCATATGATGCAGTAGTTGTAATTGTTCAAAGTGACTATTAGGTAACGAACTACCTTCATAAGTACCAATACCATAATAATAAATAGCCAGGGGTCTTGATGCTGTTATTTGTGGATTTAATTGTCGCAAGCTTCCCGCTGCTGCATTACGAGGATTAGCAAATGTTTTTTCACCTGCTTCTAGGGCACGCTCATTCAGTGCCTCAAAACCTGCTTTAGGCATATAAACTTCGCCCCTCACTTCAATAAAAGCGGGTGGATTTTTTATCATTAATTTAAGAGGAACAGCAGAAATAGTTTTAATATTTGAAGTAATATTTTCACCAACAGCGCCATCACCGCGTGTAGCAGCATGGATTAGCAAGCCATTTTCATAGGTTAAATTAACAGCCAATCCATCGAGCTTAGGCTCACAGGTAAAAAGTAAATCATCTTCTTTACAATTTAAACGATCAGCGACTCGCTTAACAAAGGCATGTAAATCTTCAGTTGTAAAAACATTACCTAAAGAAAGCATGGGTTGTCTATGTGCCACAGGCTCAAAAGCTGTGACAGGCTGTACGCCTACGCGCTGGGTAGGTGAATCACTACTAACATATTGTGGATACTGATTTTCTAACGCTTGCAATTCGCGAAAACAACGATCATATTCGATATCGGGGACCAAGGGTTCATCAAGAGCATAATAATGATAATCATATAATCTAATTTGTTGGCGTAACGCCTCTATCCTTTCTAAATTTTTATCCAAACTCATTATCCGCCAACCTAAAACAATTAAATTGAAAAAAGATAAGTATGAACAGTTCATCGAGTTGCATCAATACAATTATTTATCTTAATTAAAATTATATAAGTTGTTTTTAAACACTTGCCGAGAGTTTTAAAATTATGGTATAGAATGAACCAACGCTTTAAACACGGCTTAAATGTATGGACCTGCCACGTTTGCTCTTTATATCTTTTATCTTATTTTTTTCATTTACTTCTATAAGTCATACGCAAACACTTGATAAACATTATGGTATCGCTTTCATCCATGGCAATAATGATCATCGCGCTGATGCAGAAGGTGGCTATTGGAAAAGAGAATTAATTGACTCTTTAAGATCAACTTTACCTAATTCAGAAAATTATATTGTGGTTGGCTGCGACTATAGTCAGTATATGTGGCATGAAGATGCTGCTGGCTGTACAGCAGATCAATTATTATCATTTATCAACAATAAACATATTAGTAAATTAAAAGTTTATGCGCATTCAAACGGCGCCAACGTTATTCGCTGGATTTTATCTAACCCAACCTATGATGAGCGGTATTTTTTACTATCTAAAAAGATAATTGAGGTTATTGCCCTTTCTCCATCTAGCGGTGGCACCCCACTTGCTGAAGAAGTTGTTGAGGGTAACTTATTTGAATCCTCAGTGAGTTGGTTAATTGGCTATCTCAATGATGCTGTTCGGCAGCAACGCATTACTGATATGGCAATTTATAATAATGAACTACTATATGGTAGTGTAGGTCAGCCATCACTCTCTATTCCTTTTCGAACCATCATTGGTACTGATGTCACAGCCTCCCCTTTTAATCGAGCAAGTTACTGTAATGGGTATAGTTACAATGCAGGTCTTAAAGTAACCAAACTTTATTTAGATAAATGCGCGGATGGCTTTTTAGAATGTATATCACAACGCGCTGTTGGCTCAATTTGGTTTTATGATATTCAAAAAACAGAACATAATAATGCATTAAGCCATAATCAAAGTCGTCATAGTTGTTTTGGGCTTGACGCAATATTAAGTAAAGATTTAGCAAATGGAGCGGCTTAATGGATAAATTATTCTCTTTTTTTTTAACTGCCGGGTATTTGAGTCAAGTTTGGGCAATAACCCTACCTAATCAACAATTAAAAGAATATGAATGCGCTCATTGCGACTCCCTTTCACATGTTCCTTTAAGTACCTCTTGGCCTATTCATGATAAACTTTTTAAACCTAATCTTACCAAACAAAAAAGTTCTAAATATCATTTAGAAGTAACTGCCTCAGAGCTCCAGCAAGGCGTGCCTATTTATACATTAGCGCCACAAGCTATCATTCGTATCGTTCCTAACAATAAGAAAATAGTTTTACACGATTCAGTACTTTATCTAGCTAAAGGCCCAAACATAAAGCTTTCCTTTTTGGAAGCATCCACTTTATCGGAAAATAAATCATTAGATTCATCCTTAAGTAATTTAGACAAAGTTATTGAATTAAAACCTGAACTCGGTAGTGGGCAATTCATATTGTCATTAACTGACTTTACTATTTTAGCAACAGAGCGTTTTCAAATACGGATATTTGATAAGGCCTCAACCTCCTATCTTCATGTAGAAACGAATCAGCCTTATTACCAATATGGAGATGAACTTATTACCACTGTTTTTTTAACAAAAGACAAGCAGCGAACTCTTGTTAATTCTATTAAAGCAAGCCTGCTAAGCCCAGATGGTGAACACTTACCAATTACTTTAGAGGAAATTGAGCCAACCCTTTATCGCGGTAAAATAAAATTAAATAATGAAAAAAATTTTCCTGGTCAAAACTGGTATGTTGAAACGGATGTAAATGCTAAAGTTGGCGATCAAACTATCAATCGACATGCGCATACAGCTTTCTCTTACGCTATTCCCTCAGCACAAGTGACGCAAATTACAAGACTCCCTTCTTCGTTAAGATTTGTTGCAACTATTAACGTCGCTACAGGCAGTCGTTATATGCTTCAAGCTGTTCTTTTTAAAGGAGATCTACAAGGCAGAAAGAATGCAATAGAAATTGCTCAAACAGCCCATTGGATAGCGCCAGGTTATTCTACTTTAATAATCTCGTTTAAACATAAGATTGATAAAAAAGAACATTCACCGTATTATTTGGGATCGATTCAACTCATCGATTATGGCCAACTTAAACCCGTGTATGAACACAATTCGCCTATCGATATTTCTCATTTAGGTTAATATGATTGGATGGTCTCAGTTTACACTGACACAGGGAATAATAGCGCTATTAGCCTTTCAATGTTGTTTTATTTTCTTCTTTTGTCGACGGTTAATCGGAATTCAGCAGCATACTGATGACCAATTTAGCAAATTACAACAGCTCATCGTAGATGAGTTACATCAACTGCAACTTGACCTACAAGATCACCACCAAATTAACCAACAACGTATTTTAGAGCAGATTAATCAAGGGCAATTAACTAATCATCAACTTATCAACCAAACCATTCAGCAATCTATGACAGATGTGCGAGAGCAAATTAATCATAGTTTTATGCAGCACGCTCATTCGTTAACCTCTCATTTACAAAGCTTAACTGATGAGATACGTAGTCATTTAAATAATTTAACTCAACAAGTTAATCATAAGTTAGCTGAAGGCTTTGAAAAAACATCAACCACGTTTACGGATATAGTGAGACGACTTACTATCATTGATGAAGCGCAGAAAAAAATAACAGAGCTTTCATCACATGTTGTTAGTCTGCAAGATATTTTAGTAGATAAACGCGCACGAGGCGCTTTTGGTGAGGTGCAACTGGCAACACTTATTGCCAATATGATTCCTAGTTCACACTATCGAATGCAATATACACTAAGTAATCAAAAACGTGCTGATTGCATTTTATTTTTACCTGAGCCTACAGGGCATGTTGTTATTGATGCAAAATTTCCCTTAGAAACTTATCAAAAATTAATGTCTACTGATGTAAGCTCTGTAGAAAGAAAACTCCTACATCAGCAATTTAGACAAGACATTCAAAAACATATTAAAGACATAGCTGAAAAATACATTATTCCTAATGAAACAACGGACGGCGCTGTCATGTTCATTCCAGCTGAAGCTATTTTTGCAGAGATTCATGCCGGCTATCCTGAGATCATTGCCTTATCACAACGTCTTAAAGTATGGCTAGTCTCCCCTAGTACTTTAATGGCCGTTTTAACGACGGCACGTGCGGTTCTTAAAGATGATGCTACGCGTAAGCAAGTCCATATTATTCAACAACACCTGCAAGCCCTTGCGCAAGATTTTCATCGCTTTGAAAAAAGGATGGATAAGTTATCAAAGCATATTGATTTAGCTCATCAAGATGTAGGTGAAGTCAGTATTTCAGCGAAAAAAATAACCCAACAATTTCAAAAAATTGAAGCTGTTGATTTGCTGGTGCATGAAGAATAGTGCGTTTTAATTCTTCATTATTACTCGTATTAAATAGGTATAGCCATATAAATAATGCTGCGGAAATAATAGTTTAGCAGTGCTTACTTATACAATTGTTTAGAGCTATAACACAACACGTATTTGGTACAGTATTATTAATAAAAGCAGCTTATGTAGGTAGAGAGTCGCCTACTTTGGGTATTAAACTAATATCTCGTAACCCTATTGGTGCACACATGTTAGTATGAATTGTATAGATACCTAACTGAACATGAAAGGTCGTTGTAGCTGAATGACAGGAAGGATACGAGTAAATATTACCTCCCGAAGCAAATTTAAATTCTTAAATTAATAAGATTAAACATTTTATATAGGTTAATAAAAGTATATTGCTTTATATTTTTATTGAAATGAATTATTTAATAGATAATTGAACTGGCTATATTTGAACTATTTACATTTTTAGAATAAATAAAAGGGATCGAATTGATCCCCTTTATTAGTAGGTAAAGTATTAAGGCGCAATTGCTGTTACTCGCCTAATGGTTAAATTAGCCCCTAGGTTTTTCACCGAACCAACAATGGTTACACCTGTACCAATCCTTAGATTAGATTGCTCATTAATTAAATTACCTTGAAAAAGACTATTATTTCCAAGTGTGGTTTGCCCACTTGTAGAGAAAAATATATTGTTTGCTATTGCCCCATTCACTAGAACAATCTGTGACCCATCGGCAGTAGCAAGTCCAGCTTCGGTAACAAAGAAATAAGAGCCTGGACCACTTAAAACAACTTGACCTGACAACTCACTACTACTAAGGCAATAAACACCTGGAGTAAAGACACCAGTAATTGGTCCCGCTATTGGGAATTCTGGGCATAAACCACGTAAAAACGTATTAGCAAGCGCTGCATTCTCTAAATCAGCAGATGCAATAGGTGCTCCTTCATTCACTTGTGCTGCTACACCTATAGGAAATCCATTTACTTCCGCATTACTACATACGGCACCACTGACTACACTTGGCCCTCCCTCATTAGCGCTACTTACCGCCGCTTGCGCATTAATCAGGCAGGTGTAATAAGGTTGAATAAATGCAATGCCTGGTAAGACAGGCTCAACAATGGGAGTAACCGCTACAGTAGAAATTGGACTATTGAGACTGCATTGACGCGAATTAATTCCTACATGTAAAAGGCGGTTGTAGTAACCCGGAAGCACAGGGTACACCACAACTCGTATATTACAACTAGCAAAAGGTGCTAAAAAAGCGCCACATGCATTAGGTACTGTGGAATCAATAAATGCAGTTCCTGGTGGTAAAGTATCGCCAGCAACAGGCACGACAGAAATATCACGTAAACCGATTGTCGCCCTAGTATTATTACGAAGGGTATAAACACCTGTTTGTACGGTAAAGGTTGTCATTACTGGGTTAAACGTAGGCACCTGAGTAAAAGTAACATCTTGAACTAAACTAGCATTTTTCTCACAAGCTAGCTCTTCACTTTTCGCCTGGCTCATAAGAGGCAACATCAAACTACATAAAGCTATTCCATAGCTAATCTTTTTTAACATTTAAATTCCCCTAGGTTTACAATATTAAGCAAACATCCAATGTAGATTTAATAAAAAGGCACTACTTTCTAAACTTAATGTTGGCGAAACAATACCATCTAAGCATGAATTAGAACTAGCATGACCTAATCTAACTCTATCCATGTCAACATACAGGTATTCGAATGATATACCTAAACCATTGGTAAAGTTATATTGAACGCCAGCACCTGCTTCAACAGCTACGCCGCTTCTAGTTTTACGATGGATTGAAATTGAGCTAGAATCACTACCATCGATAGGATAATCTGAATAGTCAACTCGATTCCACGCTTCGCCAACACCCAACTTGCCATAAATACCTAGATTATTAAAACTAAAGGCATTAAAAACTGCATCTGCCATGACCCGGGTACTACGTAAGTTCATTTTATAGTTATAATCATGAAGCGTATGATCACCAAAACGGTAAACAGGGCCTGAGAAATTATCTTCAGCTATATGATAAGCATTGACTTGGAAAGACATCGTATGTAGAAGGTTAAACGCGCCAGGCTCAGGGATAGCGCTACCTGGGAAAAAGCTAAAACCTAGCTGATAGATGCCATTATCCCATCCATTGTTTGGATCACCTAACGTATCAATTTCGCTTTGACTTACCATCATGCTTGAGTTAGATGTATGGAATTTTGCGATTCCTCCACCGCCATGAATATCAAAATTTGCTGCTGCAAGGGGAAGAGGGAGCAATAAAGCGAGCGAGAAAAATTGTTTTTTTATTATCATTGTTTCATCCTGAAAAAAATATAAGACTAAAAGTTAAACAATTTTATAATTAAAATCATTTACGCATTTATAGTAATGCATTTTATGCATTACTATAAATTTAAATTTAGCTGCGTTATTGAGCTCTAATTATTAAATGAAAATGTTAAATTGATTACTTTAAAAACAAATATATCTTATGAACACGCCCATTCATTTTCTCTTCATTTTTTTAATATTATTTTTAAAATTATTTATGCTTTTAATGACCAAATACCCTTGATATTTTAACGGCTTTTTAACCACAGCACGAGCTGCGCTTAAAGATTAGGTACAAAATCTAATGAAGAATAAAAGCATTGATTTATTATTTAAAAATTAATTAGTCTGGTGCTGGTATACTTTGTATATTAGGTTTAAAAATTACTGGTTTTTTACTTTGGGTTCACTTTTTATTAGCTTTACTCTTTTAGAGACAGAGTATAATAAGTAGACCCTATTTCTCTCATCAGTAATTATAATTTTACCATTTTGCAAAGCTAAATCTTTAATATAAACATCTTGCACATCCCCTTCCATATTAAGCGAATAACTTGTTTTATAAATTTGCACTGACCATAAAAATTCGTTTGCAGTACTATTGAATGCTTCAATGTAGCCGCCTGCAGGTAAAGTAGAATAGTAATCCGTACCTCTCTTTGGCGACATATAGATATATAATTATTGGCAAAGGCAGGATAATAAGTCACATTTATAAGTAAGAGGCGTCACAAGCTGTGGAGGCAATCTAATAGCTAAGGTAACTAAGAGTAAAAAGCTAAATGTGATAATTAAGATAATTTTTTAGCATAAATTCTTCACAAGTGGCTCTTTGTTAAGTAAATATAGTTTACCCAATAAAATAAACCAAATTTTCTACTTTTACTTAAGCAAGCAACTTATTCGCACTAACAATTAACAAAGATTTTTATTGCTCAAATAATAGATTATTCCTTTTAGATTCCTTATTTCTTTCGCTTAATGACCTATGTTATTCTTCTTAATAAAAATCGTGGGAATCATTATGCAATTTATTGCTCGTGTGTTTGCAGTTTGGGTATTTGCTATTTGTTTTACACAAGCTTATGCAGGACGCTGTGGCGATTGCCAAGGCGATGATTGTCCGAAGCACTGCCCTGGTCAATGTTGTGAGAAGATGGGTGGTGTTAGTTATTGTGATTCTTCTGCAGGGCGCTTAGTTTGTAAAAATGGCTATTATTCGTCTTGTTATTGTACGCGTCATGCCATTATGGATTTACAAAATGTACAAGGTTGTTGTTTATGGCAAGGTGGCGTTTTGACTGTTGATGAAGGAGGCCTAGTTATCTGTAATAATGGTGGTATTTCTGAACTCTGTTCCGCACATGGCAATGCAGGTGCTAATAACTGTAATATTAATGGTACATTTAGCCCATAAATTTTCATTAAAAGAAAAGTATAATGAGATTGTGACTGGACAATTTATATATCAACACTCATAATTGTGCTTTTGTTTTGAACTTATCATGACGGTACCGCTAATTGAAATTCGGCAAGTCTATAAATCTTATGGCAGTGCCTTAATCCTTAATAATATTTCACTGTCTGTTTTTGATGGAGAATTCTTAACCTTATTAGGTCCTTCAGGTTGCGGTAAAACCACTTTACTTCGCCTTATTTCTGGCTTTGAACAGCCCAGTGAGGGTGAGATTTTTATTAACGGTCAATGTGTTAATGCTTTACCACCCCAAAAACGGGATGTTCATACGGTATTTCAAAGCTATGCACTTTTCCCTCATTTATCCGTTTTTGATAATGTTGCCTTTGCTTTACAGTGCAAAAAAATTAACCGTCAAGAAATTAGTCAGCGAGTTAAAGAAGCCTTACAACTAGTACAATTAGAATCATTAGCTGACCGCAATATTAAACATCTTAGCGGCGGACAACAACAACGAGTAGCTATTGCACGTGCTATTATCAATCGCCCCCAGGTCTTATTACTTGATGAACCTTTAAGCTCTCTTGATTACCGTTTACGTAAAGCCATGCAATCGGAATTAAAACAATTACAAAAAAAATTAAATATGACTTTTATTTTTGTGACCCATGATCAGGAAGAAGCTTTATCAATGTCCGATAGAATCGTGGTCTTTAATCATGGACATATTGAACAAATAGGCACACCCAGAGCAGTTTATGAAAATCCGGCAAATTTACAGGTAGCTAAGTTTATAGGTGAGACCAATATTTTTAATATTGAAGTTTTAAAAAGTGATAATCAGCAATTAACAACAATTATTGAGAATGTAGAGTTAACTTGTAAAAATACTGGCAATTATCAGCCAGGGGATCAACTTCATCTAGTCATTCGCCCAGAAGATATTCGAGTCTGGAGCCTCTCTGAAGTAGATGATACGAGTAAGATGTTACCAGGACGAATCGTAGAAATTGTTTATAAGGGCTCAACTGTTGATCTAAAAGTAGAATTAGCATCAGGTATGATTATTAATGCTTCTGAATTTTTTGATGAAGATGATGATAAATTAGAATATTCACCTAATGAATCTGTTTGGGTTGAATGGTTACCTGGTTGGGAGGTTCTACTGCCTTATGAAGGTTAAATCTGTCTCCCTTTATATACTTTATATCTGGTTAATTATATTTAGCTTTGTTCCCCTATTACTTGTTTTATTAGCTAGTTTCTTATCTAATGATAGTACTAATTTAGTATCTCTACCTTTAACATTTACTAATTATACAGCTTTATTAACGCCTGTTTTTGCAAAAATATTTTTTAGATCATTAATCATTGCACTTGTGGCAACGGGTTTTTGTTTATTATTAGCCTATCCTTTTAGCTATTTATTAATCAAATCAAAGTATCAATCTGTACTTTTACTATTAATTATAATTCCTTTCTGGACAAGCTCTTTAATTAGGACTTATTCGCTTATTGCCATTCTTAAATATAAAGGTGTTCTTAATGCCCTACTACTTAAATTTCACCTAATTCATACACCTTTAAATTTACTTTATTCTAATTTCGCTGTGATTACTGGCTTAGTTTATAACTTATTCCCATTTATGGTATTACCCATTTTTACCAATATGGAACGTTTTGATTTTCGTTTAATTGAAGCAGCAAAAGATTTAGGCGCAGGAAAATGGGCTATCTTCACGCGCGTTTTTTTACCTAATACAGCATCAGGTATCCTTTCCGGTTGTTTACTTGTACTACTTCCTGCAATGACTTTATTTTATATACCCAATATTTTAGGGGGCGCCCGTTCTATTTTATTAGGTAATTTAATTCAAAATCAGTTTCTAGTTATAGAAAATTGGCCACAAGGCTCAGCAACCAGTGTAATTTTAACGCTTCTATTGCTGCTTTTATTAGCTTTTTATCGTCGAAAAAGCAGTGAGGTCATTCAATGAAAGCGCTTGTTCAACGCAGTTTTTTAGTATTTGTTTTTGCTTTACTTTATATACCTATTTTTATTCTAATCCTTTATTCCGTTAACGATGCGAGATTTTCACTCCAATGGCAGGGTTTTACCTGGCAATGGTATTATGAGCTTTTTCAAGATAGAGGACTTTGGTCAGCCTTTTTTAATTCTATTTTCTTAGGTTTTTGTGCCTCCTTTATCGCCACTCTATTAGGTTTATTAGCAAGTGTTAACTTGTTTCTTTTCCGTGCTAAAAAACAAAAAGCATTCTATATTTTACTCTTATTACTTATTATTATTCCTGATCTAGTATTAGGCGTTGCTTTACTTATTTTCTTTAATGTAACTCACATACCCCTGGGGTTTTTTAGCTTACTAATCGCTCATATTACGTTTTGTCTTCCTTTTGTCATTTTAACGATTAAGTCACGTATAAATACTTTAGATCCAAATATTTATTTTAGTGCCCTTGATTTAGGTGCAAGTCGCTATATAGCCCTTTATAAAATTCTATTGCCTTTATTATGGCCTGGTGTATTGAGTGCATTCCTTTTAAGTTTCACTCTCTCTTTCGATGACGTTATGATTAGTTATTTTGTTGCGGGCCCTGATTTTAATATTTTACCGCTAACAATTTACTCGCTAGTACGTACGGGAGTGACCCCTGAGCTTAATGCGCTATGTACTATCACTTTTTTACTTTCAATGATTTTAGTTACTTTATCTTATCGGCTATCAGGTAAAACATTATGATGCGATTGAGCTTATTACTAATCACTCTTTTTTGCTCAACTATATACGCTAAATCAGTAGTTAATGTTTATGTTTGGGGTGGAGAAATTCCCAAAGAGGTAGTACAACAATTTGAGAAAGAAACGGGCATTATTGTTAATTTTTCTACTTATGATAGCAACGAAACAATGTATGCTAAATTAAAAGCAAGTAGCCAGGGCATTTATGACGTTATTTTGCCATCCGCTTACTTTGTAGAACGAATGCGAAATCAGCATATGCTAGCTAAAATTGATCATCGGCAGTTAACTAATATCACCAACCTTGATCAGAAATTTACTCAAAATGACTATGATAGTGGCAATAACTTCAGTATCCCCTTTATTTGGGGCAGTACCGGAATTTTTTTTAATAGTACTAACATTACAACACCACCTTCAACTTGGCGAGCCTTATGGGATAAACGTTGGCTTAACCAATTAATGATGCTCGATGATTCACGTGAAGTATTTGCCATTGCATTACTTAGTTTAGGCTTTGACCCTAATACTAAAGATCCAAACCTTATTAAAACAGCTTATAATGAACTTGTTAAACTTGTGCCCAATATTAGAATGTTTGCCAGTGATAGCGTTCAAGCAATCTTAATTGATGAAGATGCCTCTTTGGGCTCTGCTTGGAATGCTGATGTTTATAAAGCATCTAAAGAAAATAATAATGTTCATTTTATCTATCCTAAAGACGGTTTTATTATTTGGGTCGATTGCCTAGCTATTCCTCAAAATGCGCCACATCCGCAAGAGGCTCTAATGTTTATTAATTTTTTGTTAAGACCCGATATTGCTTCTCAGGTTGCCATAATTACTGGGCAAGCAATTACTAATAGATCAGGTCGTGCCTTACTCCCCAGTATAATTCGAGACAACTCTGTTGTTTACCCCTCTACAGAAATATTAATGAAAGGCGTTTTCCAGCGTGATGTTGGTGAAGAAACACTTAATTTATACAATCAATACTGGCAACAGCTAAAGTTAGCGTTTTAGCTTATGAAATCGAGTAAACAAGCCAGCTAAATTATAGTTAACATTTATTTTAAACAGAAAGACTCTTGTTAGTCATATGTCATTCCTACTTAATCAGATGTCATCTTCGAGCACCAACGATGTGTCTTCTCTGCGCCATGTGTTATCCCCGTGCAGGCGGGGATCTATTTATAAATCAGCAGTGAGGGTAATTTTGAGATAGATTCCCGCCTACGCGGGAATGACATTGGTTATTTGGAAGCACATCTGTTATTTTAAATATCCTGAATTATTTAAGTAATACAGAGAACTTGTTTATAGAGCTAAATCAAAATCTTGTAGTAATGGGTACAAGCACTTAATGTTTACTATAGAACAAGTCAGCAGATCTTTGTAATTAGATTAATTCATAAGCTATTTTTTCTTTTTCTTTTTTAAAGGCGCATTATCATCTAAGGATTTTTCTGGCTCAATAAGCGTATCTTGATGATTAATTTCATGCTGCTCTTCTATGATTCTCTCATCAGGCGCAGTCACTTCTGGAATTAACTCATCTTTCTCAATCATTTCTTCAGCTAATTGCTCTTGTTCACTCTCCTGCTGAAAGGGATAGAAAGGCGCACTATCATCTAAGGACTTTTCTGGCTCAATAAGCGTGTCTTCATGATTAATTTCATGCTGCTCTTCTATGATTTTCTCAGGCGCAGTCACCTCTGGAATTAACTCATCTTTCTCAATCATTTCTTCAGCTAATTGCTCTTGTTCGCTCTCCTGCTGAAAGGGATAGAAAGGCACACTATCATCTAAGGATTTTTCTGGCTCAATAAGCCTATCTTGATGATTAATTTCATGCTGCTCTTCTATAATTTTCTCATCTGGCGCGGTCACCTCTGGAATTAACTCATCTTTCTCAATCATTTCTTCAGCTAATTGCTCTTGTTCGCTTTCTTGCTGCAAGGAGTGGATGGCTAGTTCAGGTATATCTTCCTCAACCTTTTGCTTTTGTTTTTGAACTTGATTGTTATGATCCGCTGGTATTTGGCCAGATGGTAAATCTGCCACCTCTTGTACCTCTTGTTTAGCAGGCGCTAATGAAGCACTATATTTAAAATCAGGATAGAGTTGCTTAATACCCCTATAAAAAGTACCCTGGGCATTAAAAACAGCTAATAAAAAACCTGCTGCTCCATCCATAAAACCACGCTGTAGAAAAAAGCAGCGAAAAAACATCCAAACTGTGCTAGACAGAATGCTCATAATTCCGGGTGGCTCAGCTTTTTGAGACCTTATTTTAGCGCTATAGGATGTATAGCGATTAATTTTATATAATGCGTGACTTACATCCCGAAATGAATGGTGCATAATTGGGAGCACTATTTTTCCAATTCTTGTTTCTGGCGGTAAGATAATCTTTTCATGCACAATATCATCACTGTATTGCGCACCTTCTCGTTTAAATAAACGTATATGCCTTTTAGGACTTGAAGAATAACGTAGAGGCTTATCATAGAAATTCATACAGATGGGAATGCGATAAGCATCTACTTCATCAGATTTAATAGCCTCTTCGATAGTAGTACGCAGATCGTCTGTAATTGACTCATCAGCATCAATGTTTAAAACCCAGTCGCCTGTAGCAAGATTGAGCGCACGTTGTTTTTGAATACCATAACCATGCCAATCTTCACTTTTATAAACATTATCTGTGTACTCCTGCGCAATAGCAATTGTATTATCAGTACTTCCTGAATCGAGCACAATAATTTCATCTGCCCAGCTAACCGATTCTAGGCAGCGTTTAATATTAGCTTCCTCATTTTTACAGATAATAATTACGCTTAGCATAAAGTAACCTAAAAAACCTAATTTATTAATTTACATAGAATTTTGTAATTGTAGCTAGGAGTATGAATTCAAGCAAATGCATTTAAACGTCAAATCTATTTAAAGATAAAAAAAATCCGCCTGTTATAGGCGGAATACACGGTATATATAGGTGAGTTATATTAAATGACACCTTCACGATGATCATGGCTGTCAAAATGAAGCTTACCATCTTTTACTCTAATAACTACATGGCCACCTTTCATCAATTTTCCAAATAATAATTCATCTGCTAAAGGCTTTTTAATTTGTTCTTGAATTAAACGAGCCATTGGACGAGCGCCCATGGTTCGATCATAGCCATGTTCAATTAACCAATCACGAGCTGCTTTATCCACTTTAAAGGTAACGCCTTTATTACTTAGTTGTTCATCCAACTCCATAATAAATTTATCAACAATGAGTCCTACAGTATCAGTATCAAGAGAAGCAAAGTTAATAATTGCATCTAATCGATTTCTAAACTCAGGACTAAATTGTTTTTTAATTACCTCTAGCCCATCACTGCTATTATCTTGAAATGAGAAGCCAATAGAGTTGCGAGTAATCTCAGCCGCGCCAGCGTTACTTGTCATGACCAAAATGACATGTCTGAAATCAGCTTGGCGACCATTTGTATCAGTTAACGTACCATGATCCATAATTTGGAGTAACAAATTAAATACATCAGGATGCGCTTTTTCAATTTCATCCAATAATAAAACTGAATGTGGATTTTTTGTTACCGCTTCAGTTAATAATCCACCTTGATCATAGCCAACATAACCTGGGGGGGCACCAATTAAGCGAGACACAGTATGTTTTTCCATGTACTCAGACATATCAAACCTTAAAAGTTCAATACCTAAAACATTGGCCAATTGGCGAGTAACTTCTGTTTTACCCACACCTGTTGGGCCTGCAAATAAAAAGCAACCAACCGGTTTTTGTTGATCTCGTAATCCAGAGCGAGCAAGTTTAATAGCTGAAGCCAAGGCTGTAATAGCATTATCTTGTCCATAAACTAGCAATTTCAGATCACGCTCTAAGTTGCGTAATGTATCCTTATCCCTAGCCGAGACCTTTTTAAGAGGAATTCTGGCAATTTTCGCAACTACGTTTTCAATTTCAGTGACATTGATGACCTTACGACGTTTATTAGCGGTCAATAAGTTTTGATAAGCACCTGCTTCATCAACCACATCAATCGCTTTATCAGGGAGAAATCTATCATTGATATATTTAGCTGATAATTCAGCGGCAGCTTTTAATGCAGGAATAGAGAATTTAACACTATGATGCTCTTCTAGCTTTTGTCTTAATCCTTTAAGAATTTCAAACGTTTCTTCAATAGTAGGCTCACTGATATCAATTTTTTGAAAGCGGCGAGCAAGCGCTCTGTCTTTTTCAAAAATACCTCGATATTCTTGATATGTCGTTGAACCTATGCATTTTAATTCCCCATTAGCAAGTAAAGGCTTTATTAAATTTGAGGCATCCATAACGCCACCTGAGGCAGCGCCTGCGCCAATGATGGTATGAATTTCATCAATAAATAATACAGCGCCGTCTTGCTGACCTAACTGCTTTAATACCGCTTTTAAACGTTTTTCAAAATCACCTCTATATTTTGTACCAGCTAATAAAGCGCCTAAATCCAACGCATAAACTACACAATTATTAATTGATTCTGGCACTTCACCATCTACAATACGTTTAGCTAATCCTTCAGCAATCGCTGTTTTACCAACGCCTGCCTCGCCAACCAATAAGGGATTATTTTTACGACGACGACATAATACTTGAATAGTTCGTTGAATTTCTTCATGCCGACCAATAAGCGGATCAATTTTGCCCAAGCGAGCACGTCTATTAAGATTTAAACAATAGCTTTCAAGAGGCGATTCACTACCTTCCCCAGCCATAGCATCTTCATCCATTGCAGAATTAAGATGCTCACTGGCATCATTATTATGATATTTAGATACACCATGAGAAATATAATTAATAACATCTAAGCGAGTAATATTTTCGCGTCGGAGAAAATAAACTGCTTGACTCTCTTGCTCACTAAAAATAGCTGCTAAGACATTGGCGCCTGTTACTTCAGTTTTACCAGCTGATTGCACATGAAAAACAGCACGCTGCAAAACACGTTGAAATCCTAAAGTAGGTTGTGTTTCCCTATCATGCTCTCCTTCAGGAATTCGAGGCGTTGTTTCATCAATAAATTCAATTAGATCTCGCCTTAGTGCTTCAATATTTGCATCACAAGCCTGAAGAACATTACCTGCAGCGGGATTATCAAGTAAAGACAACAGTAGATGTTCAACTGTCATAAACTCATGACGTTTTTCTTTAGCTTCCTTAAAAGCAAGATTTAAGGTGAATTCAAGTTCTTTGTTTAACATTGGCATTGCTCCTCTTCACCCACCTGCATTATTCCGGCTCCATCGTACATAGTAGAGGGTGCTCATGGTTTCTGGCATAATCATTTACTTGAGCAACTTTGGTCTCTGCTATATCCCTGGTATAAATACCACACACCCCTTTTCCCAATATATGAATCTGTAACATAATTTGGGTTGCCAGTTCTTCATTTAGTCGAAAAAAACGCTTTAATACATCTACTACAAAATCCATTGGTGTATAGTCATCATTCAATAAAACTACTTTATATTTCTTCGGAACTTTGACTGCAGGGAGAACCTCTGCCTCTGCGCTCTCATGTTCAATATATTCTTCTAAATACCGGCCACTCATTCTTTATACCCTTTACTAATTTTATAGACTTTCAACGAGCATTTGGCCAGTAAAAAAATGATTTTATTACTCTAAAAAATCAAACTTTGTGACAATGTACATCACGGTGATTAGATAGAACCCATTTTGACATTCTTAAATAGGACATATATCGACTTTATATTAAATTTCTAATTTCTTTTTTCTATATAATAATGTCATCAAAAAACGTTCTTTTTTACCGTAAATTCAACACTAAGATACCTGGGATAATTGCCATAGCTATCCCAAATTAATTAAATCTTTAGCTTGAATTTAATTAGTTTGACCTAAATGCTGAAGTTAATTTATTAAGGTTTATTAGTCATTTTAGGGAAACCAGTGTAAATATGCTTATTAAACTGCTTTCCATTAGGGAATATAATTAACTTATTTTAAGTTAATTATAGTCTCTTTTATTGAATATTATGCAAAGCTTAAAGAAAATTATTTATTCTCTTTCACTCTGCTAAATTTAAAAGAAACCTAATTAAGCTTGAACCTGTCTCCAACATCGCTAAAGTGAGATGAAAGGGGTTGACTTCCAAGTACCGCAGGAATCAATCCTATAGACCTTAGTAAACTTTAAAGACAGGTTCGTAGTATAGCACTTACATATTTGCAATCATTGCTTTTGCAAAGCCTGAACAGCTAACACAATTTGCATCATCCATCATACGAGCAAAATCATATGTTACTGTTTTTGACTCAATGGTATCTGCCATAGATTGAATAATTAAATTAGCAGCTTCTATCCAACCTAAGTGGCGTAACATCATTTCAGCGGATAAAATGAGCGAGCCTGGATTTACTTTATCTTGCCCTGCGTATCTAGGTGCTGTGCCGTGAGTTGCCTCAAATACTGCAATTTCATTACTTAAATTAGCACCTGGCGCAATACCAATACCACCTACTTGGGCAGCCAAAGCATCCGAAATATAGTCACCATTTAAATTTAGCGTAGCAATAACACTATAATCTTCCGGGCGTAATAAGATTTGTTGTAGAAAAGCGTCGGCTATCACATCTTTTATAATAATGGGTTTGCCAGTCTTAGGATTAGTCAATTTCATCCAAGGACCACCTTCATACAATTCAGCCCCAAACTCATCACGTGCTACTTGATAACCCCATTCTTTAAAAGCACCTTCAGTAAATTTCATGATATTACCTTTGTGCACTAAAGTAACAGAATCTCGATCGTTATCAATAGCATATTGGATAGCTGCTCTTACCAACCGCGCTGTTCCTTGCTCTGAAACAGGCTTAATACCTATACCACAATTTTCTGGAAAACGAATTTTAGTAACGCCCATTTCATGGGTTAAAAAATTAATGACTTTGTTAGCATTTTCACTATTTGCCTGCCATTCAATACCTGCATAAATATCTTCAGAGTTTTCCCTAAAGATTACCATGTCAGTTTTCCAAGGCTCTTTTAAGGGGCTTGGTGTGCCAGAAAAATATTTAATAGGACGTAAACAAGTAAATAAATCAAGCTCTTGGCGAATAGCTACGTTTAATGAACGAATCCCACCACCCACCGGTGTAGTTAATGGCCCTTTAATGGCAATGACAAATTGCTTAATAGCTTCTAATGTTTCCGCTGGTAGCCACTGATCGCCCCCATAAACTTGGGTCGCTTTTTCACCAGCATAAATTTCCATCCAGGCAATTTTTTTCTTATCGCCATAAGCTTTAGCAACAGCAGCATCAACAACACTACGCATTGCAGGTGTTACATCTACCCCGATACCATCACCCTCAATAAACGGAATAATTGGAAAATCAGGTACATTTAACCGTCCATTAGTACAAGTAATTGCTTGTCCCTGCTCTGGTATATGAATTTTCTCGAATGTCATCGATATCCCCTACTTTTAAAGATAAACATCATATCATGCGAAAACACTTGCCCCAAGAAGGAATAACGCCATAATTATAATTTTATATAGAGTAGTTAACAGAATGGCTAATATTATACTCTTTAATAAGCCTTACGGCGTGCTTAGTCAATTTACTGGCAGTATAGGTGAAAAAACACTAGCTGAATTTATTCTTATACCAAATTTTTATGCCGCAGGCCGATTAGATAAAAATAGTGAAGGTTTACTCCTTTTAACCGATAACGGTAAACTCCAGCATAAATTAAGTCATCCCACCTACAATAAAAGCAAGTATTATTGGGTTCAAGTCGAGGGTAGTCCCACTGAAAAGGATTTACAACCGATTAGAGATGGTTTGAAGCTTAAAGAAAACCATTTTCTACCAGCCGAGGTTAAGTGTATTAATGAACCAAAGCTCTGGGAAAGAATACCCCCCGTCCGCTTTAGAAAATCAATTCCTACAACCTGGTTAGAGATAACCCTTCGTGAAGGAAAAAACCATCAAATTCGTAAAATGACAGCCGCCATAGGCTTCCCAACTTTAAGACTTATTCGACATCGGATAGCTAATTGGTCCTTAGATGACCTATTACCAGGGGAATACCGTTTACTTCCACTATCGAAACCCTTTTAAGTGCGGCAGGCTTTAATTTTGTTACGTATTACATCATCAGCAATAAGTCGTAACCATGGCCATATTAAAACACTTATTAATGTGTTGACCAAGACTAAAACTAAATTAATATGAAATCCTAAAAAGGCATCCGTTACAACTATAATAAGCTGATATAAAAAGCAGAAAAAGCCTACTAAAGCCATCTGTTGGCCTATAGAAAAGAAATAAAAACGTCTAGCCTTACTATTAGCAATCCAAGTTGTTAATGATAAAGCCAGTACATGCTCACCAATAACAGTTGATAATAATGCATCTAAAATAAGCCCAAGTATAATTAAGGTAAATAAGTTAAAACGTTCTGGTAAATAAAACTGCATATATAAAATAAATAGCAATATCCAGGATGGCTTAATCCCCATTAATAAACTAGGCATAGGACAAATTGTTAAGCAAAGGGCAACAATAAAAGCTAGAAATAAACGCATAGTGGTGAACCTTATGAAGTCTCAATAATATTCATACGCTCGTTAATTTGAGCAGTTAATTCTGCTTGCTCTTTGTCTGGCCATATTAAAAGCACTAAACGATTTCTATTTAATAAGGCAATAGGGCTTACGTCTACTTTAATAAATGCTTCACCTGGGACGCTTTTAACAGTTTCTACCTTACCAACTGGGTAGCCTTCTGGGTAAAGACGGCCTAAACCCGAAGTGACTAATAAATCGCCCTTAGCTATGGAAGAAGTTCTAGGTAAATTAATTAATGACAGCTGACTAATACTATTTAAACCTATTAAAATAGCACGCTCCCCAGTACGATTATTTCTTACTGGCACCGCACTTTTAGCATCAGAAATGAGTAGAACTGTACTTGTCATATAACCAGCATCAATCACCTGCCCCATAACGCCTTTCGCATCTAAAACAGGCTGACCGACATAAACTCCATCACGTTTACCTTTATTTAAAATCACAATTTGTCGTGCAATGGTAGTATCTACAGCTAAAATTTGAGCTGCCATGGCTTTCATCTTAGCTTTTGAAGAGGTTAAAAGTAACTCTCTTAATTGTGAATTTTCTTCTTTAATTATCAATAACTTTTGTAACTCTGCTTCTAGAAGCGTTTGTTGGTAACGTAGTTGCATATTTTCATTAATCAGCGATGTCTTTGTACTTACTAAGGAGTGTACCCACCCCATAATACGGACCGGGTAGTCAACGACATATTGCAAAGGCGCTACAATAAAAGAAAAAGCATGACGAACACTATTTAAGTAGTGATAATGATAATCGGAAAACATCAGTCCAATAGATAGAACACAGGCAAACAAATAACCTAAAAAATGATGTTTGCCACGTGAAAATAACCTATTTTTATAATTATTCGGTTGAGAGGAAATCACCGCCACGTAAATCCATTGTTTCAAGTGCCTTACCACCACCCCGAGCGACGCAAGTTAAAGGATCTTCTGCGACTAAAACGGGTAGCCCTGTTTCTTCCATTAAAAGGGTGTCCATGTTCTTTAATAGAGCACCACCACCTGTTAACACCATTCCGCGCTCAGCAATATCTGCTGCTAATTCTGGCGGTGCTAATTCAAGTGCGGCTCTCACTGCACCTACTATACCTGAAAGTGGCTCTTGTAATGCTTCTAAAATTTCAGCACTCGTTAAAGTAAAACTACGTGGCACACCTTCCGCTAAGTTTCTTCCTCTTACCTCTATTTCAAAAAGATCACGACTTGGGAAAGCTGAGCCAATTTCATGTTTAATACGCTCTGCCGTTGTTTCACCAATTAAGGTACCGTAATTACGTCTAACATAAGAAACAATCGCATCATCAAATTTGTCTCCACCTATGCGGACAGATTGATGATAAACAATTCCACTTAAAGAAATGATAGCTACTTCGGTTGTACCACCACCAATATCTACTACCATAGAGCCGCTTGCCTCTTCAACAGGCATACCTGAGCCTAAAGCAGCTGCCATGGGTTCTTCAATAAGAAATACTTCTCGAGCACCTGCGCCCATTGCTGATTCTCTAATCGCACGTCTCTCGACTTGTGTTGACCCACAAGGTACGCATACAAGAACACGCGGGCTTGGCCTTAGAAAACGATTTTCATGCACTTTGTGAATAAAATGCTGCAGCATTTTCTCGGTAACAAAAAAGTCTGCTATCACTCCATCCTTCATTGGGCGAATCGCATTGATATTGCCCGGGGTCCGGCCTAACATGCGCTTTGCTTCTAAGCCAACTGCGGCAACTCGTTTTTGTCCTGACTCGCTTCTTAAAGCCACAACTGAAGGTTCGTTTAAAACAATTCCTTTGTCCCTAACATAAATTAAGGTATTGGCAGTACCTAAATCAATAGATAAGTCATTGGAAAAAACACCCCTTAATTTCCTTAACATAGACTACATCACTCTCACACTTTTTTGGGAGAGTACTGTATCCTAAATTTGCCTAAAAATCGACAGCTGTTTGCTATGTTTTGTAATTATAGCCATCAAATTTATCTAATAATTAAATACAATACCTGAGGGAAAATACCAAATAAATAGATTTATTTTAAAATGTCTATAAATTTAAATTCATTGAGATCTAGGTAAGTTATTATGCAAGAGGTTCTTAAAACATTAGGGAATTTAAATACCACTTCCTTAAATAAAATTAAGACCTTTCTTCAAAAAGCTGCAGACTAACAAGGTGGTGATTTTAGAACCTTTCTAATAGACTTTCCTCAGACTATTGCTATTAGTAATATAAAAAAAGCGCTTATAAAAAAACTATTTGAACCTAAATTAACCTGGGATACCTTTCAGACAAAGTGGAATACAGCAGCAAAAGATCCAGATAAAGATAATATTTATCGTAATTTTACATCATTTAATATGATGGGTTATTCAAATATAGTTAATAATATTAACTCTAAACTTAAAATTCACCCTGAACTTAGAGTCATAATGCAGCGTAGAGAAAGGAGAGTCTAGAAATAAAAAATAGACACGGTAGTTAAAGGTATGGAAAGACGAGCAAGCACAAGTATGTTATCTACAGAAACCAAATTACAGGATACATAAGTTGGTATTGAAGAATTAATTAAAGATGCTTCTCTTTCTGGTTTATATCATTTATTAATCATTTTACAAGATAAAAATAATTTAAAACATTTACATGCTGAAACAAAATTTTTTGGCCAAACTACCTTGCGTTCCCTCGTTAATCAGATTCAGCACAAAGCGCAAGATCTTTTAGATGCGGGAATTGAAGACAAAACTATAACTGAAGATGAATTGAGAAAAGGCGAAGAAATTGCCCATACTAAAGTAGGGGTAAGCTTTTTTAAATCTCAATAGTAAAAAATTAATAGAAATATTAGCTTGTATATTTAAAATTAAACTTAATGCCTTAAAATCTTTTTTAGATTAAATACTCTGAACTTTTAAAATTATTTTATTTAGGTGGTAATAAAACCACCTGTTAGACTATTTCACTGTAAAGACTCGCTCTAATTCTTCTAAGTGACTATTTATAAATTTTTGACCAAAACCTGGAACTTGGGCTAAATCGTTCACTGCTTTAAAGTTCCCATGTTCTTGGCGATATTTAATAATCGATTCAGCTCGCTTTGTACCAATGCCTTTAACTGATTTAGTTAACAGTTTAATATCAGCTGTATTTAAGTTAATTTGCTTATCAGTTATTGAAATTGACGATGAATGAGCTGGGGGAACGGCATAAGAAAAGGAAGGTAAAACAAAAAAATATACCGCACTGACTAAATGTCTAATTTTCATTATTTTCTCCGTATTGATTGGACTATGAGATAAACTAATCTCACTTCAGTAATGTTCCGTCACTGAAGTAGGCGAAGTATGTCAGCAATTTTAAGAATTGTCGAGTGAAAAAAATATAATTTTATGATTTATAAATAATTTATTTCAAATATTTGATTTACAAAATGACTAAGTAGCTTGGGTGTAAGTAGGCCGAGCTGAAACCCGGGTTTCACTGCGTTTCGCCCAGGCTACAAACTAAATCTATGATTTCGTAGAATAATTATTAACAGACTATAAAAACCGTTGCTACATTTAGACTATCAAATTTAAGTACTTCGCTTAACATGTTGTTCTAATACAAAGGAAACGCAAGCCGTTAATTTCTTTGCCATATTAAGATGTAAAAATTCATTAGGACCATGTGCATTAGAATGAGGCCCGAGCACACCAGTAATCATAAATTGAGCTGCTGGGAATAATTCACCTAACATACCCATAAAAGGAATAGTACCTCCCTCACCCATATATACCGCAGGTTTATTATAAAAAGTCATGGACGCGTCATTGACCGCTCGTGCAAACCAATCTGCTACTAATGGCGCATGCCAGCCACGAGCGCTATCTTGAATATTAAAAGATACATGCGCTTGATAAGGTGGATTTTCTGTTAACACGTTTTGCATTGCTACCGCCGCTTGTTTTGGTTCTGTTAGCGGAGGCAAGCGCATGGATAACTTTAGTGCTGTTGTTGGTCTAAGCACATTGCCAGCATTTGCAATAGTAGGTAAACCATCAGCACCAGTAATAGTTAAAGCAGGGCGCCAAGTTCGATTTAGAATTAATTCAACCTCATCTTTATTAACAGGTTCAACATCATGATGCAGGGGAAATGATTTATAAATCTCTTCCTTTAAAGCATTAGCACAATCAATAGCCTGTTCCTTTCGTTGTTCAGGAATATCACAATAAAGTTCTGGTAGAGTAATTTCTCCAGTCATCTCATTTTCAATGCGACTGAGTAACTGACGAGCAATTCTAAAGCTGTCAGCAACAATTCCACTACCATTACCTGAATGAACACCTTCTGTTAAAAGCTCTACTTTTAATTCACCAACAACATTACCCCGCAAAGAGGTTGTCATCCATAACTGTTCATAATTTCCTGCCCCAGAATCAAGGCAAATGACTAAAGAAGGTGTGCCTATTTTTTCTTTAAGAATTTCCATGTAGAAAGGCAAATCATAACTGCCACTTTCTTCACACGCCTCTATAATTAACACACAACGTGCATGTGGCACTTCTTGATCTTGCAAAGCCCGAATGGCGGTTAAAGAAGCATAGGCAGCGTAGCCATCATCAGCGCCACCGCGGCCATAGAGCCGATCTTCGCGTAATACTGGCTCCCAAGGGCCTAAACCCTCTTGCCAACCTACCATTTCTGGTTGCTTATCAAGATGGCCATATAAAAGCACGGTATCATTGATTGCACCAGGAATATCTAAAAACAACAAAGGCGTACGACCTGGAAGGCGAATTACTTCTAAATTTGTGCCCTTAGGTGCATATAATCTACACCAATGCGCTATATGACACACAGCCTGCTCCATATAACCGTTTTTTTCCCAATCAGGATCAAAATGAGGCGATTTATTAGGTATTTTTATGTAATCACATAGACTAGGTAAAATTGCATTATCCCATTCTTCAGCAATAAATTTATACAAAATTTCGGGATTCAGCATGCAATTGCTCCTTAATAATAGTTAAAATTTTAGTTGTGGCAGGTTCGATTTGCAGCGCTTTAATTTTAGCAATGATCTCATCTTTATTATGATAAGTTTGCTTAACAGCCTGAATTAAGGCTTGGCTTGTTAAAGTATCATTATCAAGTACGGTACTAACCCCCAACTGACTAAAGTAATGGGCATTTTGAATTTGATCACCTCGACTTGCTTGCAAAGATAACGGAACTAAGACGTGTGGTTTTTGTAATGCTAACAATTCGCAAAGTGAGTTAGCACCAGCACGTGATACTACCAAATCAGCGGCAGCAAATAAATCAGGTAGCTCTTTATCTATAAATTCAAATTGGCAATAACCTTGTTGATTTATAGACATATCTTTCTTTCCTTTGCCACATAAATGAATAACTTGAAATTTTTTTGTCAACTCACTTAGTGATTGATGAATAATTACATTCAAACTTCTAGCGCCTTGACTACCACCCATTACTAATAAACAAGGTTTCTCAGTAGTGAAGTGGCAATATTCTAAGCCTCGTAAGCGCGAGCCTGAAAACAATTGGGGTCTAATTGGCGTACCTGTTACTTCAACTGATCTGTTTTGCTTAAAATGTTTTTTTGCTAGCTCAAAATTAACACAAATTTTATCAGCAAAAGGAAAACTTAACTTATTTGCTAATCCAGGTGTCATATCCGATTCATGGATAACAACTGGTATTCGATTTAACCAAGCACCCAGTACAACTGGAAACGCAACAAAGCCACCTTTAGAGAAAACGACATTCGCTTTAAGCTTTCGTAGCAAATGATAAGATTGGATAATTCCTATTAAAATTCGAAATGGATCAAAAAAATTTTGCCAACTAAAATAGCGCCGCAACTTACCTGAGCTTATCGCATAGAAAGGAAGATGACCAACGCTATTAATTATACTTTCTTCTACGCTATTTTTTGAGCCTATATAATTAACTTGCCAATCTTCTTGTTTTACTGCTTCAATTAAAGCTAAATTGGGTGTCACATGTCCTGCAGTGCCGCCACCTGTAAAAACAATTTTTGGCTTCATATTTCTTCCTGATTCATTAACAAGCTCTAATTAACAAACTTAAATCAATCGCTTGAATTGATTTAGTGATATTACCTACTGAAATATAATCTACGCCTGTTTGAGCAACTGCTTTAATATTGTCTAGATTTATTCCCCCAGACGCTTCTAAATTGCATTGATGTGGTGTATTTAAGCTTACGGCTTCTATAAGCATGGCTTGCGTAAAATTATCAAGTAAAATGCGATCAGGCTGAGCTTGTAAGGCCTCTTGTAATTCTTCAATTGTTTCAACTTCAACTTCTACTAACAGATTAGTATTAGTCTCTCGTGCCCGCTTGATAGCATTGGTAATTGAACCGCAGGCTTTAATATGATTTTCTTTTATTAAGAATGCATCATACAAACCCATACGATGATTCACTCCTCCACCACAAACAACAGCATATTTTTGCGCATAACGAAGGCCAGGTAATGTTTTCCTTGTATCTAATAACCGTGTTTTAGTCCCTTCTAATTCCTTTACATAATAATGAGTTTGTGTTGCTGTTGCTGATAATGTTTGTAAGAAATTTAAAGCACAACGCTCAGCCGTTAATATATCTTTAGCCAAACCTTTAATGAGGCATAACGTCGTTGCTTTCGATAACCAATCGCCTTCTTTAGCTAACCAATTCAGTTCTATAGACGAATTTACTTCTCGAAAAGTGGTTTCAACCCAAGGTTTGCCACAAAATATCATGGGCTCTCGTGAAATAATTTCTGCTTCGGCATATACATGTTCTTCAAGTAGAGCAGCACTGACATCACCATTACCAAGATCTTCTTCTAATGCTCGTCTGACATCGTTTAATACCCAAGATAAATTAATCATTTAAAGCTTCACCTTTTTGTTTAGCATAACGGTTCTTTAACCACGGTGGTGCAATCACTGTGGTAATAATAACCATTAAAATAATGGCAGAAAAAAGTTGATCGGAAATGACTCCTAAGGTTCTACCAATCGAAGCAAAAACTAATCCTACTTCTCCTCGAGGCAGCATACCAATACCTATTAGCATCCGATCATCTTTTTTACTTCCACCTAGCCCACTAAGTAACTTTCCTATAATAGCAGCAGCAATCAAACCACTAGCCATAATAATGACTTGCCAATGCATAAAAGCCTCTAACTTAACCTGCAAGCCAATTAACATAAAAAATAAAGGAGCTAGTAATGATTCAATCGGTGAAATTAAATCGTTAATTTTTAAACTATGCTGGCGTAAATTTTTTTTATTTTCAAAAAAACTATCATTAATAATTAAGCCCGCAGCAAAAGCGCCGATAATGGCTGCAAGTTTTACAACTGTTGCAAGCCAGGCAAAAAACATCACAAAGATAAATGAAATAAATAATTTTTCTTCCCATAAATCTAGAAAGTGAAAATACTTAATTGATTTATTTAATAACCAAGGACCTAAGAGAATCGCTACCATAAAAAACAAAATAGTTGCGATAATAACTTGCCCTATCATGAACAAATCAACATGACCTTGGATCACAATACTGCTAACTACAGCAAGAATAATAAGTCCTAAAATATCATCAAGCATGGCGGCACCAAGAATTGTTCTTGCTTCACGTGTTTTTAATTTATTCATTTCTGAAAGTACACGTGCAGTAATTCCTATGCTTGTTGCTGTAAGTGTTGCAGCTACAAAGAGATTAACCTTATAAGAAGCTTCAGGCACAATAATATAAGCAACTAAAAATCCTAAAATAATGGGCGCAACGACCCCAATCACAGCAACTTTTATTGATTCAATGCCTGTATGCTTTAATTCTTGAATAGAACTTTCTAAGCCTACTTTAAAGAGAAGAAAAATAACACCATAACGAGAAAAGACGTCAAGCACATAACCTATCTTTATAAACTCAATACCTGCAGGACTACTTAAAGCTTGTGTCACTTGCGCTGCATAAAAAGGGTTTGGAACATGTTGAGCAACAGCTTGGACAAGAGGATTTCCTATTAATAAATCTTTCATAATAGAATAAATTACAGCGCCCTCTCGCAATACAACTATTAATTGTGATCCGAAAAAATAGCAGATATTACCGATTATAACACCCATTAAAAGCTCGCCCAGCACCCCGGGTTGATTTAAAAGCTTAGCAAAATAACGGCCTAAAATAGCAAAGGAAAAGAATAATGTAACCCATAAGATAACATTAGCAATCGGATCATGGGCCTCCATATCGCTCGCAAATACGATAGCAGGAGACATCAAGAGTAAGCAAAAAAAATAAATTTTATTTAGCATTTTATTTACATTTTGCAAGAAAGAGACATGTTTCCAAAACAGAATCTGGATTTAAAGAAACGCTATCAATTCCTTCTTGCATTAACCAACGAGCAAAATCTTGGTGATCAGATGGCCCCTGGCCACAAATTCCTACATATTTACCTTTTGCTTTACAAGTTGCTATAGCCATATGTAGTAATGCTTTAACGGCTTCATCCCGCTCATCAAATTGCGCTGCAACCAGTCCTGAATCTCTATCAAGTCCTAATGTTAACTGAGTCAAATCATTAGACCCAATTGAAAAACCATCAAAATAATGTAGGAACTTATCTGCTAACAACGCATTAGAAGGGAGTTCACACATCATAATAACACGCAATTCATCTTTGCCTCTTTCTAAGCCATTTTGTTTTAGTACCTGAATCACTTGCTCGGCTTCTGAAACTGTTCTGACAAAGGGAATCATCACCTCAACATTTTTAAAACCCATTTCTTCACGTACTTTTTTAATAGCTTGGCACTCTAAAGCAAAGCAGTCAGCAAAATTAGGAGAAACATAGCGTGAAGCCCCGCGAAAACCTAACATTGGATTTTCTTCTAAGGGCTCATAGTATTTACCACCAGCTAAATTAGCATATTCATTTGATTTAAAATCAGACAAACGTACAATAACAGGTTTAGGATAAAAAGCTGCTGCAATGGTAGCCACTCCTTCACTTAAACGATCAATATAAAAGTTAATGGGTGAATCGTAAGCAGCCGTTTTTTCATCAATTAAAGCGATTAATTCTTTATCTTCTAAATGATCATATTGAATGAGGGCTTTGGGATGAATCCCTATTGTATTGGAAATTAAAAATTCTAACCTAGCTAAGCCAACACCTTCGTTAGGAATAGCTTGAAATGCAAAAGCTCGCTCAGGATTACCCACATTTAACATTACTTTTAAAGGTAATTCGGGCATATTCTCAACGTCCAATGTGACACGCTCAAAGGGCAATAAACCTTCATAAACATAACCATTATCACCTTCAGCACAACTAACAGTGACAGATGCACCATTGGTAATTACTTTTGTTGCATCACCGCAACCAACCACAGCAGGTATACCCAATTCACGAGCAATAATAGCTGCATGACAGGTCCGCCCACCACGATTGGTTACAATTGCGGCTGCACGTTTCATAACAGGCTCCCAGTCGGGATCAGTCATATCAGAAATTAAAACATCACCTGGCTCTACTCGATTTATTTCACTAATATCTTTAATAACTTTCGCTTTGCCTTGACCAATTCGCTGTCCAATACTTCGCCCTTCAACAAGAATTGACCCTTTACTTTGCAAGGTATAACGTTCAAGCTTTTGCTCAGACGTACGACTTTTTACTGTTTCAGGTCTTGCTTGCAAAATATAAAGACGTCCATCTTGCCCATCTTTAGCCCATTCAATGTCCATGGGCCGACCATAGTGTTTTTCAATAATTAATGCCTGGCGAGCTAACTCTTCAGCCTCATAATTGGTTAAAGAAAATTTAAGGCGCGCTTCTTGCTCTACTTCAACTGTTTTTACAGTGCGTCCTTCAATTTGCTCTGTACAATAAATCATCTTACTGGCCTTACTACCTAAATTCCGCCGTATTACAGCGGGCCGACCGGCACATAGTCCTTGTTTATATACATAAAATTCATCGGGGTTTACGGCACCTTGTACCACCATTTCGCCTAAACCATAAGCTGATGTAATAAAAACAACCTCATTAAAACCAGACTCTGTATCCATGGTAAACATAACACCGCTGGCTGCTAAATCACTGCGTACCATTTGCTGAATTCCCGCTGATAAAGCGACCTCTTTATGCTCAAAACCATGATGCACACGATAGGCAATAGCCCGATCATTAAACAATGAAGCAAAGACTTGTTTGATAGCAGTTAATACGCCATCCAAACTGCGAACATTTAAAATAGTCTCTTGCTGTCCTGCAAAGGATGCGTCCGGTAAATCTTCTGCTGTCGCTGAAGAACGAACTGCTACACTGAAATCATTTTGATTAATTGTCTGAGTAAGCTTTTGATAAGCCGCGCTAATAGACTCCTCAAAGTCAGCAGAAAAAGGTGTTTGAATAATAAGTTCACGAATCTTTTTACCTACGGCAATGAGATCATCAATATTATCTGTATTTAAAGAATCTAACATGTTATAGATTTTTTTATCTAAACCATTTGTAGATAAAAATTCTCGAAACGCGTCAGCTGTGGTTGCAAAGCCATGCGGCACTGATACACCTAATTGAGTTAAATGGCTAATCATTTCACCAAGAGAGGCATTCTTACCGCCTACTTGTTCTAGATCTTTCATCCCTAAATAGTTAAACTCAATCGTATGCTTGCTCGACATAATTATAGATACCTTAAGCGCCTTTAATTTTCGTCATTCTACTTAAATTACTAATTAATGTGAATGAGCTTATGGCAAAGGGTAAGAAAAGACTTTAGAAAAAGCGTGTAATCACTTCCCTTTTTATAAGCCAAATTTAATAAATAACAAATTTAACTCCGAGAAATCTGTCTGGTAATGTTACTATACTCTATTTTGCGGTAGGTTTTATGGATGGTGTTTCTCTTGTTCGTTATGGTAACGGGTCATCTCAAGTACGAAAATATTTTATTAAACTTTGTGCTTGGTTACAGAGAAAACCAGTCTTAATTTTAGATAGCGATCCTGTTCTTTGTACAAAAATTTTAGCATGCTCTGATATAAAGGGGACTTTTGTTGAGCACCTTTTTGCAATTCCCGCATGGCAGCCAATTTATTCTATAGAATCTGAAGATGGGATGCGTTGGAAAGAACTTTCAATGAATTGCTGTCAAGTATTTCGTACATTACGATGGAAGGAAAATATTCCCTTGCAGGTGAATTCACATATTCAAATGCTTGCAAGTGACATGCACCTTAACCCATCACTGGTTATTGATGCAGAGCAAGTATCACGTATTGTACTGAGGGTTTTATATGAAATTCTTTTTGAAAAAAAGATGGAGTTAAAAGATGAAATACTTTTTTATAATGCGTCTATTGAGTGGCGAAAAGAAATTGCTTTAAAAGGTTCTGGAGATCTTCAAGTAAAGCAAGCATTTTGCCAACGTTTAACTGAGATTATTAGAGATTCAAGGTATGGGGTGGGTCTTATAGATGATAATATTAAAGATCCAACTTTGTGGTTGTCTATATTTGCGCAACCCTTTATTTTGTCACCACAAATTAATGTTAGCGATATTATGGTCTCTGTTTTTTCATTCCTACGAGAAGACCCAAAATTATATGAAGTTACTCGTAAAAAGGTAGCAGAAGGCGATGATACTTTTTTATTAGCGCTGCTTATGGAATCTATTCGGCTAAAACATCCTTTCCCTATTCTGGAACGAGAGCTTTTAACTGATATGATAATTAACGGTAAAAATGTTTTAGCCGGCACGCAAGTTATTATGATTCTTGATCAGTTCATTCAGAGCCCTCTATTTAATCCTCAATCTTGGTTAGAGCCCGGTTTAAAACATCCTTTTGAAGGACTGGTGTTTGGCGCCGGCAAACGAATCTGCTTAGGTAAGTCACTCGCTAAAAGTTTGATGGTAGAGTTATTAAAATCGATGCTAATTTATATTCCCGATATAAAGATTCAACCCCATCTTAATCACCTCTACAGCGGCCGTGATAATGATGCTAAGTCTTCTTTTATGGAATCGATATACCAGGTGAAGATATTTGGCAGAGCACTTTGGAAGAGTTTTAAAATAGGAGTTAATAAGGCTTCAAGAGTCTAAGGGTGGAATGGCGAAGTATAACACGAAAGAAAAAATAGAAATTAGAGTGAAAATAGTAATAAATATCCAATTACGGTACGTAATAGCACATAAATTTTCTACCCAGTAATCAAAGAATCCTGTGCTATAAAGAGGCATGTTAGATTTTTTTCGACAGTTAATTTCTATCGTAGTTAGAAAGCAAGGGATTGAAAAAAGTACTTCAATGATTACATAGGTTAATAGCAATAGATGAATGTAGCGAAAGAGTTGATTTTGTGTCCAGGGCCATAATTGCCATTTACCTATTAAGATAGTGAAAGGTGTGAGAACTATAAAAAAAGTAAATACAATGTGGATACTAAGAACAACATACGCAGCGCCTCTCCAAAATTTTTTCATACTATCCTTTAGGCAACCCAAAGATGCCTATAAATTGCATCCATTGCATCAAAAAACTTCGATTTTTATGACTTATATTACCGAAATGCATCTAAAAGCCTCTTATCTAAATCTTTTCATTTACTCGTTTTTATTTTTTAATATGTAATTCATTCTTAGAATTATTTAAACTGCCTCATATCCTATACCTCATCTATAGTTTTCATGCTTTTTTTATGATTATCTTATATACTAACAAGCAACCTGGTTTTAAGTAATTTATATACATGATTTTATCTACTTTAAATGCTATTTCTCCTATTGATGGCCGTTATCAAAAAAAATCTAGTGCGTTAAGCCCCTATTTTAGTGAATTTGCACTTATCTACTATCGTTTAATGGTTGAAGTGGAATGGCTAAAGTCGCTGGCAGCAAATCCTGATATTAAAGAAGTACCGAACCTTGATGCCGATTCTAAGGCTTTTTTGGCTGAGATTATTAGTCAATTTAATGAGTCTGAAGCTGAAAAAGTTAAATTTTTTGAAAAACAAACTAATCATGATGTGAAAGCGATTGAATACTATATGAAGGAAAAACTAAGTGAGCATAAAAATCTAACTAAATATGCTCCCTTTATTCATTTTGCTTGTACTTCAGAAGATATTAATAATCTAGCTTATGCTTTGATGGTAAAAGAAGCACTCGCTCAGATTATTCAACCAACTTTAGCTGAAATTATTGGTGGCATTACTATGTTAGGTAAACAACATGGTGATGCAGCGATGCTTGGTCGTACTCACGGCCAACCTGCAACACCAACTACCGTTGGCAAAGAATTAGTTAATTTTGTAGCTAGACTCAAACGTCCTCAACAACAATTAGCGGAAGTACTTATTCCTGCTAAATGTAATGGTGCTGTTGGTAATTACAATGCTCATATTATTGCTTATCCCGAAGTTGATTGGCGCAAACATTGTGCAAATTTTGTAACTTCGTTAGGGTTATCGTTCAGTGCTTATACTACACAAATCGAACCTCATGATGGCATCGCTGAAGTTTGTCACATTATGATGCGTATAAATAATATCTTGCTTGATTATACTAAAGATATTTGGATGTATATTTCTTTAAATTACTTTACGCAGAAAGCGGTAGCAAGTGAAGTTGGCTCCTCAACCATGCCCCATAAAATTAATCCAATTGATTTTGAAAATGCGGAGGGTAATTTAGGTTTAGCCAACGCCTTATTTTGTCATTTCGCTAGTAAATTAACTCAGTCGCGTATGCAACGTGATTTATCAGATTCAACAGTCCTTCGTAATTTAGGCTCAGCTTTCGCATATACTTTAATTGCTTATCAAGCCATTGCTAAGGGTAATGATAAATTACAAATCAACCGTCGTGCCCTGCAGGAAGATTTAGATGCTAATTGGGAAGTATTAGCAGAACCTATTCAAACTGTCATGCGTCGTTATCAAATCCCTAATGCTTATGAGCAATTAAAGGCCCTAACGCGAGGGCAAGGTGGTATTGATAAAAATACTTTAAAAGAGTTTATTGATTCATTAGATATTCCTAAAACAGCGAAGGAGCAATTACTCAATTTAACACCTGAAAAATATACAGGGCTTGCTGCTCAATTGGTCAAGGCGTTCACATGAGTTACAGTTCCCAGCAAGGTACTAACCACGAATTTGATGTTTTAGTGTTAGGTTCAGGCTTAGCTGGTTTGCACTATTGCTTGCAATTATTAAAACTACAACCTGCTTTACGTATTGCCTTAATTAGTAAAGCTTCTTTAAATGAATGTAATAGTAAATATGCGCAAGGTGGAATTGCTGCTGCTGTATCAGGTGAAGACTCTATTGAAGCACATATCCAAGACACCCTAAAAGCAGGCGATGGACTATGCTATACGCCTGCAGTCGAATTTATTATTGACAATGGACCTCGAGCTATCCAAGAGCTCCTAGATTATCCTATTCAATTTATTAAACAAGCTGGCGAATATGTTCTGGCTCAAGAAGGCGGACATTCCTATAGACGTATTTTTAATAGTGGCGATCAAACAGGCTTGATTGTTACACAAACCTTACTTGCTGCTATTGCGCGCCATCCTCAAATTCATTGTTTTGAAGATCATGTGGCTGTTAATCTCATTACACACTATGAGCCCCATTCCATTGAAAATCAAGGTGAAGTGCTAGGCGCGTATATCCTAGATTGTGAGAAAAATGTTATCCATACTTTTCTTGCCCGATGTGTTATTTTAGCTACAGGCGGCGCTGGTAAAACATACAGATACACCACAAATCCTATGGTCGCTACAGGTGATGGGGTAGCTATGGCTTATCGAGCAGGTGCCAGAGTGGGTAATATGGAATTTTATCAATTTCATCCTACCCTATTACATCACCATACATTAAATAATTTCTTAATATCAGAAGCCGTGCGTGGTGAAGGCGCTTTCTTAAAAAATGCAGAAACAGGTGAGCGCTTCATGCACCGTTACGCCCCAGAGCAACTTGAATTAGCTACACGCGATGTAGTTGCACGTGCTATTTTTACTGAAATAGAGCAAAGTCAAAGTGGTTTTGTTTATTTAGATATTACCCATCAATCAAAAGAATTTTTAAAGAAACGTTTTCCCCATATTTATAGTACACTTTTAACCATTGGCATTGATATTAGCCAAGATTGGATTCCTGTTGTACCGGCAGCTCACTATCAATGTGGTGGAGTTTTAACTAACCTTCATGGACAAACAGATTTAAAAAGATTGTATGCTATCGGCGAAGTTGCTTTTACAGGGCTGCATGGTGCCAACCGCCTAGCAAGTAATTCTTTACTGGAAGCCATTGTTATGGCGAGTAGTGCTGCACAACATAGCTTAAAGGATATTAATGACCCATTTAAGAGCTTAAATAACATTGACAATTGGAATTCAACTAGTGAGGTCAATAACCGTCGTGCAAGTCAAATTAATGCACATTGGCGTGGTTTACGTGGGGAAATGACTTCCTATGCTGGTATTGTACGTACCGAAGCAGGACTACAGGATTTACTACAATTAATTATGAAACGGCAACAAATTATTGAGGAATATTACTGGAAACACTCGATTACACGAGATTTTATTGAATTACGCAATATTATTTTAAACGCAGAACTTATTGTTCGCGCAGCTCTTGCACGTCGTGAATCACGCGGCGGTCATTACCGTGAGGATTTTCCAGAAAAAAGCGCGCAAGCTAGAGAAAGTATTTCTAGGCTTAATTTGCCTCTTAATCCATTTATTTAAAGGTATTAACTTATGTTTAATAACCCTAAGATTTATCAACCTGAAAGAACATTAATGCACATCACTAATGATATGCAAATTTGTCAAAGTGATTATCCTCTAGATTGGTATCAGCCTGAATTTGTGCCTTATGCTGAAGAATACCAAGCGCTACCAGATCGTAAATTGACAACCGTATTAGCTTGGATGACGCCTTATATGAAGAAGGCACAAGATCATTTTGGTGAGAAACTATTGTTGTTAGCGCACTATTATATGGGTGGCGAAATAGTTCGGCTCATAGAACAATTTGGTGGCCAAATAGGTGACTCTTATCAATTAGCTCTCATGGCTGCAAACAATCCACAAAAATCAGTTATTATCGAGTCAGCGGTACATTTTATGGCTGAATCTATTAGTATTTTAGCTAATGAACATCAACACGTTTATATCACTAACCCCAAATCTGGTTGCACCATGGAAATGCTTGCTAAAGATTTTATGGTCGAGCCTGCCTTCATGGATTTAAATGAACGTTATGGTAAAGACAATATTTTACCTGTTTGTTATATGAATACTTCTGGCCGCGTTAAAGCCATGACTGGCGCGCAAGGTGGTGCCGTATGCACAAGCTCTAATGTTAAAAAGATATTTCGTTGGGCAAGAGAACAAAATAAAAAAATTCTTTTTATCCCCGATCAACATATGGGCGAAAATGTCGCTTATTGGTTAGGTATTAAGAATATTGCTTATTGGCCTGGCGGCACCGCTGGGGCTCAATATTCCCTACTTAATCAAGATAAAGATACCTTAGATCAATTTGATAAAGCAGAGCTTATCTTATTTGCCAGCCATTGTGCAGTGCATACTCACTACACACCAACTATGTGCGATTACTGGCATGCGCTAGGTTATACGACAGTTGTGCACCCTGAATGTCGTAATGATGTTATTCGTGTTGCCCAACATGCAGGCTCTACTGCTTTTATTTGGGATTTAGTAGTTAATGATCGGGCGGGTACTAAGCATTATGCCATTGGCACCGAAAACCATATGGTTGAAAATGTAAAACAATACTGTCAAGCCTTAGGGATTAATGTTGTTAACCTGGCCGAAGCGCCCTTAAATGAAAATGAAAAAACGCTAGGATGCGGTTGTGCTACTATGTCGCGCAATGATCCACCTCATTTAGTTGCCCTTATTGATTTACTACGCCAAGGTAAGACAATGCCTTACAATGAAGTAAAAGCGGGTGATATGGTTAATGAGTTTACAGGTGTTCGCCAGCGCCTAGAAGTAAAAGATCAACAATGGGTTATTGAAAATGCTAAAAAAGCATTACAGAAAATGATTGAAATTACTGAAAGCTAATAAAATATTAATTATTAAGATTTTCTTTTAAAAGTATCGATTAGCTTCGGTACTTTAATTTCATTTACAAGATTTTATTTTAAACGTCCTTAAAAAGAAAAGAAATTTCGCCATTACGCTCTAAAATTGCTTTATAAACTGCATTCATATCATCAGTACTATGCTGTGTTCTTAAGGACTGTAAGATATCATTCTCAGTAATATGGCAACTATGTAAATTTTCTCGATTATAATGCCCATCTTGAAAAATAATAATTTTCTCGCCCTTGATATATTTACCCATAGAACGGCTTCTATATGTTAAATAAGCTAGTAAGCGATGTACCGTAACAATAATGGCACAAGCAATCATGGCCGGTAATAACGGTAAATTTTCAACTACTGCTTCACCTAAAATTGCACCAAGAACAATAGAAATAATGAAATCAAAGGTGGAGTACTCACCAATTAAACGCACAGAAGTAGTTCTAAATAACACTAAAGCGTAAAAAGTAATAATGATACTACGCAGGTAGAGTTCATAATTGAGTACTTTGCTAAATCCTATAATTTGATCCATTATTTATAGCCAACCCTTGTGTTTGAAATATTTATAAGGGATCCAAGCAGAAATCAGCATCAATAAGATAGCTAATTCATAGCCCCACTTAAAGGATAATTCAGGCATAAACTTGAAATTCATGCCATAGATACTAGCAATAAGCGTTGGTGGTAAGAAAATAACAGCCGCAACAGAAAAGATTTTAATAATAGCACTTTGCTCAATACTTATCATGCCTAACGTGGCATCCAATAAGAAATTAATTTTATTAGAAATGAAATTGGCATAGTCACTTAACGATTCTAAATCTTTCATTATATTAATTAATCTTACTTTGCTTTCTTTATCTATTTGACTATCTGTTGACTGTCTAAAAAAAACGATTAATCGATTAAAGTTAATTAAGCTTTCTCTGACTTTCGCTGTTAAGTTACTCTTACTGCCAATATTTTGCATAACTCTTTGATAATCCGGTTTCGGTTTATTTCCACCATCATAATCTGCTTGAAAGACATAACTCGAATATTCATCTAAATGCTGACCTATATACTCTAAGGCATCTGCAAGTCTATCAACAGTTGCCTCTAAAAGAGCAATTAAAATATCTGATGGGCGATATTTTTTATTATTTTTGGCAAGGCTATTAGTTAACATTTGAAACGACTGCGGTTCTATATAGCGAATTGTAATTAATTGATTAGCCGTTAATGCAAAGGTAACAGGATCACATTTAGGATTTAACGTTGATGATTGGGCAATCATAAGCGCTGTCATGAATAAAACATTATTTTCCATATATAGACGGCTTGTTAACTCAATTTCTCGCATCTCTTCTTGAGTCGGAATGCCTACTGCCAACGCTTTTTCTATCCAATCTTCTTCTTCCTTGGTTGGTGTAATTAAATCAATCCACACAGCATCATTTACAAGAGATAAATTTTGGGCATTAATAATTTCTGGTTTAAAATGATTATCATATAAATGGGCAATTATCATACATGGCCTTAGTAAAGGGGTTAAAATAGCGATTTGCTTATTTACTCATCCTATACTAAGACAGTATTACTATAAATATAAAAGCTCGCAATAAGTCATGCTTATAAAGAAATACCGAACGACTATCTTTTATAAAGATGCAATGAAAAGTAAGCTTAAAAGCATTTATAAGAAAACATCTCGTTCTAAGTTTTCAGTTAAAATTAAACTTACTATACATACTGAGCTGCCCTAAATAAAGCTACCTTTTTAAAAATTTAAACAGTAAATATAAGGTATAAAGAGCACTTAATCCAACTAAAATATAAACAATTCGTGAAAGAACACTCATAGGGCCAAAAAGAAAAGCTACTAAATCAAAACCTGCGATACCAACAAGCCCCCAATTGATACCCCCAATAATTAAAATAATAAGTGCCACAACATCTAGACCATTTAAAATTTTCATAAAATATCCTTATTTGTTAATCGATTATTTATAATTATTATAGCTGCTTTTACTAAAAGCATCTAAAATTTAGTTAATAGGATGAAAGGAAAAAAATCAGTATCATTATGTATTATTAAAAAATAAAACAGTTATCCTGTTAGTTGTAACAAGTGATTTAACTAAACCATATAATTTTTATATATTTATGAATTTAATAATAGCTTTTTTCTTTATATTCAGATAATTATTTATGTTAATAGGAAAATATTATGTTAAGACATTATTTATTAAGTGGATTACGCAGAGAATTTCAATTTATATCGCTTGAAAACCCCAATCCATATGAACCATCACCTGAAAATACTCCTGAACCTGAACCTATTAATTCGCCTGAACCAGAGCCAATAGAAAAACCTGAACCATTGTCAGATTAAATTTTAAGAGGGTGAAGAAACTTAATGGAAATTTCGCTATATTCCACCGAAGAATGTGAACGTATCGCCAAAGCCGCTTCATTGCGCTACGTAAGAGATACCTCGCCCGGTATCACACGAAAAAAAGTTGGTAAAAATTTTGTCTATTATTATCCAACAGGTGAAAAAATCACTGACACTAAAGAATTAGAACGTATTAAAGCGCTTGCCATTCCTCCAGCCTATACTCAAGTTTGGATTTGTCCTTATGCTAATGGTCACATTCAAGCAACAGGACGTGATTCTAAAAATAGAAAGCAGTACCGTTACCATAAATTATGGCAACAAGAACGCCAACAAAAGAAGTTTCACATGATGATTGAGTTTGGGCGTGCTCTTCCTATGCTTCGTAGACATATCAATCAAGAGCTAGATAAAGCCCTTAAGCTAACCAAAGAACAAGTTATTTGTTCGATTATTTATCTAATGGATAGTTTTTTTATTCGTATTGGTAATGCTATTTATGCTAAGGAAAATAAATCCTATGGCCTTACAACTCTGCGCAAAAAGCATTTAACTTTAGAATACAATAAAGCTATTTTGGAGTTTATAGGTAAAAATGCTAAACCTTGGCATGTTATATTGCGAGATAAAAAAATAATTCGAGTATTAAAAAAATGTGAAGCCATTCCTGGTTATGAACTGTTTAAATATTATGATGAGAACCAACAATTAAATGTGATTAGCTCACAAGATATTAATGCTTACTTACAAACTCTTACAGGACAAAGCTTTACCGCCAAAGATTTTCGAACCTGGGCTGCATGCCGTGAGACTTTAAATCGCCTAATTTCTTTAGATTGCTCTGAACCATCTTTACTCAAAGGCGTTATTGGAGAAGTTGCTGAACTTTTAGGGCATACTCCAGCAATCTGCCAAAAAAGTTATATTTATGCGGAAATCATTGATTGGTGGAAAGAAAACCGTTTTTCTATGTGGCTGCAAAAACATGATAAAAAAATTAAAACACTTAGTGAAGATGAACTACTTCTGTACTGGCTAGAAGAGAATTGTAGTATAGAATATTAATAAAAAAATACTATGGTAGCTTATCTTTTCAATCTGATAGATAGAGAAGTAAAAAAAGTTACAGCTATTTTAGTTTAAATAGATTAAATCATTTTAATTACAGACTAAATTCAAAACTCATGTCATACTTACAAGAGAGTCATAAGTCTTATCATTAAGGAATAGTATGGAAAAGGTTAAAATTAACTTCACAGAAAATGAAGTTACTGTTATTACCTCCTTTGTTGGTCTCGCTACTAAGATTCTTAATGTCGATACTATTATTAATCAAGGCTTGACTGTTACAGAATGGAATTTTTTAGCTAAATTAATGGAAGTGGATGTTTTATTAATTCCGGATAAACGTGGAAATATGACGCCTATTTCACCTTCGCCGATAATTAAGAAAATTGGCAAAGCAGTAAAGCATAAATAATTTGATTATTTTCCTTACTATTAAGGTAAGGCGCTTAGTATTAAGCTTAACCGCTCATTCCCTGCCAACAAATAGCCATATATGGCATATTTTGAACGAAAATGATGCTCCAGAACCGACCTATATAGATGAGAATGATCATGTAAAAGGCTACAGTTCCTTTTTTCAGAGCGATTTACGTTCAAACTGCACTCAAATCCAAACTTTTCATAAGTTTCAAGATAGCTATCTAAGCTATTATTAATCTGACTTTTTACGTCCTGACCCAGATTTCTTTCCACCACCACTACGATCGTTTACCGTAGCCCACGCTCGTTTTTCAGCCTCTTTTTTAGAAACACCTTTCTTTTCGTAGCCCTTTTCTATATGTTCAGCTTGGCGTTTTTGCTTATCTGTGTATTTTGATTTATCTCCCTTACTCATATAAACCTCCTTAGTTAAAGTAACAAACGGTACTCCATATACTTATTTAACCAATTGAGTTTGCGGCAAAATATAGCGTTACCCACTAAGCTTTATATTGTTTTACAGTATCTATGACTGCAATTATGGATTATTACCCATGTTTTTGCTTTAATCACTTATCTAAAACTTAGTGGATAATGCTATAGTCAACTATATAAGAAATCTTTAATCATGCATTTTATTAAATTCATTCCATTCAAAATCAATATAATCTTCAAGCATTTTTTTAATTTCTTCTTGTACACCGGCTAAAGTATTATACTCGGTATGAAATTTTTTTGGTGGATGGTTATTCTCATCTAAAAGACATTGGACATATCCATCTGCCTTATATAATTTATTGTTGCTTTTATCAGTATCAATATCATAAACAACCTTAAACCCTTTATAGATATATTCAGGCATCTTATATCCTTTTACTAATCAAAACCGCAAAGCTTCACAGCTTTGCGGTGCATTACCTCTTATTAATCATCATCTCTTCTACAATTCATACCCCATACTGCCCCAAAGCAGCAAGCGAGTGCGCCAAGGAAAAATAAGACAAAGACAATAAACGCGCTCGCGGCCAAGCTCTCTGGCGAAGCTGCTACAGCATTTGTTTTATTAGCAGAACCAGCCTGAGTATTTGTAGGAGTTAACGTATTTGCCGCAGTAGCCATAGTATCGTTCTTAGCTGTTGCGCCTGTGCGAGCCATATTACTAGTATAGCTGGCTACATAGTTTCCCATGTGAGATGTAACGATAGCACTTAGTAGGAGAGCAAGTGTCCAAGTAGCAAAGCCATAAATTACCCCAACATTTTTTCTAGGGCAATAATGTCTGCCTAAATAGCCTGCTGTATATCCAGCTGCAAGCATGGAAGCGATGATGCCAATTAACATGCCAATTAAACCACCAATCGCTACTGCAGTAGCACCTGTACTACTATTTACACTAAAAGCTGTTAATCCAATAGCCAGCCCAAAGAGGTTTAAAAGAAATCCTAAGCCTACACCTACAAGAGCACCTACAAAAATGGCACTCCAAGAAATACGTCTCCATGCTGGATATCTGCCTATCATTGGCTCATCATGCATATGAGTGTGGTGAGTGTGCATAGGATCCGTAACCTTATGTTCATTTGTCATGATACCTTCCTTAGTCTTATCTTAAATACTACAATTAAAAAATATGTGATACGAGCCAGATTAAAACTAATATACTTAATGGCACCCCTAAAAGCCAAGCAAGTAAGTATTTAATCATTATTATCTCCTTGTTATTAAAACTTTTAAATGCCTAGATAAAGTTTTCTCATGCTAGTTACTGCTGTAGAAAGCCCTACCCTAGACATTTGCCGTAACAACTGCTTAAGATTCATTCTTTTACCACCTTCCCAGCCTGCAATAAAAGAAGGAACAAGCAGAGCAACTATTGCTAATTTATGATTATTAGCAAATTTGTCAAAGTACAGCTTATGTTGTGCTAATTGAACTTGGTTGTTGCGAATTTTCAAGCTCGTGCTGGTTATCAGCGCTAGCAGTTCTTTCTTGGAGCTCATTAGCGTCCCTCACTTTATGACTTGCAAAGCAAGCCCGTGTTTTTTCAAAACTCATTTGACGTACATTCGTAATTAAACGTTTAACAACAATACCTAAAATAACAGCATTAAGAAGTAATACAGCTACTATACCGAGCCAAACATAACCACTTAACACTGCTACGATATAACCTACCAAAGTCATTACAGAAAACCAAATGGTTAGTAACAAAACTGGTAATAGAACTATATTGATGAATAAGGGATAAATATTTAATCCCGCTAGCTTTGCTTCCAGCTTAAATAGAGACCAAAGGTTTTTGGCAACCTCTATTTTGCTGGAAATAAGCCCTTCTAAATGTTCTAAAAATTTCATTATTTTTTAAGCAAAGCAGAAATAATAAAACCAATACCACCTGCAATTAGTAATGAAGTCAGTGGTTTTTCCTTAACAGTTTTAACGAGCTCATCTGAATACTCTTTTAAATTTTCCTGCGCTTCAGAAACCTTTTTCATACTTTCTTCATAGATTTCACTCGCTTTTTCTTTAGTTTGCTTGTAAATCTCTTCAGCTTTTTCTTTACCTTGCTCATAAACTTGGTTGACTCGGTCTTTACCTTCATCATACATGTTGCTTGCGCTTGCTTTACCTTCTTCATACATCTTGCTTGCGCCTGCTTTACCTTCTTCATACATATTGCTTGCAGAAGCTTTTGCATTTCTTAAATTGTCTTGCCCGTTATTTTTATCATTAGCCATAATTCTATCCTCTATATTAAAGACACTAAATTACTTAAGTAAAATTAATAAATTCACTTAAGGACCTTTACCAAACATTAAAATCAATAAAATCCATACAAATCAATCTAGTTAAAGTTTAGACTTTATTCCGGATTATTATCGTCATTTTCGTAATTATCTTGATTATTGTTTGTTGCGGCGTCACTGTTGTTATTCGTACTATTAGCATTTTGATTTACTGTCAAAGATGATTTAACAGATTTTACGCCACTTACTCTTTTAACTAAATTTTCAATATTATTACGTTGCTCATTGCTATCTACATTACCAGCTAAATATACTACCCCGTTTTTAGTTTCAACATTAACTGGCCAATATGCTATATCTTTCTCACCAAATAACTTTTCTTTCATTAAGTTACCCTTTACTTTAGCAGTAATAAAAGTATCTGCTAAAGGAGATTTACTATCTTTTACTAATAAGTTATCAGCGTCTACATCAGCGACGCCCTGAACTGATTCTGCAAGTGAAATAGCTTGTTCATATTCCATATCAGTATCTACTTTACCACTTAGCATTACTCGGTGGTTAGTAGCAATAATTTTAATATTTTTATCCTTCAACAAGGAGTTTTTTTGATAAAGCGCTTTAACCTGATCTACTATAGCTGTATCATTTACTGCACTTTGGGTACTTGTCGTTGTAGTAGGTGTGGTTGATGTGGTATCACCTTGTGTTGACGTAGTGGTTGGCGTCGTTACGGTAGTATTACCTTGTGTTGATGTAGTAGAAGTATTGGTTTGAGATGCCGCGAAAGCTTCTAGCTGGCTAACAGCTGCTATAATAGCTAGTGCACTACAGAGTAAGCTTTTCTTTAACATGAATCTCTCCTTTATTATTCTTATTTTTAAAGAGTTTAATTAAAGTGACAACTCAATTTTTCAATACCAACCATTCGTCACAACACATAACTCAAACTGTGTGACCACTTTAAGTTAGTTCATAATGCCAAATCTGTCAATATTTATAAGACATAAACTTAAAAGCACATGTGAATCTTTTCTAAAACCCATTTAAATTTAACGATTTTGCTTATCGATAGTAATCATCAATTGAGGATGTAAAATGAGTATCAGCGAAATTAGGCCAATTATCTTTATCAAAACCAGGAGCGGTTTTGAGTCTTTCTTTATCAATATTGATAATAAAGCAATCTTCGGCAGGATCATAAGTAAACAAATGCCAGGGGAGAGCAAAGAATTTATTGCCAAAACCTAAAAAACCACCAAAATCGAGTACAACATAGTTCACCTTGCCAAACACCTTATCAATTACTATATCATTGACTGTACCAAGACTTTCTCTTGCTACGCTTTTGACATCGACTCCAGTGACCTCACTAGCTTTGACTACACTTCTATTACTCATAGTTAACACTCCCTTGTTAATACAGCCATAGATGATTGGCATAAAGCTATCTAATTTGATATATATAAAACTTAGTAAGACTGATAAATCCTTTTATTTAGAATCACTATTTGCTGATTGTTGTATTGAATTATTTTGTTTATAAGCTATCCACTCATCATCGTGAGTAAAAATGTAACGGCAAGCATGCTCGATAAAAAAGTCTTTATAACGTATACCAGCCCACTCGCAATAAGCAGTAATTTCATTATAAACTGCTTCACTCATACGGATGCGAAATTGGGTCTTTTTTTCAGTAGCAGGTTCCCGCGTAATAAGCATAGTCCTCTCCTTCCCAATTACTGCTTATGCAGGTTATATGTAATATACCGACCTAAACCCAAACATCCTTTATCCATTTAATAAGTCGATATGGCTGAAAATATACATTTTTATGAATATTTAGTTAATTAGTCAATAGTTTAATGGTTTTGACAAATAACTTTTTAACATTAACAATTATTCTAGTCTAAATACATTGAATTTTTCAATATTATCAATTTATTAAAGAAAGATAGATTATGTTAAAGAGATTAGCAATAATAGTTCAAGATTAAGTGCTGATTTCATGTTAATAAGATTAGCGCTTTTTAAAACCAAGTTGTATTAGGAGAAGTATGATGGATAATGTTTCTACGCGGAAAATTAGTGCAATTTTAAGTAGTGAGCATCGAGTAGAGCGAGTTTTTAATAAGTTAACACAAACAACAGTTGCTAGACATGATATTACAATTCAAGGTAATCCTAGCGACCTAGCTGATAAATTTGGTACACAATATTTAGAACCTGACAGAGTACAGGAAAGCAAAGACGCACCTAAAAAAGAGCCTTATCTTGCTGACGATTTTGGTTGGCTTAAAGGCTTTACCTTTTCTATACCTATGTTTATAGGACTTGTCATTGGCCTTTTTATTGGTGGTGATCTGCGTGATAACTTTACTGATAATTTAATTTTTGGGCTGATAGGCGCGATAATCGGTGGCGCGGTAGGTTATATTATATCGCGATTGATTACGCATCGTCGTGAAAAAGCCCATCGTACGCAGGCAAATCAAGGTGGTTTTGTTATTTGGGTTAATATTACTAATGAAAATCAAATTGAAGAAGTCATGGATGTTCTTAAACAATACGGTGCTACTAATATAAAAATAGATTAAATGTCATCTAAATTTTAGATATTAAAGAGGAATTAACAATATAAAAAGTTAATTCCTCTAAAATTTAAATAGGTAAGATTCTCAAGATTAGAAGTATCACCAAAATTAAAACTAATAATCCTACAATTCCTGATGGACCATAACCCCAACCACTACTATATGGCCAAGCAGGTAATACTGCTGCTAAAATTAGAATTAGAATTAAGAGACCAATTAGACTCATGTCAACTCCTTGTATTATCACCCACGTAAATTATAGCAGTTTATAAAAAAAATTTATTATTTTTAAAATCTTGTCTATGCTTAACATGAGATTTCTTGTCAAACTGTAAATTTTGATTTATTTAGAAATCTTATGACCCTTAAGAGCCTTTTTTTAAAAGGCTTTGTAAGAAATCTATAAGCGAGATCAAAATTAGAAATCGTTTTTTACAGTAAATAATTTATAGCAACAAGGAGAGAACAATGGATGTCACAGGAAGGACTACAGGTACTACTCAAAACTTTCAAAATATGGGTGCTGGTTCTAATAGAGGTACTTTAGGTGATACAACTCTTAGAAATAGCAATTTAAGTTCAGCTGCTAGTGATCTTTTAAATGATGGTAAAAAAGTAGCTAATGAATTATATGAAGAAGGCCGACACCGTGTAAATGAAATGCAAGATTCAATCCGTATTTATTCTGATGAGTTAATCAAACAAGTTCACGCTAAGCCCATGACTACTTTACTTATAGCTGCTGGCGTAGGTTTTATTTTAGCCTCTTTTATACGTCGCTAAGATATAAATGGCTCTATTTTAGTAATTCATAAACTAAAATAGAGCCTTTTTTAATTAAATTAATTATCTTCTAAATTTATCATTAATTCACCAGCTCACGATATATCCTGATCTATGCTCATCGCTTAATTCTGATGGATCATTAGTTGAGGGTAAGGTATTTCAATTCCCTCTTGATCAAATCTAGCTTTTATTAATTCTTGTAAATAATCCTTTGTAGAACTTAACATATCATTTTTTACCCATGCTTGTAGCTTAAGTTCTACTGCTGAGGCTGTAAAATTGTTAATAACTACTTTAGGTTCAGGATCCTTTAGAACTTCCTCACATTGATTAGCAATCTCAAGCAGTATTTTTTTAACTAAAGTAATATCACAACTATAAGATATATTGATAATAATCTCAGCACAGCGAGTTGGGAAATAGCTTAGATTAGTTATTTCAGATTTAATTAATGTTTCATTTGGTATACGTACTAATTTACCATCTGAAGAACGAAGTTTGGTTGATAAAAGATCAATAGAGACAACAATACCAATAATGCCTTTCACATCAATGGTGTCACCTACACGAAAAGGATGCTCAAATAGCAAAAATAACCCACTGATTAGATTTGAGGCGGCTGTTTGAGATGCAAACCCTAAAGCGACAGTAATAATACCAGCCGTACCTAATAAAATTTTTAGGTTAAATCCTAGTTCTTGAAAAGCATTGATAAAAAATAGTCCTAACAAGATATGAAAAATTAAGCGCTGAGCAAGCATCGCTTGATGTTTTGAGAAATGTTTATCGACTGCTCTTTGTACCAGATTACTAATCTTTTTGGCAATTAAATAGCCAATTCCTAAGCTGCCTAAGGCATAAAGGATGTTAATTAAGGGTAAATAGTTAAAGTCTTTCACTGCTTGATTTCCAAATAAATTCACAATTATGCCACATTCTTTAAATTCTAGGAAAAATTGAAAATTACGTTGACTATATTTAATGCACAAGCCCTTTCAAAAAGGATCAGGCAGAATTTTGCAGCCCAAAAAAGCTTGAATCAAGGTATTACTTGTCAAGCGCCTCTCTTAAACTTCCTTACTATCATAGCCTTTATCAAGAATAATATGCGCTGTAGGCGGTAGATTTTCAATAAATTATGATGCGAGGTTACAGTCCTGAAATTCGCCACTTGTTATTGAGCTAATCCATACCCATCAACAGCCATATGAATTTTGATAGTATTTTAACATCCAAATGCTGCAGGTAGGTCGTGCCAGAGACAGCCAATTCTCATGCGATAAAACATACCTTCTACCCTATTAATTAAATTGGGCTAACGCACGCTTATACTTAGCATCGACTAAAGCTCCTGAGTGAGCATTAGACGTAGCATAGCAAACTCATTTTGTTTTTGTGTCAGAACCTGAATTCTACGAGTTTGCTCTTATTTCTCAATGCCCGCATTATGAAATATCAGCAGTCCCTAGAGTCATGAATTTCTGGCAACAGAATTTTGGGTAGCCCTATATTTTAGCGCCGAAGCAACTATACTTAATTTAATATTGATAATTTCTAAGGAAGTAAATGGATTCTATCAAGAAAGTTAAGTCTTATGAGCAACATTTAAAAGATATTAAAGCTATTTCAGAACAAATAAGAAATTCTAAAGGAAAAATAGCTTTAAAGCGTGATTCTTCTTGTTGTTCACGTAGTTTTGAGTACAAAAAGGGTAAAATTCTTATTGATATCTCAATGCTTAATCAGGTTATCGAAATTAATATTGAAGATAATTTTATTATAGTAGAACCGCTAATTACTATGGAAGAGTTAGCTGATGCAACACTTTTTTATGGCATGATTCCACCTGTGATCACTGAATTTAAACACATGACTCTTGGCGGAGCAATTCAAGGTTTAGGTGGAGAAAGTTCTTCATTTAAGTATGGCTTAATTGATGATAGTGTAATCGAATATGAGTTAATTTTAGGAGATGGCTCCGTAATTACTATAAATAGAGAGCAAAATTTAGACTTATTTAATGCATTACCGGGATCATATGGGAGTTTAGGCGTTGTTACAAAAATTAAGTTAAGGCTAATTAATGCTGCCAAATATGTTCGTATTCAGTATAAAAAAGTAAATAATATTGATGAAGTATATAAAGTTTTTGAAAATTCTATTAAACAAATTAATAACTTAGATTTTATTGAGTGCATTGCGGTGGCTAAAGATGATTTTCGTATTGCAATGGGTTATAAGACGAATTCTATGAGTTATGGTGATTGGCTTTTTAACTCTTGCTCTTTAAAACATTCTTTTAGCCCCTGGTATTATTGCCATTTGTTAGATAAATCAAATCAATCGAATGCTTATGAATATATTCCCTTTAAGGATTATCTTTTTCGTTGGGACCGCGGGGCATTTTGGACGGGCTTAAAGTTTAAGCATACCCTATTTAATCGTATTAAGTATGGGAGGCATTTAGAATGTAAAAACCTTTATAAACATTTCTATGCAAAAGAGTTAATACAGCGGGATAAAAATAGTATGCTACAAGATCTTGGGGTTCCAATAAGCAGTATGAATGAATTTTTTTATCTTATTGATAATCTAACCCATATTTATCCGCTGTGGCTAATTCCTATTATCTCTCCCAAATCAGCTAAACTTTTTTCATTACCCGTTAACATTGACTATGCATTTGTAGATTTTGGCATATGGGGCCCTCTGACTAATCCACAAGGATTTTTAGAAGTTAATCGTAAATTTGAAGAGTATCTTTATCATCATAATGGAAGAAAATGTTTCTGGGGGCAGTGTTTTTGTTCTAGGGATGAATTCTGGAAGATTTATGATAAAAGATTATATAACAAATTACGTAGTCAGTATTATGCAGAAGACAAATTTATTAATATCTATGATAAGGTTTCTGAGTTGTATCAACAAATAGAGAGGCTACCAAGTTCACAAGATGAAAATGTTACTTAGAGTAACTGTGTTACAAATAGTTGAATGGATATAAGGAAATTAATTTAAGGTATATCCCTGCTATAAAAATGAAAAAATTGTATAATAAAAAATATTTGTTGCCCTAGCATATTTCCAAATTTTAAACTCTCATTACTTATTTTATTATTATGCTCCTTGTCAGCTTTGCAATGAGAAAAATTATTAGGGGCTCTTCACATTTAATAATGCAGCCCTGGAGAAATAAGAGCAAACTCGAAAAATTCAGGTTCTACACAAGAACAAAATGATTTTGCTATGCTACGTCTAATGCTCACTCAGGAGCTTTAGTCGATGCTAAGTATAAGCGTGCGTTAGCCCAATTTAATTAATAGGGTAGAAGGTATGTTTTATCGCATGAGAATTGGCTGTCTCTGGCACGACCTACCTGCAGCATTTGGATGTTAAAATACTATCAAAATTCATATGGCTGTTGATGGGTATGGATTAGCTCAATAACAAGTGGTGAATTTCAGGACTGTAACCTCGCATCATAATTTATTGAAAATCTACCGCCTACAGAACATATCATTGCTGATAAAGGCTATGATAGTAAGGAAGTTTAAGAGAGCATTCGCAGAAAATCTTCTAAGCCTGTCAGTCTGAGAAAAAGTAATTCTAAATTTGGCAACGTAGATATAGATTTGATGTTTGTATAAATATTGGTATTTAGTTGAGAATTTGTTCGCAAGAATAAAACATGTTCAAGTTGTTGCCACAAAATTTGATAAATTAAAGCGCAATTATGTTTCTGGAGTGCCTATGGCATACGCTTTTTTTATGATTACCTATATGAAATGTCAACAGTCCTTAGTAATACTCAACTATTTCAAATAAAATTAAACATGAGAAAAGGACTTAATTTACTCCAGGTCAGCTTTCTTGTTTTCTGATATCTCATAAGACATCAGTATTAAATAATCGCAACGCTAACTTTTGAGTAATTAGCATGTTAACATGATTTAATACAAACGATTTTTTAACCGCTTTACGTTAAGCTAATAATAACACAAAATGAAATGGCAAATACCCGCAAAAACATTTTTGGTAGGTGAGTATGCAGCACTTATACAAGCACCTGCTATTATACTAACAACTAAACCTTGTTTTGAGTTAACTTTAGAAATAAAGGAGCATTCTTTAGTTCATCCAGCCTCCCCTGCAGGACTGTTTTGGCTTAAATATAAAAAATCACTAAATCAACTTCACTGGTTTGACCCATATAAAGGATGTGGTGGTTTGGGCGCATCTAGTGCTCAGTTTATTGGAGCCTACCTTGCTTTATGCTATTTAGAGAATAAACCACTAGATGGGCATGATTTATTAAATGCTTATTATGAACATGCTTGGAACGGGCAAGGTGTTAAACCTAGCGGATATGATATTATTGCCCAGGCACAAAGAGGTTGTGTTTACATTGACCGACTAACTAAAACGATCCATTGTTATGATTGGGTATTTAAAGATATTTCTTTTATTCTATTACACACGGGTAGTAAAGTAGCCACTCACTGTCATTTACAAGAAGTAAAACTACCTAGTAGACTTACCTCCCTTAAATCAATTGTTGAAAATGCACAATTAGTTTTTCAACAAGGTGACAGCCACAAATTGATTACTGTAATTAATTCTTATCAACAAGAACTTATAGCATTAAATTTAGTTGCCCCAACAACGTTAGAATTACTTAAATTTTTTAAAGCCGATCCCAATATTTTAACTGTAAAAGGTTGTGGTGCTTTAGGTATGGATATCTTACTGCTTATTGTAGCTCGTGATAAATTAGTATCTATAGTTAATACTTTAAAAAAAGATTGGTTAGTCCTTGCAACCAGTGAGGAACTTTATGACGGTGAAAAATTATTTGAAATAATGTAGCCAATACTGCTTAAAGTAACTAGTCAATCAAACTTAGTGATATTGATGTGTAATTATAAACATTTTCTCATATTATAATCTTTATAAATTTAAACGATGTAACTTAAAAGGTAAATTTTGTGGAGGAGTTTCTTTCCATAAACTTAATACATAGCCACCTACCCCTGCCCCTATAACTTTACATGCTAAGGTATTATAGGTTTCTAATTGTTTGATGTGTTGAGTTAAAGCTTGAGAGGTAAGCCCCCAATCATAAAAACATTGATTTCCTAGAGTCAAGCCCTGAGTTATATAACTTAATTGAGTCTCTTTATCATCAGATTCTAAAGAAAATTTAATCAATTCTACTGCTAAAGCCATTTTTTCATATATTTCTTTTGCTTTTTTTGGATCCGATTTCTTCAACTCCCTCACTTTCTCAACACATAAACGTGTAATACTCTTCTCTTCAGAGCCAGAAATATAAAGCTCTGGCTCCCAGCATGGACTAATTTTTGCCACTTCTTTATTAAAAGAATATTGTATGATGTGGTTAGATGTCACGCCTGCGATATCAACACCACTACTTTTTTTGTGAAACATATTTTCTAATTCTATAGCAAAATCAAATAAGTTTGCACGGGTCAAATAACCTTGCTGTATTACCCATTCTGCAACAGCAACACAAAGAGCAGCAGAAAAGCCAAGTCCACTACAAGGAGGAATGGTTGATTCCATTTGAAAAAAACCAGTTAATTTATGAGGGTCTTTATTAAGCAGCTGGCATGCTTTGCTCAGTACAGGCCATAATATAATTCCCAGTGAATTATTACCTTCTGCTGAAATAGTATGCATAGTCTTCATCTCATCAGGATAATAATTTAAACTAAGCTTAAATTTATTAAACGGCACTACTAGTGCAAATCCTCTTTCCAAAATAGAATGCTCCCCTGCCAAAATACATTTAGCAGGTATTTCAATATTAAAAGACATTTGGCCTCCGTAATATATATGCTTTTATTTAGAAGCAAGCAACTTTTAACAAGTTAATCGTTTAGCTAAAACAGTACTGAAACATGATTTATATTAGTACTGTCTTTACAATCAATAACTAAAAGCTCAATACCTAAGTACTACTGTTTGAACCTGGAAGTTACTTTTTAACCCTATCATTGAATTAATAACACTATAGCTATCAAAACAGAGAATAATTTTCTTACATTTAAATCTTGTTAAATACTTATCAAGATTAATATCTCTTAATTTAGCGAGCTCTTTAAATAGCCCTACTAACGTAGGAAGATAAAAACTTACAGAAGAGATAATAGATTTTTCATTACTCATGTTTAGCCTACATACAACGCGTAGTAAATAATATTATTTTCATTAAGCAACTTATCCAAGCATCAATAAAATACTGTATGTTATTTATTTATATTAGCTCAAAAAAACTCTACCGGTTTTATAATTTATCAATTAGATTATTTGTTGTACATATATTTAGTTTGAACTAAACTACAAATATCACGCTAAAAAGTGTTTTATCTGTTAATTAAAATCAATATTTTGTATAGGAAAGTTTAAATGAAAATATCGTTTGCATAATACGAGATTTGTTTACTCAAGACTCATCCCCAAAATTTCAACGCCTATGAGTGAGAAAATTAGAGGTAAATGATAATTTGTAAAATTAATCTCATAACATTTTGTTCTTGAAAATTTAATAAATTATCTAATACATTTAAGAACATACATTTATGTGAACTACCAAAATTCAGGGGCGCTATTAAAATTAAAAAATATGCGCATTTTTAAATCTATTATTGCAAAATTAACTGTTGAAAATATTATTTAAGACGTTGCTTAAAATTTTATCCATTCTTTCTTAAAAATTTGCAAATAAGTAAGAATATAAAAGTAGTAATAATCGAAATATAGTTTTAACAGCGCATGATAATAACGTAGGTTAGAATAAATAATGGCTATAAATATATTAAAGTCCAATGTGCTTTTAGTAAATGACCAAGATAAATTCATTAAAATTATTGATAAACTCACTGCTCATAAACAAGGGTTACTACATCGAGCATATTCCATATTTGTATTCAGAAAAAACAATAATAAAGTTGAATTATTACTACAACAACGAAGTAAAGAAAAATATCATAGTAAAGGTTTATGGACAAATACTTGTTGTAGTCATCCTGTAGCGGAAAAAGAATTAATAAACCAGGCAACTGCTCGTTTATATGAAGAAATGGGTATAAATATAAAGCTCATCGAAATCAACAGTTTTCGCTATTTTACTAAGTTAGATAATGAAATGTTTGAACATGAAGTTGATCATGTCTTAATAGGCTCGTGGAATGAGCAGGAGATTTGTCCTAATCCTAGCGAAGTAATGAGTTATTGTTGGATAGATATTGCTACACTTATTGAAAAGATAAAGACAAAACCGGAGTTATTTACACCATGGTTGTTTCAAGCCTTAGAGATTGCTTTAAATAGCAATCATTTTAAAAAATTGATGTTACCAGATAAATAAATCCTTTATAGGCGAGTCTTCATTTCAATTAAGCTAACTAAAGGAACAAATAATAAAAATCATAGCCCTAAAATTACGGAGTAACTTTTTAAACCAGCTAGCCATGCTATGAAACTGTTTAAGTTTTGCAAATGAATTTTCAACTTAATGTCATTTCTAATTTAATCTATATCCCCTGCAATAACTTGTCACGCCATTGACTTTTCTCCGTTGCTTACTGCAAGGGAATTTTACAAATTTAACCCAAACTGTATACCTCAAATTGAAGACACGCCCATATCACTCCTAATTCTTCCTGGCGTATGCTGAAATAAACTTTAGGAACCATACAACTGCAAAAATTGTTTAGGATAGTATTGATAGGATAAAGGCCATAATCTTGAGCCAGGCCCTCCCTCTAATCTAATAGTTGTTATCAAGTTTAGTCCAAAAAACAACCATATATCGATAAGCTGCGCTTATAAAATATGATTTTTATGAAACTAACTAGAGACCACACTGAGTATTTATGTACTATAATTTACCATATTGTTTAATTATATTACATATTGATGTGTCTAAACTAGAAATTGGATCGCTCAAATGCAACTAGAAACCAAAGAAAAACTTGCTATCATTATACCGACCTATAACGAAGGCGATTGTATTGAAGAAACCATCCATAGAATATCTTCTATGCTTCAGTCAATGTCTTTATATGAAAATTATATCATAATTTTTGACAGTAATTCAGCGGATAAAACCATACCTATTGTTAAACAATTACAACAAGAGTATCCCCGATTAATCTTACTGTCTGAGCCTAAAAAAACGGGGCTAGGTTCTGCTTATCATCAGGCAATGAAATACGCACTGAATGAGTTACACGCTAATGTTATCTTTGAGTTTGATGCGGATTTATCTCATCAGCCTAAATATATTCCAGAGATGGTTCAACATTTGCAAGAAAATGATTGTGTTATTGGCAGCAGATATGTAAAAGGAGGCAGCATTCCTAGTAATTGGCCATGGTATCGAAAATTACTGTCAATATCCTCGAACTGGATAGCTAGAATAATATTAACAAGAAAATACAGAGATTTTACGAGTGGCTTTCGTGGAACTAAATCTAAAGCTCTAGAGAATTCATTACCGGAAAAATTTATATCAAATCAATATGCCTACAAATTAGAGTTATTTTGGCGGCTGCATCAAAACAAAATGAAAATCTATGAGTTACCTATTGATTTTATTGACCGAGAAAAAGGGAAGTCCAAGCTGCCCCCTCATAGCATCCGCGACTTTGTAAGAGTGATTACAATATTGCGATTAAAAGAGATGGAGAAATACTTCAAAATGATTAGTGTCGGATTTTTCGGCTTAATTCTCCAGTTTGTGGCTTTCAATATTTTTAAATTATACCTTAGTCCTTTTTACGCCTCTCAGTTAGCAGTTACAGCAGCTTTAATACACAACTACATTTTGCATGGAAAATATACATTTAAAACATCAAATTCTGAAAACTTATCGTTTCAATTAAAACTAAAATACGGCTTTCATTTTTTAATTTATTCCATTTTCATGATTTTATTTCAAAGTAGTACTTTACAATTAGGCGTTACATATTTCGGTTCTGGTCCGGTGAAAGAAAACTTACTTTTATTAGTAATCGTATTTATTACATCCCTTTTAAATTATTTTGTATATTCTGGATTTATATGGAGAACGTAAGATGCTCTGATTTTCCTTAATCCTGAAAATCAGAAACCTCTGCAACAGAATTAATTCAAGTAAGACGAGCGGTTACACTATTTATACAGAAAAATTTTTTTCTAAAAACCGAGAAGCGTACATCGTCAAAGACTTAGAGTGAAGGCCCTAACCATAATAAGAGCAACTCTACGCTATCCTTTGAATATGCCAGAGGAACTAGATTTGATGAGAAAAAACTCATCTAGACGTAAAATTGCACTCTTAGTTGAAAATTTACTTGCAAAACTTAAACAGTTTCGTGGCATGGCTAGCTGGTTTGAAAAGTTAGTCCGTAATATTGGCTATGGTTTTTATTGCTTCTTCTTTTAATTGGCTTAATTTGAATTGAGGACTCGCCCACATCAACTAGCATCAATTTTTACTAGTAGTTTATTTAGTAAAGCTTGATTTATGATGTTAAGCATTTAGAGCTCTTTATTATTTCTTAAGCTAAAAAATCTAAAAATTTTTGATATTAGGATGATGTTAATTAACCTTTAGTTTTGAAAACAATAGTCGTCAGGGCAAATAGCATAAAGGATTTTATCTGTAATTCAAATGTAAAGCTTTTCTCACTGCACCAAACCCAATCCAAGTTTATTTACCAAAGCTCTGTTGGCGTTCATTAAATGAGTCAAAGGCTTTCATTAATTCGTTTTCATCAAAGTCTGGCCAAAAAACAGGTGTAAAATAAATTTCTGAATAGGCAATTTGCCATAACAAAAAATTACTTAGCCTAATCTCTCCGCCAGTTCTAATGACAAGCTCTGGATCTGGTGATTGATGAGTCGTTAAAAATTTAGCGAAGGTAGGTTCATCAATATCATCAATTTCAATCTTATGATTAACCACTTGCAAAACGAGTTGTCTAGCGGCATTGACAATATCCCATTTTCCACCGTAATCTAAAGCAATCAACAAATTTAATTGATTATTTTTTGCCGTTTTTTGCTCAACTTCAGCCAATAACCTAAGCATTTTTTCATCTAAATTGGCCCTAGAGCCAATTAGTTGTATCTTAATACCTTTCTGATGAAAACGCTCCACGTGATGAGCTAAGTAATAAGTCATAAATTTAACAAGATGGGAGGATTGTTTTTTTTGTGCTCTTTGCCAATTTTCTGTACTGAAAGCAAATAAAGTAAGGTATTGGATGTTTAAATCCAAACAATTACAAAGTACTTTCCATGCTACTTTAGCGCCCATAATATAACCTGTAATTGCGGGCAAACAACGCTTTTTAGCCCAGCGCCTATTTCCATCCATAATTATAGCTAAATGAGAAGGATACTTCATTGTATTAACTCCCCCAGAACTTAAGGTTTCAGTATGCCCTTTTTGGTTATTATTTACCCAAAAGCTTTCTCTTTCATCCGTTAGTAATCGCTCACTTTAAGATGGACTAGATTTATCGTACTATTTAGATAGTCAATAAGCATATCAGGATGCTTCCTTTTCAATCACGTTGTCTTGAGTTGAGCACGGTTTGCCCCCCTTCGATTAATAATATTTTACTTTCTAGTCCTGAAAAACTTATTTATGGTTCCTTCAACTAGCTAGTTATCCTGCTTTAAATAAATGCAACGGTTATTAGTCTATAAATGCCATTCTTAATAGACTTACTGTATTAAGGGAACCACTTAATCTAAACATTTTTTTTGACGACATATATATAGAATAGACTTTAGGAAGCATTATTTCTTAAAGTACCAATTATTATTTTACTATTTAAACTTATTAACTTTTTTGCGCGTCAATTGAATAGCTTCTCTGGCATCACTTTCAGTAATTCCTTTTTGCCCCTTTAAACGTTGCTCCAAAAACTGTCGAATAGAGGGAAGTTCTGTTATAGTCGCACCTGCAGCAATAGCAAGATTATTAATATGTAGACGCATATGGCCTTTAATAATTCCTTCTGAAACCAATGCCCTCAATGCCCCTAAGTTTTGTACAATACCCACTGCCGCCATAACTCTTGCTAATTCATCGGCAGAGTGTATTTTCATAATTTTTAAGCATATTCGTGCAATAGGGTGTAATTTGGTCACTCCTCCAACTATACCAACTTGAATCGGAGCTTCTATAATTCCATGCAGATCATCACCTTGCATTTGCCATTGAGTAATCGAAGTATAAGTCCCATGACGTGCTGCATAAGCATGTATACCTGACTCAACTGCACGCCAATCATTACCTGTTGCAATTGAAACAGAATCAATACCATTCATTACACCTTTATTATTAGTAACTGCACGATAGGGATCTAGTTGCGCAAATAAGGATGCTTCTACTATTTTTTCTCCCAATTCTCGATCGATATTGTGGATGATAACTTTGGCTTTAGTAATTTTTGTATCCGGTAAATTTGATAAAATACATAAACCAACTTTTTCGTTTGTTAATCGTTCGATATCGGGTTTTAGATATTCGCAGGTCTGATTAATAATATTGGCACCCATTGCATCTTGACAATCTATGTACAGATGAATAATAGCCATAGTATACCCATCTGCCCGCTCTAGTTTTCTAATGGTAATTTCTTTGAGTCCCCCTCCTCTATTAATTAAAGAGCGTAGAAGACTTGTATTGACCTTATGGATTAATTCTTTTTTATGTTTTTCAATCCTCTTAAATAATAAATCGAAATTTTTTGTTTTAGGTATTTGAATTTGACCTATACCGCAACAACCTATTTGCTCAGTCGTAATGGTACCGTTTTGATTAATCCATTTAGCAGTTTTGCTAGCTGTAGCAATGACAGAACTTTCTTCTATGACCATCGGTATGATGTATGGTTGATTGTCAACAATAAAATTGAATGCTAAACCTAGTGGTAAGGGGTAACAACCGACAGTATTTTCAATTAAGGAAGAAGCTAGCTGGTGGTCTAAAGATGTTTCTTTTCTTAAGAGTTTTAGCTCCTCGGGAGTAAAAATACCTAAATTTATTAAACTATTTTGTTGTTCGCTATCTGATAATTTATAAAATTGTACCGGAAAAGCACCTAAATCATATAAAGCCATACTTTCCATCCTTACCTAATATTAATAATTAATCATTTTGTCTAAGCAGTTGATATTCCGTAGCGCTAACTTTTTTTCTTTCATGGAATATTTTTTCTGTTTCAGCAATCCAATATGGGGAATTAACTTGCGGGCCTGCTGTAAGTGTTAATAACTCTGCGCCATAGCCAGAACCATAGGAGAATGCTGATAATTTTTGCTTCGGTTTTAATTGAGAAAGGGCTTTCGTTACGGCCAACCAAAGGCTTGCGGTATAACAATTTCCACTTAATTGGTTCCATTCCATAGTGGACTCTATTTTTTCTTTAAAATAGAGCTCAATTTTTTCATTATTCCATCCTTGGTGTTGTAATAAATGAAAAACCGCTTTTTTAACCATTTTAGGGAAAGGAACATGAAAACAGTGGGCATCAAATTCAAACTCTAACGCATTTATACCTATATCTTTAATCAGGAGATTAAAACAATTAAGAACAGCTTCTTTGTAACACTCTAAACTAAGTTCTCCATTCACTTGAGGATATTTTTCATTAATAGGCCGCCAGAAATCAAAAACGGGTCTACTCCAAGGATAAGAAAGCAAATCAATCTCAGCGATTTGAGGATCTTCATCAATGATAAATGCTACTGCACCAGCCCCTTGGGTTGGTTCAGCATTACTTTGAGGTTCGTAAAGGGAGATATCAGCAGCAATAACTAAAGCAGCCTTTTTACCGCCTGCTCCTGAAAGTTTCCATTCTACAGCTTGTTTTATCGCTAAGGTTCCACCATAGCAAGCATGTTTTACTTCGTAAGAACGAATCATACCACTGAGATGCAGCTGCTCAGCAACCCAAGCACTAACTGGGCGGCTCATATCTAAACTACTTTCTGTACCAACAACGACCATTCCTATGTCATAAGGTGACTTAGGCCAATGAGCTAGAGCCTTTTGTGCTGCTTTTACAGCTAAATCTGCAATATTTTCATATTGTGAGCATAGTGAAAATTCTCTACAACCTAAGCCAAGAGTAAATTTTTCCGGATCAATTCGGCGTAATTTAGCTAATTCTTTAACTTCCATTGCTAAGGAAGGAAAATGTAAACCAACAGCAGTGATACCTATATTTTTACTAGACATACAGACCTTTTCAATAATTAATCTCCATATTGCTTGCCAATTATTTTTGTTCAATTTTTAAACTAGTATATCTACTATAGACCATATTAGATATATTGTTAAAACGAAAAACATTATTCATGTTAATTGCTCGATGGCTGTCAGTATTTGACTGGGATGATTTATTATAAAATTGGGAGTAACGTCGTGAATTTGGTTGAAATTATTGGCTCCCCAGGTTACAGCGAGCGAAATGATATCAAGTTTATTAGCCGCTCTAATGTCTTTATACTCATCTGAAATAAGAAAAGCATGAAGGTAGTCTTTATGTTTTTTTAAATATTTTTTTATAAAATAAGTTTTATTAAAACCTCTAAATGTAGAAATAATTTCTTCGATATGATTTATTCCATGCGCTACTAATATTTTTTGGATATTTTTTTTAGTATTCGAAGAAACAATATAGATTAAAAAATTTCTTTTATGCATTTCATTAATAATGTCGATAATTCCTGGTACTATCTTTATTGAAAAAGGGGCTGCATATAGTTGTTTTTTTAGCTTTTTAGCTATGTAAAAAGTCTCTAGAAGATTATAACCTAGTTTTTTTCTTACTTCATTGAATGAACTATTTCTTAATTTAAGGTAGTCATATACGCTAATTACAGGTTTTTTATTTTTTTTGGCAAATTCATTATAAAGGTAAATATATTGCTTCATTGTATCAGCTATTGTTCCATCGAAATCAAAGAAAATGATGTTATTTTTTCGTGAATTTTTGCTCATCTAATTTATCAATATAAAGTGATATTTAAGTATCCAAAGTATAGACTACCCACAAGTGATTAAGATAAATGTCACTTTAATTATTTACCAATATAAGCTAATGATTTACATCGTCTCCTTTCTATTGAATTTTGGTCTAAATATGCGCATTTTTTTAATATTTAAGATGAGCTTACTCCATAATTTTACTTGCGCAACTAATAAATTTAAGTAAAAATCTCTAACTTTTTTTAAGTTAAAAAGGGTATTTTTAACCATTGATTAAGTCGCATCAACCTTATTAAATGAGGCATATTGTTTCGAACTTACTCTTATCAAGGTTAACTAATGATCACGGCGAATAATAAAAGTGACTAGTTCTTTTAACCGCACAGAATCAAATTCAAAATTATTAATATATTCCATTGCCCGATCAAGATATTGAGCTTCATATACCTTCGCCTCTTTTATTTCCATAAGAGAGGTATATATTGGTTTATTATTCATTAAATCAATAGCATTTGTTTTGCCTAAAATTTTTGAATCCGATTCTATCCCAATAACATCATCATGAATTTGATATACAATACCTAGGACATTACCAAGTTCATTGAGCTGATTTAGAAAGGAGGGATCATCATAATTTGCAGCCAGTGCTGCAAGCTGCATTGATGCAGCAAACAAACAACCGGTTTTCAATTGATACATTCTATTTAAATCATCTAATGTAACTTTTTTATTCATACTTTTTAAATCCAACTCTTCACCAGCAGCTAACCCATAAGAACCTATAGACTTGGCTAGTATATGAATCATTTTTAGTTTATTGTCTGTTGGAATAGTGCTTTGGTAATCTTGAAAAGCAAGCAGCTCAAAAGCAAGGCTTTGCAAGGCATCTCCAGCAAGAATGGCTGTAGCTGAGCCAAAAACTTTATGGCACGTTGGACAACCTCGCCTTAAATCATCGTTATCTAAATCTGGTAAATCATCATGAACTAGAGTGAATGCATGAATAATTTCAATGCAACAAGCGATTTTATCTAGAACGAATGGATCAGCATCTAAAGTATCACCTAAGCTGTAGATAAAGCTTGCGCGAAGACGCTTTCCACCGTTAAGTACTGCGTAACACATTGCTTCATGTAATGGTTGAGGTTCATCTTTGGGGCTTGGTAAATACAATTTTAACGCATTATTTACCCTCGTTTGACACTGCTCTATATAGTTCGCAATTTTCATAAAGGCTCCTTCATAATAATAAGATTATAGAAGGAAATAAATTTTACTGCGTGGGTATTGTGGTGATTGCAATTAAAGAAGTTAAAAGACTATACATTAGTGAAATTTATCGGTTAAATCATTTGATTGTTTTTGATCAAAAAGAAAGCATCAAATTTAAGAGTTCTAAAAGCGAGTAACATGATTTAATCGCTTCAATCCTGTCGCGAAGAATATAGGATGTAACTTTTAATACACTAATTTTAAGCCCTTCTAAAGCTATCTACATAGCAGTTCTATCTTTTAAATAATATTTAATTTTTTATTTCTATACTATTAGATGAAAGAACAATCATTAATTAATATTTTACTTTCATTGAAATGGTGGACAGTAAAGATTAGCTTAAGTTTTTATCTTTAAAAGGGTAAGTAATTTTATTTAAGTTATTAAATTTGCGTAATTTAATATTAGGGACTAAGCTTTTGTTGTGCATCGCAACATCTAGGGAGAGAACTATGAATCAAGAATATTTTCAGCGGTTAACTCAGATAATTAGGAATGTGCAGCGGCCTTTACAAGCAATAACAGAATTAAATATAAAAACAATGCGAAATTTAAGCTACCTTAAACCTGATGAGTTAGTTCGTATTAAGCCAGAAGAGTTATTTGAAAAACAAGTTAATTTAGCTATCGAAAACGGTCATAAAACACTTGATTATATGCAAAAAACGTTTGAAATATTTGAAGAGGCTGTTTTTGCATCAAATGACAAGTTACGTGAAACAACCGATTCTATGGCTGATATGACTTACCCTGGCGGTAATATGGGCGTTGGCAGGGCTTCAGCAAATCCTTCTAATATGATGATGGATATGGCTCAAACAGTTTTTGATCCTATGTCTAATCCTATGATGAATGCTGCAAGGGAAGCCTTTAATCCTATTATTCCTATGGAAGAGCTAACTAAAGCTACTTCTAGCCGCTCTAGTAGGTCGGGTCAATCTAGACCTAAAAAAACTAGTTCAACAACTAAGTCTAAATCTGGTTCTAGTACGCAGAAAAGACAAGCTAGTTCAACTAGCAAAGCTAAATCCGGTTCTAGCACGCAAAAAAAACAAGCTAGTTCAGCTAGCAAAACTAAATCTGGTTCTAGCACGCAAAAAAGACAAGCTAGTTCAGCTAGCAAAGCTAAATCCGGTTCTAGCACGCAAAAAAGACAAGCTAGTTCAGCTAGCAAAGCTAAATCCGGTTCTAGCACGCAAAAAAGGCAAGCTAGTTCAGCTAGCAAAGCTAAGTCCGGTTCTAGCACGCAAAAAAGACAAGCTAGTTCAGCTAGTAAAGCTAAGTCCGGTTCTAGCACGCAAAAAAGGCAAGCTAGTTCAGCTAGCAAAGCTAAGTCCGGTTCTAGCACGCAAAAAAGACAAGCTAGTTCAGCTAGTAAAGCTAAGTCCGGTTCTAGCACTCAAAAAAGAAAAACTAGTTCAGATACTAGCAAAGCTAAATCTGGTTCTAGCACGCAGAAAAAACAAGCTAGTTCAGCTAGCAAAGCTAAATCCGGTTCTAGTATGCAAAAAAGACAAGCTAGCTCCGCTGGCAAATCGAAATCAAATGGTAGTTCCAAGAGACAGGCTAGTTCATCTAGTAGATCTAGGTCAAATGGAAGTTCACAAAAAAGAAAACAACAAGCTTCTAAATCTTCAATGAGAACGCCTTCATTAGGAACTCCTTCAATGAGGCATTCTTCTTTAAGTGATATGTCTAGATCAATTAGATAATGAAAGAAGCATAAGTGGCCTTTGGCTGCTTATGCTTTCTAAGTGTATTTCAAATCAATCGCTGTTTTCTCACTAATTAATTTATCTAAATTCATTGATTAAACATACAGTTAACCTTTAATTTAAAAATAAATAAAATAAACTTTTGCTGTTTATTAAATATTTTTTTTAGCGAAACTATTGAATTTTATTTCATTTCGTGTAATATTTGCCCAGCTATGAAAAGACAATTATTTTATTTCTTCATCCTTGTTTTCACTGTTATTGCAGGGTTTACTATATGGATCATGCATAAACCAGCACCACTGACGCTTAAAGAATCCTCTTTTGCTAAGTTGCCTGGTTGGAATGAGGCGCATGTTACAAAATCACTTTCCGCTTTTCAACTTTCTTGTAAGACCTTCTTACGGCAGAATCCTAATCGAGCAGTAGGCAGTCAAAAGATTCCTCTAAAAGTTAAAGATTGGTACCCTGCTTGTAGAGAAGCCTTATTACTTAATAATGCTAATGAAAATACAGCACGTAGCTTTTTTCAAAAATGGTTTAAACCGGTAGAATTTTATGAGAAAAAAACAGTTCATGGTCTGTTTACCGGTTATTATTTACCGTTGCTACATGGTAGCTTAGTTAAAACAACTAGATATAATGTTCCTATTTATAGCTTACCTTCAAATTTAGTTACTATCGACTTAGGCGCCTTTAGTTCAGACCTTGCTTCAAAACGTATTGTAGCGCGCATTGAAAATAATAAGGTTTTACCTTTTTATGATCGTGAAGCAATTAATAAAGGAGCTTTAAAAGATAAGGCTTCTGTTCTTGTATGGGTTGATAGCCATATAGATAGATTATTTTTAGAAATTCAAGGATCAGGTATCGTTGAGCTCCCGAATGGCAAACATCTTTACTTAGGTTATGCTGGTGAAAATGGCGCTCCTTATAGACCCATTGCTAAATTTTTAATAGACCGTGGCATCTTGACCAAAGATAATGCCTCTATGCAAGGTATTCGTGCCTACCTAGAAGCACATCCGAATGAAATTGAACCACTTATTAACCTTAATAAATCATTTGTTTTCTTTAGGATTTTAAAAGATACAGCTGCTTTGGGTGCCCAAGGCGTTACGTTAACACCAGGTTATTCACTTGCCGTCGATAGAAAATGGATTCCCTTAGGTGCACCTTTATGGCTGGATACCACCAGGCCTAATCTCCAATCAGTCGAACATAAAAAATTCCAACGTCTAATGATTGCTCAAGATACTGGTGGCGCAATACGTGGGGTAGTACGTGGTGACGTATTTTGGGGCGCTGGTGATAAAGCAACCTTTATTGCTGGAAATATGAAAAATAAAGGTCGCTATTGGTTATTATTACCTCGACATACAGTTGAAAATCTTTTACCTAAAACAATTGCTTAATACAAAATAAATGTAATTTTTATTTACCAATTATTAAATGATTTTCGAGATTTCTCTCCTTATTTGATACTAAAACAGTTTTCAGAAAATTAGAATCTAAGAGGCTAATTATAGCCCTATCATTTTCTTCATCAGGTGTATCTATTATCGGGGCATCCTTTGTAGGACTATTTTGTTGAATAGGTGTATTAATAATAGGTGCTGGTGCTTTCAATGCTTCCTCAAGGCTAATAAATTTATAACCATTTTTTTCATACATATCTAAAATATCGCCTAAAAAATGACTATTTAATAAATTAGCGTGAATTAATAAAATCTGCTTAGCATTTTCTTGGTGTTGTCTTTCGGCACGAGCTTCTGCTCTTAAAGTTTGATTCCAAATATAATCTAAATATTGTTTCTTAATACGAGGTAAATTTTGTGGTCGTAATCGATAGGGGATGGCAAATAATTTTGCATTAAATTGATAATCTTTACTATCAATAGTGATTGGCGCAATTATATAATGATGCTCAGCTAAATAATCATGAACTTTTTGTCGCTTATCACCTGTGCTTTCAGCTAAATAAGGATAACGAAAGTATCTAGGCCCATTAAAAAGGGGCTCAATAATTTTATCAGCTTTATCAACATCAGAAATATATTTTTCTGCAGGCAAATTATTTAAACTTTTATGAGAGTAAGTGTGATTACCTAAAATGAATCCTTTTTCACGAAATAACTCTAGTAATTGCCATTGATCTTTTTCTATCGAGCCTGCAATAATAAAACCCGTTGCTGGAACTTTGTGATTAATTAAAGCTTCCAATATTTGTAAAAATCGATCATGTTCCCTTTGTAGGTTAGCAGGTTTACTATGTGTTGAGCCGACAAACGGTAAATCATCAATAGTAATCGCGATCTCTTTAGTCTGCCCTAAACAAATAGAATGAAGAAAAAGACTTAACCAAAATGTAAAGGTTAGTTTTATTTTGCACATTGCAATTTCCCTATTAGTGATTAGACTTCTGTCCAGTAAGTCTATTATTTCTCTGATTTAATCTAAAAATCGCAACTACTTACATAGTATTATCATAAATTAAAGTTTTAACAATAGATCAAACAGTTGTAAATTCTATCCACTGCAATTGCCATAATTTATAAAGAAATTTCTGGTTTTCATTTTTATCGACGAATGGGGCTAATTCCTTTAATGTCAAACAGCGGTGATTTGCAATTCTCCTTATTAGATCTGGAGTAATACTCGTTGTTTCCCAATACTCACCATTAATATATAAAATGGGCAACCCGCTATTTTCATCATTAATATAGGCAAAACGACACAATGGATTGCGAGTGATTTGTTTAGCTTTTTTTAATTTATTAAGAAACTGGTTTAACGTTCTTTTTTTATTAATGAGAGGTAATAGTGATTCTGCATGGCTATCTAACATAGTAATAAACCTACCAAACCACTGGCCTAACAAAACATCGTCTGTAAGCACTGTTTTTAATAATTTTTGAGCTTGCTGAAAAGCCTGCTTAGGAATTTCTCCAGGCGCCTTTAAATTAGACCAGGAAGGATCATTATATAACAAATCATTTTTTTTATGCTCTAATAAGTATTCACTTAAGTTGTCCCACATCTCAGAAGATGTATAACTTCGATATCCAAAAGAATAAGTCATGCAATCGTTTGACAATGCTATACCATAATGACCTATATGAGGCGGAAGATAAAGCATATCTCCTTCATGTAAAATAATTTCTTGCTCAATATTGAACTGTTTCATTATTCGCAGTTCAAGATCTGCTATATAATTCTCAGCATGACAATTTTGTGTAGTTAGTAGCCACTTCCTAGAGCCCTGAGCCTGATATAAAAAAACATCATAGTTATCATAATGGGGCCCCACACTACCATGCTCTACAGCATAACTAATCATGACATCATCTACACGCCATTGAGGTAAAAAATTAAAATTATCAAGTAAGGCAGCTACCTCGGGGATAAATCGATCAACACCTTGCACAAGTAAGGTCCAATGCGATTTGGGTAATCTGGTAAAATCATGTTCGGTAAAAGGACCACGTTTTAGTAACCAATAAGGGGGCTTTTTTGGTGTTTCGCGGACTAAGCGACTTTCAATTTCATCGTCCATAGCTAAACCTGCTAATTCATCAGCTGATAATGGTTGGTTAAAATTAGGTAGCGCATTTTCTAAAACCAAAGGTTTTTTCTGCCAATAAGAACGTAAAAAGTCACTTACCGCTAATGTTTTAAAATTTATCATTCACCTACACCTATAGTTTTGCGTAACTTATTGAAAGCAATTAATAATATTTTTAATTAAAATAGTCAGTTTAAAAATTATCTATTTTTTATCATTAAATAAAGAGCTAGTTGTGTACTAATTTAAAATAAATTGTCTATAATTTATACTGAAAAAACCATTGGAGGGTCGACAATATGGCTACTTCAGTAATTAAACAAATGAGTGCGTTGCCAAGTCTTATTATCTCATCCTTCTTATTCACTGCAACAGTAAGTAATGAAGCGAATGCCACAACGGTTAATGTTCCAGCAAAAGGGACTCAACTTGCTTGGTATGGTGGTCATGGGTGGGGTGGATACGGCTGGGGTCATGGTTGGAGACGTGGTGGATTTGGTTTTGCTCCTATAGGCTGGGGTGGTGGTTATGGACCAGGTTGGGGTTATGGACCAGGTTGGGGTTATGGACCAGGTTGGTATAGACCAGGTTATCGCTTTATAAATACAGGCCCTTATTATGTTGGCTGTCAAAAACGTTGCTTTGTTAACCGATGGAATCGGTTAATATGTGCTACACGATGTTACTAAGTTAACTTTAATAATTAAACTCTAATTAGAAAAGTTACTGAATTGTCACTCTTTACTAATATGTTTAGTATAAAAAATTAGGCAAAATACATCAGTAACTTTTCTTTTCAAAATTTAAATCCTTCGTTTATTTAGAAGTTAAAATTTATTTCTTAAATGTAAAACCTATTTAATTTTAAATTGCTAATGCTAGTCTAATTAGCGTGATTAAATTAAGACAATAGCGCTATTTCTTATAATCAAAATTAATCAATCTATTATGTTATCTTTTGCTATAGCAAGCTATTAAATTTTGATTGATTAATAATCATTATAAATAAACTGATAGTTGCCTCACTGGCAATTCTCGTCAATTTTAATTGAACAGGAATTTTTATGCCTATACTTAATTTTTTTGCTGAAATGAATGAGAAAAAATTTATTAGTGTCGAACTTCCCAATAATAAAATTCAAACAATTTTAAGTGAGATAGAAGACCTTACTAGCTCTGAAAATACATTGATGTTAATGCAATTAATTAAACAAAAAAGAAATACTTTTTTAAGAGAAATTGATACAACCAATGACGTTAATAAACGAAACAAATTAATTCGTTCTTATTGGCACTTTTCCAAGACGCTAGAAGCATGCCTTGTTGACAATAAAAATGCTGCTAAACACTTATTTAAATATTATACCTCGTCTGATTATCGCTTAATTTCCTTAGATAACCATTTTCCTAATCAAAATGACAACTATATAGATAACCAAGTAAATAATCTTGCCCTTGGTGGCACTATTTTTAGTTTAAGCGCCCTTGTTTTAAGCAGTATAGCTTTAAGCGTGGGTTTTCCTGTTCTTGGTATTATTGGTATAAGCGTTGCAATTACGGTACTTATGCCTAGTTTATTTTATCTAATATCTGAAAAATTACCTAAGAAAAATCAAGCTCTTAAGGCGGAGATAGACCTCTTTAAAGCAGCAGTCCATACTGATTTATCGCAATCAGAGTTAACAGATATCAAAGCAGATATTAAAGAAGAGCATGCAATTATGGCCTATTAGAGTTTTTGTATAGCCTGCGTCTTTTATTTTATTGCAGCATTGTAAACGTTTCTACAATGCTTCTACGCCTTACTCACGTGCGCCTTGTGTAAAAATTAGTAAACAGCGCTATAGCTTAAAAACTGACATATTTCATACATGAAAATTTGTTAGTTTTCAGCTATTATTAGCTTTTTTAATTCAGGAGCAGATTTATGAAAGTAGGTCATGATAGCCTATCAACACAATCTCAGTTACAAGTTAATGATAAAACTTACTATTACTTTAGCTTGAAAAAAGCTGAAGCAAGCCACTTTCCTGGTATAAATCGTCTACCCTACTCCCTTAAAGTTTTATTAGAAAATTTATTACGCTTTGAGGATAATAACACTGTTACTAAGGATGATATCAAAGCACTTGCTCATTGGATTAATACTAAAACCTCTCAACATGAAATTGCTTATCGACCTGCTCGGGTATTAATGCAAGATTTTACCGGTGTACCAGCGGTGGTTGACTTAGCTGCAATGCGTTCTGCACTGCAAAAAATAGGTGGCGATGCTACAAAAATATCACCTTTATCACCTGTTGATTTAGTGATTGATCACTCTGTTATGGTTGATCGCTATGCAAGTAAAGACGCCTTAAAAGTTAACACAGAAATTGAAATCAAACGCAACAAAGAACGTTATGAATTCCTACGCTGGGGTCAACAATCCTTTGCTAATTTTCAAGTTGTACCACCCGGTACCGGCATTTGCCATCAGGTTAACCTAGAGTATTTAGGCAAAACAGTTTGGAGTAGTGAAGATAATGGACGACTATACGCTTATCCTGATACGTTAGTGGGTACCGATTCACATACAACTATGATTAATGGCCTAGGTGTTCTTGGCTGGGGTGTAGGCGGTATTGAGGCTGAAGCTGCCATGTTAGGCCAACCTGTTTCTATGTTAATTCCAGAGGTCATCGGATTTAAATTAATTGGTAAATTAAAAGAAGGAATTACAGCAACTGATTTGGTGTTAACTGTGACCCAAATGTTGCGTAAAAAAGGTGTGGTTGGCAAATTTGTTGAGTTTTATGGCTCAGGCTTAGCAGCGCTACCCCTTGCCGATCGAGCAACTATTTCGAATATGGCACCAGAATATGGCGCAACTTGTGGGTTTTTCCCAGTAGATCAAGAAACATTAAACTATCTTAAGTTAAGTGGGCGTGATGAAAATACTATTGCGCTTGTTGAAGCTTACTGTAAAGAACAAGGCATGTGGTATAGCGAGCAAGCAGAAGATCCTGTTTTTACAGATACCTTGGAACTTGATTTAGCAACAGTTGAGCCTTCATTAGCTGGGCCAAAACGGCCACAAGACAAAGTTAATTTAGCCATACTACCACAAGAATTTAATCACTTTTTACAAGAATCTGGTAAAGAAATTGAAAAAGATGTTGAGTTTCCAGTTAAAGAGACTGATTATTCATTACAACATGGCCATGTCGTGATTGCTGCCATTACCAGTTGTACTAATACATCTAATCCTAGTGTTATGATGGCCGCCGGGCTTGTTGCTAAAAAAGCTGTAGAAAAAGGTTTAAAGCGTAAGTCTTGGGTTAAATCTTCCTTAGCGCCAGGCTCTAAAGTGGTCACCGATTATTTAAGACAGGCTAATCTACAAACTTACCTTGATGAATTGGGATTTAACTTAGTCGGCTATGGTTGTACAACATGTATCGGCAATTCTGGTCCCTTAGATGAACCTATTGCAGAAACTATTAATAGTCATGATTTAGTGGTAAGTGCTGTTCTTTCCGGTAATCGTAATTTTGAAGGCCGTGTTCATCCGCAAGTGCGAGCTAACTGGCTAGCTTCTCCGCCACTAGTAGTCGCTTACGCTTTATGCGGTACAACTACCAAAGATTTAAGTAAAGAACCTATTGGTCAAGATAGTTCAGGTAAAGACATTTTCTTAAAAGATATTTGGCCTACCAATCAAGAAGTTGCTGATGAAGTAGCTAAATTAAACGGTACCATGTTTAGAAAAGAATATGCTGAAGTATTTGAGGGTGATGAACAGTGGCAAGCCATTAAAGTAAATAGTGGTATTACCTATGAGTGGGATGCAAATTCTACTTATATTCAACACCCACCTTTTTTTGAAAACCTCTCCTCTAAGCCAGAACCTATTAAACCCATTGCAGATGCATTTATTCTAGCCTTATTAGGCGATTCTATTACCACTGACCATATTTCTCCAGCAGGATCTATTAAAGCTAATTCGCCTGCTGGCTTATATTTAAAATCTAAAGGGGTAGAAGAAGCTGACTTTAATTCTTATGGTTCAAGACGAGGTAATCACGAAGTTATGATGCGTGGAACGTTTGCTAATATTCGCATCCGCAATGAAATGGTCCCAGGTGTTGAAGGTGGATTTACTCGTCATATCCCATCAGACAGTACTTTATCTATTTATGATGCAGCTATGTTGTATCAAGCAAAAAATCAGCAATTAGTGATTATTGCAGGTAAAGAATATGGCACAGGCTCTTCTCGCGACTGGGCAGCAAAAGGAACTAATCTTTTAGGGGTTAAAGCAGTGATTACTGAGAGTTTTGAGCGTATTCATCGTTCAAATCTTATTGGCATGGGCGTTCTACCCTTGCAATTTTTAGACGGCACTACGCGTAAAACATTAGAATTAACTGGTGCAGAACAGATTAGTATTGAAGTCGATGATACCTTGCAACCGGGTGCACAATTAACAATGTTAATTAAGCGACACAATGGTCAAGAAGACGCTGTACCAGTGTTATGTCGTATTGATACGGCTAATGAGCTTGAGTATTATCGCCATGGTGGAATATTACAATATGTATTACGTAATTTAAGTTAATTAAAGTGAATCCGACATAAGAAATATTATATTTTTATGTCGAGTTTATTAAATCCGAATCCCGTATAAATGCTTTGCATTTTACGGGATAACGTTTGTTTAGCGATATAAAAGAGACGTTATCTCTTTTATATCGAACTTACGTTAATTACTGTACTGTTTGTTTAATCTGTATTAAAGTTGCGCCTGCGCAGCTACAAGCCAAGTCAAGTCCTTGGCTTGTAGCCATTAACTGTGAATAAATAATAGGTGTTCTTCAAATTCTCTACTGCAATTAGCATGAAAATATAGAGCCACTGCATATTAAAGATATGCGGAACATATATTACCCTGCCTTTAAATTATTGCTGTAGTAGGCTTTTGAACGAAAGCTTGTAAATTATTTTTGTAAAGACCGATTAATATTAGTTGTACCCAAGGATTTTGCATGCACGCTTCCAAAAAAGTACTCTCTGTTTTTTCATTAGTCATGATTAACGTTATTGCTGTTGATAGCCTACGTACACTACCGATGAGTGCAAAACTAGGTTTACCTTTAATTACTTATTATATCGTTGCTGCAATAACCTTTTTTATTCCTATTGCTTTAGTTGCCGCTGAGTTAGCAACTGCTTACCCCAGAACAGGTGGGATTTATGTATGGGTACGAGAGGCATTTGGCCAGCGTGCTGGATTCATTACGATTTGGCTGCAATGGATTTATAATGTTGTGTGGTATCCCACTATTTTAGCCTTTATTGCTGCTACCTTTTCTTATCTTTTTGCGCCTGAACTTGCTAATAACAAAATGTATCTCTTAACTACGACAATAAGCCTATTTTGGTTATTTACGTTTTTAAATTGTTTCGGCATGCGCTTATCCAGCTGGGTAAGTACTATAGGCGCTATCTTTGGAACCATATTACCTATGCTCCTTATTATTGGGCTCGGTATTATCTGGTTAGCGCAAGGCCGCCCTAGTGCAGTTGATTGGTCTAGTTCATGGTTACCAGACTTTAGCAATTTAGGTAATTTATCTCTTTTTGCGGCTGTTTTATTTGGTTTAATTGGGGTTGAAATGTCTGCAGTCCATGCAGAAGAAGTTAAAAACCCACAACGAGATTATCCAAGAGCCATTCTTTATTCGATTTGCATTATATTTTTAACGCTTGTTTTAAGCTCGCTTGCTATAGTCGTGGTCGTTCCTAATGCTAAACTTAGCGTCGTGTCTGGTTTAATTGACGCATTTGCTATCTTCTTTAGTAATTATAATATGACATGGATGACCTTTATTATTGCCTTGTTAATAATCCTTGGAGGTTTAAGTGGCGTTTCTGCCTGGATTATTGGTCCAACTAAAGGGCTTTTAATTGCAGCGCGTGATGGCTCACTACCACCGGTATTTGCTAGAGTTAATAAATATGGCTCGCCTGCTCCTATTCTAATTATTCAAGGCATCATCTTTACCTTATTAACAAGTGTATTCATCTTATTTGACTCAATTAATGCTGCCTATTGGCTACTTAGTGATTTATGTGCCCAAATGGCTTTGTTAGTTTATATTTTTATGTTCGCTGCTGCTATAAAGCTACGTTATAGTCAACCTGATTTACCTCGCGTTTATAAAGTTCCAGGTGGTAATGTATTGATGTGGGTAATTTCTTTAACTGGCATACTGTGTTGCATTTTAGCCATGCTAATTGGATTTGTTCCACCAACACAAATTCCCATTGGCAACGTGGCTTTCTTTGAAGCATTTTTAATTATTGGCCTTGTTATGTTTGTTGCCATTCCATGGTGGTGGGCAAAAAAGCCTTATAGCAGATAAAATTAAATTAAAGTATGTATCGTTACATAACCTATAAAATAGCTAGTTTAATTAACTGAAATATAAGCAATATAGGGTGTAAGAATAGAATTTATACTTAAGTTAACAAGTATAAATAATGGAGTACATCTTAGTTAAAAGTAGTATGTGATGTCATTAAAATTGATTTAACATCACATAATTAACTTTAACTAAGAATTAAGATATGCTCTAATATTTGCTAAATTTTATTATAACTAACTTCAATTTATTAATTTTCCGGCAAAGACATCAAGCTAGCATTACCACCAGCAGCCGTGGTATCTACCGTATAAGTACGTTCATGACATAAACGCAATAAATAATATGGACCCCCTGCTTTAGGCCCTGTGCCTGATAAACCTTCCCCACCAAAAGGTTGTAAACCAACCACAGCCCCTATCATATTGCGGTTAACATAACAGTTACCTGCACGAATACGGTTGCGAATATATTCAACCTGTTGATTTATACGACTATGAATGCCTAAGGTTAATCCAAATCCCGTATTGTTAATGTCTTGAATAACGTTATCCAACTCTTTGCGCTTGTAACGCACGACATGCAAGACTGGTCCAAATACTTCTTTTTTTAATGCTTTAATAGAATCAATAGCGATAGCCGTTGGTGGCATAAAATAGCCGTCAGCGCACTCTTCGGGCAAGATGCATTGATAAATAATTTCATATTGTTGTTTCATACTGTGCACATGATTTTTTAAAGCTAAGAGCGCTTCTCGATCAATAACTGGACCAATATCTGTAACAAGCCATTGCGGATCACCGATTTTGAGTTCTGCCATTGCGCCTTTTAATAAAGTAATCAAACGCGGGTAAATCTCATCTTGCACATACAAAACACGTAAAGCCGAACAACGTTGGCCAGCACTACCAAAGGCAGAATTAATTGTATCAACCACAACTTGCTCTAATAAGGCTGATGAATCCACAATCATGGCATTTTGCCCACCCGTTTCTGCAATAAAAGGAATAATTTCACCGCCACGAGAAGCTAAGGTTTTATTTATAATATCTGCTGTTTGGTTTGAACCTGTAAACAAAATTGCTTTGATACGCAAGTCATTGACTAAGGCAGAACCTATTACTTCGCCAGGTCCTGGTAATAATTGTAAAACATCATTAGGAATACCTGCTTGATGCATGAGTTTAATGGCGTAAGCTGCAATAAGCGGTGTTTGCTCAGCAGGTTTAGCAATAACAGTATTCCCTGTTACAAGAGCTGCAACGATTTGCCCTGTAAAAATTGCTAATGGAAAATTCCAAGGGCTTATACATAAAGCTGTTCCACGGCCATGCAATGAAAGCTCATTTAACTCGCCAGTATAACCTAGTAATTGCTGAGGCTTAGCCATTAATTTAGTAGCCTCTGTTGCATAATATCGACAAAAATCAATGGCTTCGCGAATTTCCGCTATACTATCATTCCAAGTTTTACCTGCTTCTTTACAAAGCATTGCCATCAGCAATGGCTTATTTTCTTCAAATAAATCAGCAATACGTAATAAAATAGCAGCACGCTCTTGTACTGGTTTTATGTTCCAATGTTTAAATGCTTTTTCAGCGCTGCTTAAGGCAGCTTGAATATCATTTAAAGTAGCATCTGACGTTCGGCCTATAGGTTTTTTTTGGTTTTGAGGCGAGGTCACACTATATTCAACTTGCTTATCTATTTTATCAGCTAATAACGGCCCGGCTTCCCAATGATTAAAGTCCATTCGCTCATATAATAATTTTAATTGATTTACAGCTTCTCTATCACTGAAATCAAATCCTACTGAATTTTGGCGCTCGGGCATGAATAAATTATTAGGTGAAGGGATATTCGGATTAGGTTTATTAATTAATAAATTAGCTCTTTCAACTGGATCTTCAACTAATGAAACGATAGGCGCTTTTTCATCAACAATCCGGTTTACAAAAGAAGAATTGGCCCCGTTTTCTAACAAACGACGTACAAGATAAGGCAATAAATCTTCGTGACTGCCTACAGGCGCATAAATTCGGCACGGAATTCCTAATTGATTAGCCGGTACAATTTGTTCATAAAGCTCTTTTCCCATACCGTGCAAACATTGAAATTCAAAATCTTGATAATCACCAGCAATCTTTAAAATCATTGCTACTGAGTAAGCATTATGCGTTGCAAATTGCGGATAAATAGCATCCGTCATGGTTAATATCTTTTTTGCACAAGCCTGAAACGAAACATCAGTAAACACTTTGCGTGTAAATACTGGGTAATCAGTAAAACCTTGCATTTGCGTTTTTTTAATTTCACTGTCCCAATAAGCACCCTTAATGAGCCTTACCATAATCCGGCGGTAATTTTTTCTAGCTAATTCTGCTATCCAATCTAATAAGTAAAAAGCGCGTTTTTGATAAGACTGTACAGCGATACCAAAACCTTGCCAACCATCCAGGCTGGGATTACTAAATACACTTTCTATTACATCAAGTGATAAGTCTAATCTTTCTGATTCTTCAGCATCAATAGTCAATGCAATATCATATTTATAAGCAGCTTGAGCCAGTGTTAAAAGCTTAGGTGACAGCTCATCTAATACTCTCTCACGTTGAGCTTCATTATAGCGCGGATGCAGTGCTGATAATTTTATTGAAATACCTGGGCGCTCATAAATAGTAGAATTTCTATCAACTCGACTACCAATAGCCTCAATGGCGTTATTATAAGCGGTAAAGTAACGAGCCGCATCATGTCGCGTAAGTGCAGCTTCTCCTAACATATCATAAGAATAACGATAGCCCACAGCCTCTTTTTTCTTAGCTCTAGACAGGGCCTCTGTAATAGTTCTACCCATAACAAATTGCTTACTCATAATACGCATAGCTTTTTCTACAGCTTTACGTACGACGCCTTCACCGCTTCGATTAAGCAAAGTTAGTAAGGCTTTACTTAAAAGGGAGTCAGCTCGTTCAGGGGTTAATACTTTACCTGTGAGCATCAATGCCCAAGTCGTAGCATTCACAAAAAACGAATCACTCTGGCCTCGATGTGATTTCCAATCAGCAGTGGCCAACTTATCTTTAATTAAGCTATCAATAGTGGCATTATCAGGTACGCGCAATAATGCTTCAGCCAGACACATAAGCGCAATCCCTTCTTCACTTGATAAAGCATATTCAGTAAGAAAAGAATCAATACCCGTACTTTTTTTCCGCTCAGATCTAACTTTTTCTACTAGATCTATGGCATCATTTTGAATTGCTTTTACAGTTTCTGGTGAAAGAATTGCTTTATCAATTAGTTCACGAACTAAAGCTTGCTCATCGGCTCGGTAAGCTTTATTAATGTGAGCACGAATACCTTGAGGAAGATGTCCATTAGACCTTTCCAACATAGTTTTCTCCAATAAATTGGCCAAAATATATGGTGGGATGATAATTCAGAAAATATTTAAATGAAATCAAATTTATCAAAAAAATACCATAGCCTATTTATATTCTGGTCTATTTTTCTGAGAAAAAAGAAAAAAATTAGATCTAAATATGTACAATTAGATTTTAATTTAACCTAAATATTTTAAAAAAACAAGCCAATTTAGTTTAAATTTAAATCAACTTGTTATAAAATAAAACACCCATTAAAATCATCTTAATTTAAGTCCTTGAATTGATTAAAAAATTATATAAATGATTAATCACATGCCTTATCAATTTACATTTGATTCAATTGCCAATATAATCACCACTCTCGGTGGTAAGTTTTACCACTTTTTTTGGTTCTGGTTTTAACTTTTTAACCCTGCAGTTGCAGATGTTTGTCTTATAAGTTAGCCGAGTTAAAAATGGTTCTATTAACAATGCTAACATGCCTCGCAGCGAGTCATTTTTAATCACAAATAACTAAGGAGCTACATCTCATGATTTTGGGTTTATCAGAAAGAAACGAGGAATTATGAATACGATATTGAGCCTACTGTCTGCCGCTTTTTTTTCTTCGAGCGTTTCAACAACAAGTCTACCTCCTACAACGCCCTCCGAAGTCAGCAAACCCATCATCCAAACCGCAGTAGCAGTTAAAAACATTACAGATATTAACCAGCAAGTTCAACAGTTAAGTCAAAAAGCACCTGAACTAAACAAAAAAGTTTTAAGATTAGCTTTAACAGCTTACCAAAAAGCTTCTAATAGTGCCAATGTAAAAAAACCTGTATTAACCGTGATTGATTATTCTTTACCTTCTTCTAAACAAAGAATGTGGGTTTTTGACTTACAGCAAGCTAAGCTTTTATATAATACTTATGTAGCACATGGTAAAAATTCAGGCGCCACTGTTCCCCATCATTTTTCTAATAAAATGTCTAGTAAAGAAACAAGCTTAGGAACTTATGTTACCCGCGATACTTATATAGGTTCCAAGGGGTTATCTTTAAATCTACAAGGATTAGAAAAGGGAATTAATGATAATGCTTATAATCGCCGTGTAGTTATCCATGGAGCTTGGTATGTAGAACCATCTTTTATCAAAAAAGCAGGTCAAGCGGGTCGCAGCTGGGGCTGTCCATCTATCGCAAAAACGTTAGCTAAGCCAGTTATTAATACCCTTAAAGGTGGTTCAGTTGTTTTTGCTTATTACCCAGATAAATATTATTTATCTCATTCAGGATTTGTATTAGTTTAAAAAAACAAAGCCAGGGATTTCCCTGGCTTTTCGCAGTCTTCCAACCAGAACATCCTGTTCTGTTCTCTATCCCTGAGTATCATTATCCATATGATTCCAGATCCATCTGTAGACTTCAATTCCTTATGAAGTCATGCTTTAAAATTAGCAGCCAAATCACTATACAGCAAGCTCAAAAAATTAAACAAATGATAAGTTTAACAACCATAGTCTAAATAAATTATTTATTAATCAAATACTTAAGATAAAATTAAAAATAATCTTAGTCAAATTATATTAACTATCTTACACTCTATTGAGATATTTCTTGGGTTACTTTAAGAACTTTACTAATTCCATTTATGGCAGATCAAGTAGAAAAAGGCCTCTTAGCTAAGTTAATTTTATTTACAAACTAGCCTTTTTAGAAATAGCCTCTTCCCGATAGCGGTTATCAATGCCTATTTAAAAGAAGGCTTTTAATTAAAAATTTGTGAAACATTTTAATTAAGGTAGTTTATAATTTAACATAAACTTGTATACTGCTTTACATTAATGAACGTGGTAGCTCTTAGAAGCTAATATCACTATTAACTATTACTTAGAGTAACGTTATGAATCAACATGAAGGCGTAAAGAAAGATAAACAACTGATTATCAACTGGCTTATCGAGCATTTTCCTAATGCTTTTTTTAAAAAAGGCCAACAAGTTAAACCACTCCAAATTGGTATATTTGATGAAATTGTTGAATTTTACGACAGGTTAGATTCTCCACCTTTTAGTAAAAAAGCATTAAGAGAGGCATTAAGTTACTATAGCTCATCGCCTGCTTATTTAAACTGTCAAAAAGCAAACAGTGCTCGAGTTGACCTATATGGTAATGAAGTTGATATAGTAACAAGCGAACAGGCTAAATATGCTCATCAACGTTATCAACAGCGCTATGTAGAAAAGAATAATGCCCAGGCTAAAGTAAAAGAGTAAAAATATACTTTATAAAAAAATTATTCCTATACATGTTAAAGCTTTCTGCAATACATTAAATAGTTAACACTTACTGAATTTTGTAAGCTTGCGCTACGGGTTAGAGGATTATAATTCATACCTTTTATCGTGACGACTTCAAACCCTTCGCATCTAAGCATAGCGGCTAATTCAGCTGGTTTAATGAATTTTTCATAGTCATGCGTCTGCTTAGGTAGTAAACCTAATAGGTATTCTGCTGCAATAATCGCTGTAGCATAGGCTTTAAACGTTCGATTAATGGTAGATAAAAATAACAGCCCTCCGGGTTTTAATAAACGGGCACAATGTTTAATAACCTGGTATGGCTCCGAAACATGCTCAAGCATTTCCATGCATGTAATTACATCAAATGGGGTTGCTTCATACTCTTCAATAGGCATACAGATATAATTAATATCTAAATGATTCATACTTGCATGTTCTTTCGCAACTTCAATGGCTTGATATTCAGCGTCAATGCCGGTCACTAATGCACCTTCGCGCGCTAGTGCTTCACTTAAAATACCTCCGCCACAACCAAGATCTAAGATATTTTTTTTAGCAAGCTTGGTGTAATCCTTAATAAAAGCTAAGCGAGTAGGATTAATATCGTGTAGTGTTTTTAAATCACCCTCGGTGTTCCACCATTGTAGGGAGAGTTTTGCAAACTTAGCTATTTCATGTTCATTTATTGAAGACTGATCTTGATTATTCATGGCAACTTAATAAATCCAAAGGTTGAAAAAAATCTACTACATCAGGATTGGTAATAAAACTTATATTATAGGGATGTTCTGAGGTAAGACCTTTAAATAGTGCTGTTTCCGGTACTTGTGCTGCAAAATAGCCGAATAAGATTAATTGTATTGAAGGATTATAAGCAGCTAATTGCTCTAATATGCTCGCCATAAAAGGACGCCATTGCTTTGCATGTAGTCGTACAGGTTGGCTAAGTACTAAAGTGGCATTTAATAACAGAAAGCCTTTATTAAGCATATTTAAGAATAATTGCTCTGCAGTTTGACAATAAAATGATTTGTTAAGCCTAGCAATAGCACTTTGTGATAAATCATCCTCTTTTAAATCACCACGCGCCAGAAGCAGCATTTTGATGAAGTTACGTAAAGAAGTTGCTCGATTAACTTCTCTGCTTAACCCTTTAGCGCTCCAAAGCGATTGAACGGCATTATCCCAAAAAGCATATCCATTAGCAGATTGGGCACGTGGATAAGGTGACTCACCTAACAAAATATAGCGAATATTAGATAAAGGCCATTTAAATGCAGCAAATAACTTATCTAACCCAGGCAGCCAGTCCGTTTGGACTTGTATTTGCTCTAGATAAGTTTGATCCATACACGCCAGGGCTTTCTTTAAAATCTTATGCCACTCTGGATGAGTATTTGCAATTAACTGGTCCAAAAGAGCTCCTTTCAGTGAAATAATTTAGTAAGTTAGCTACTATTATAATTGTCATTGACTAGATGGAAATCAAAAAGCCACTTAACTATTGCCCATGTCAATCCTCTATGTCATGTTGCATGAATAAATTTGAGAGTTCGTCATAACTAAAATGATCTTATGTTATCCCACAAATCTTATGTTATCCCACAAATCTTATGTCATCCCCGCGCAGGCGGGGATCTATCCACTACTTAGCATAGAGGTTAATTTTATATGGATTCCTGCCTGCGCGGGCAAGACATTTATATCTACGCAACAATGCTATCTTGCATTAAGGTATTTTAACGCCATAAACGCTAATCTGCACTGAATTAATTTAATTTCCACTGAAAAGTGTTAGATCAATAGGTGCTAAAACCAAGCTTTTGTAACAACAGCCTTCTCAATTTGGTTATTTTTATTACGTTGTAATATAGTCCAAGTTGATTTACAACGTTGGAGATGACCTATAAGCGCCGTTTGATTATTACAATGGTAACGTATTGGCATATTATCATAAACTTCTTCCCTATCTAAAGCCTCACACTTCTCACCTGTATTTAATTCAATGGCCCAAGGATAAGCTTTAGATACATCTAAAATCGTATGCTGGCTATTATTAACTGCTGTGGATAAATTGAGAAGTACACTTACACCATTCCACGGTGATTGAGGGCAAATAGCTTGCTTATGAGCGCTAAATTGGTTGACAAAACAAGGATCATATATTTTATTTTGAACTTTACATCGCCAAGCATCTTCACGTTTTATTCGCTGTGATTGCTGCCAGCAGTCACCTGAATATGTTTCTTTTACAACTAAGGGCTCTTGCGCTACAGTATCCCCAAAGGGCCTATACAATTTGATCTCGGTATCTGCATAACTTTGAGATATAAAAAATAAGATAAAAAACAATGTCACCTTTACTCGCATAGAGCCCTCTATTCTTTTATGGTAAATTTATATAATTATCAATAATACGTTGTTTAATGAATTGCTGAAAATTTAACAGGTTAGTCGAATGCAAGGAAGATGAGAAGATCAAAAACAGACTATTGATAAAAACATAATAATTAACTCAGAGGATAGCTTCCTAATTTATGCCTTACTTCTACAAAAGCTTTAATAGTCTTCTCTATATCTTGGATAGAATGCCCCGCTGTAGGAATTAATCTAATTAAGGCCTTGTTACTTGGTACTGCTGGATAAGTTACAGCTGAAACATAAATTTGATGCTCTTCTCTTAATATAGAAACAAAATGAAATAAATAACGCATGGAAGTCTTTTGCTCTATTACTTGCATAGTAACAGGTGTGATGGGAGATTGTGTGTCGCCTATATTAAATCCTGCATTTTGAAGGCCAAATTGCAATAATTCAGTATTTCTCCATAACGACCTTAAAAAGTCAGAATTAGCTAATATCAATTCTAGAGAGTTTAGTATTTTTTTCATAAATATAAGCTGCATACTATGCGAAAAAATATAAGTTTTAGCACTCCTTCTTAGATAATCAATAATCTCTTTGTTTCCTGAAATACAGCCGCCAACAGCTCCAAAAGCCTTAGAAAAGGTATGCAGTACTAAATCAACCTCATTCGCTACGTTAAAATGATGTGCTGTTCCTCTGCCATGTAATCCCATTACTCCTCCACCATGGGAATCATCTAAAAATAATCGTGCGCCATATTTTTCCTTTAACGTTATAATTTCTTTTAATTTTGCTAAATCTCCTTTCATGCTGTACACACCATCGCAGATAATCATAATACCTGCTTCTGCCTTCTCTCTCGCAAGCTTTAAAAATGCTTCTAGACTTTCCATATCATTATGTCTAAATACTTTATAAAGCGCGCCATTAGAAATTGCTAATTTTACCGCATCAAATAAACATGAATGAGCTTCTGCATCAATTAAAATGATATCTCCTGGCCCCGAAAGTGCCGGTATGACCCCTATAGCAGCTAAATAGCCTGTAGAAAAAACCATTGATGATTGACAGTGTATAAATGAAGCAAATTTAGCCTCAAATTCTTTAAAAGCACTATTGTTAGTTAAAAATCGAGAGCCCATAGGTAAATTTGCAGGACCTTCATTAATTACTTGGCGCTCTATAGCTCTATTAGAGGGATGATTTGTAAGCCCTAAATAATCATTAGAGGACCAATTTATTACCTCTTTTCCATTGCAAAGCATATGCGCGCCAATAGAGCCGCTTAACTCCGGTAATTGCTGATATTGGGATAAAAGTGCTTTAACATTAGAGAAGAACCCTGATTTATCATCATAACATTTGCTAAAAATATCGCCTTTTTTAATCATTGGACATTACTCCAAGCATGATGGATATAGGTAGCTAATTCTTTAACAGTGGGATACATTAAAATAGTGTTAGGCTCTAAATTTATAGATAAAGGTATGTGGAGTTCTTTTTCTAAATCCGAAATAAATAACATCGCATTTAATGAATCTAAATTTAAGTCTAATAAACTTGTATCCCCCTTAATTTCAATATTAGAGACCTCAGGGATTTTATTTAAAACAGAAATAATTGATGCCTCTACTTTATCTATATTATGATTCATATATGCTTCGTTCCCTACTTCCTTTCCATTACAACTTTAATCGTTATTCGCTAGTACCTAGCATCATAAATTACAGGTAACTTATTATCTAAAAGGGCTTTTTTATTAGCAACTCGCTCTATTTTCCCACTAGTAGTTTTCATAATTGCTTTCGGCTGAATGTTATAAATCGCTTTTACATTTAGTTGATATTCATTCATTACTAACTGTTTTATTTTTTCAAACAACATTTGTATTGTTTCTTGACCTTCAATCTGGGTAACTTCAAACATAATCCCAAGGCTTTCTTCACGAGCCGATTCAAATGAAAATGCAACACAGGCACCGTATTTTATTTTTTTAAATGTGGAAGTGATGGAATTTTCAATATCCTGCGGATAGTAATTAACACCTCTGATGATAATAAGATCTTTAATTCGACCTGTAATAAATAATTGATTATTTAAAATAAATCCTAAATCACCAGTTTTAAGAAATTTTGACGCTTTTCCTCTATCTATAATAGTTGCCCAGATATCATGTACTAAATCAGAATTCCAATACCCCTTAGTAACCGAATCGCCAGTAATACAAATTTCGCCAATTTCACCATTAGGCATTTCTTTTTTGCTGTTATAATCCATAATTTTAACAACTACATCTTGATTTAAATAACCACTACTAACTATCTCAGTTGCCTTAAATTTTCCATCATGTAACTTGATATTTTGTGTTTCGATTCCATATCTCCCTGTAACAAATAAAGTAGATTCCGCTAAACCATAACAAGGAAAAAAGACCGCCTTATTAAAACCACACAATGTAAATCGTTTTTCAAATTCATTTAAAACAGCAATATTAATAGGCTCAGCACCATTTAGTGCGGCACGCCATGAAGAAAGATCTAACTTGCTGATTTGTTCATCAGTTATTTTACGATTGCATAAGGAGTAGGCAAAGTTGGGCGCAGCACTCATCGTCCCTTTAAATAAAGTGATAGCTTTTAACCAATTATAAGGGTTTTTAATAAAATCTATGGGCGATAACATATATAAAGGTATTTGATTTACAAAGGATGTTAACAAAGAGCCAATTAACCCCATGTCATGATAAGGAGGGAGCCAAGAGACAGCTTTGTCATCTTTATTAATTCCTATGCTTTTAGAAATAAGGCTAATATTGCTTAATAAGTTCTTATGCGTTACCACCACCCCTTTAGGCAGCGATGTTGAGCCAGAGGTATACTGCAAAAAAGCAATATCATCTTCGTTAAGTAAGACTGGTTTAAATTCTTTAGCTATGGATGAACTAATTTCATCAGTAATAATCCAGGAAAATTTTTCAAATTCCCATGCCAATAACTCAAGCGTATGAGGAGTTATCTTTTCTAACAAAAAATTTAAAAAAGTTAAATTGCTACAAGACTTAATAAATTTCAATTGATTGATTTTTTTAACGATTGTTCTAGAGGAAAGAATACATTTAGGACTTGAATTTTGAATAACCGAGCTTAATTTATTAATTAAACGTTTATTCATAGGAGGATAGCAAGGTACGGCAATTACACCTAAATAAAGACATCCTAAAAATGAGTATATAAAATCCAAACCAGGCTCATAAATAAGTAACGCCCGGTTGCTTTTTTAAGATTATGTTGTTGTAAACAGGCGGCTACTGCTTGTACATTTTCTACGAGCGCTTGATTTGTAGCTACATTAGTAATATTTAAATTGTTATCAAGATAAATATACTGCTCTTTACTTGCCTCTTTTTCTACACTCAAATTTACTATATCAATGAGGGTCTGATTGGAAGACATAGAATAACCCTATAAATCCTAGAAATTTGTTTAATTTTTGAACAGATTTAAAAGTTATAGCACCAGTTTATTTTAATTTCCACCAAAAATTTACGATTTTTATAATTAGGAAGGCCAACTTCTAAATTAGTTAACTAAAAGCGTTTCTTAATTAATCTATAAAAATATTAATGAAAGCCATTACAAATCAAATTAAATCCCAAAATATTATAAAATCCTTAATACCTAAGCCTATATAGGTTCCCCTCTGGATTTTATTTAGTGTATTATTTCTACTTCATGGCAAAAACACTTTTTTACAGTTTAAAATTACGAGGTAGGTAAAAGTTTTTTGTCGTTGAGAGCCGTTGTGCTGTTTTAAATAAACTCACAGTAATTCTATAGCGTCGCCCACTAAGATTTAGACAAGGCGCTATACTACTCTCTATTTGATTTCGGAGTACATAATGACAGATGTCTATACAGTAAAACAATGTTTGGATGGGGAAATAAGCGTTGATGAAACAGTAACAGTTCAAGGATGGGTAAAAACAAGACGTGATTCAAAGGCTGGATTATCTTTTATTAACTTACATGATGGCTCATGTTTTTCACCCATTCAATTGGTTGTTCCTGCACAGTTACCAAACTATCAAGAAGACGTGTTAAAGATAACTACTGGCTGCTCAGTGAAAGCAACCGGTAAATTAGTTGCCTCCCATGGTAAAGGTCAAGCTTTTGAAATCCAAGTAGAATCACTTGAGGTCATTGGTTGGGTTGATGATCCAGAACACTACCCCATTCAAGCAAAAAAGCACACTCTAGAATTTCTACGAGAAGTAGCTCATTTACGCCCAAGAACCAATACCATCAGTGCAGTAACACGTATAAGACATACACTTGCTCAAGCGATTCACCGCTTCTTTCATGAACGTGGATTTTTTTGGATTCATACACCTATCATCACAGCAAGCGACTGTGAAGGCGCCGGTGAATTATTTCGGGTCAGTACCTTAGATTTAGTTAACCTACCTAAAAATGAACAGGGTAATATTGATTTTGCTAAAGATTTCTTTGGCCGAGAAACCTTTTTAACAGTTTCAGGTCAATTAAACGTGGAAGCTTATTGCCTAGCTATGTCTAAAGTGTATACTTTTGGACCAACTTTTCGTGCTGAAAATTCAAATACTAGTCGTCATTTAGCAGAATTTTGGATGATTGAGCCGGAGGTTGCTTTTGCTGATTTACAAACAATCTGTAATTTAAGCCAGGAGATGCTGCGCTTTTTAAGTAAAACTGTCTTAGAAGAACGCCAAGATGATATGGCCTTTTTTAATCAATTTGTGGCCCCAGGCTGTATTGAACGCTTAGAAAATATAATTGAATCAGAATTTGAAGTAATGACCTACACCGATGCCATTACTCAATTAGAAAAGGCAAAGAAACCTTTTGAATACCCGGTGCGTTGGGGATTGGATTTACAATCAGAGCATGAGCGTTATCTTGCTGAAGAGTTATGTAAAAAACCGGTCATCATTACCAATTACCCCAAAGATATTAAGAGCTTTTATATGCGTCTAAATGAAGATGGACGTACCGTAGCTGCCATGGATGTATTAGCGCCAGGTATTGGAGAAATTATTGGCGGCAGTCAACGTGAAGAGCGCCTTCCCATATTAGATCAACGCATGGATGAATGCCACATAGATAAAGACCTTTACCAATGGTATCGGGATTTACGTCGTTATGGTTCTGTTCCTCATGCAGGTTTTGGCCTAGGTTTTGAACGCTTAATTACTTATGTAACAGGGATCGCTAATGTACGAGATGCTATTCCATTTCCGCGAACTCCAGGTCATGCCGATTATTAAATTTAGGCGCTAATCAATATACTTAATAAATGGTTTTCTGTTTTACGGAAAATCATTTATCTAAAACTTTTATATTTTTTAATATTTCTCTAAATATAGGTGTTTAGAGAAATATACTGAAACTGGGTGAACATTCGAATGTAAGAGCAAGATGCGCCAAATGCAGCCCTTCGGTGATAAAGACTGGTAACTTAAGTTAAAATACCTTCTTTAATAGTTAATACCTTATCCATTTTCGACGCTAATTCTTGATCATGCGTTACAATCACTAAAGCAGTGTTTAAATTTTTATTCAAATTTAACATCAATTCAAACACTTTATGCGCTGTTGTTTGATCTAAATTGCCGGTAGGCTCATCGGCTAGAACACAAGAAGGCTTATGCACCAAAGCACGAGCTATTGCAACCCGTTGTCGCTCTCCACCTGATAATTGTGCTGGTTTATGATCTAGTCGATGACTAAGCCCTACTTGATTTAAAATTGTAATAGCCTGCTCTCGAGCACTGTCAATACTGGCATCCCCTAAAAGTAATGACATAGCTACATTTTCAATTGCAGTAAATTCAGGTAGTAGATGATGAAATTGATAAATAAAACCTAGCTGTTTATTACGCAGTTTGCATCGCTCTTTTTCACTTAATTCTTGCCAAGTGGAATCTTGAATTAAAACTTTGCCACTACTAGGATTATCAAGACCACCAAGCAAATGCAGAAGAGTACTTTTTCCCGAGCCTGAAGGGCCAATAATAGCTAATCTATCACCTTGATTAATAGTTAAATTAATCTCTTTTAAAACCTCAACGGTATTTACACCATCATGGTAAGTTTTGCTTAGATTAACACAATTTAAAATGGCTTTATTCATAATGTAATGCCTCCGCGATCACAGTTTTAGAGGCACGCCATGCTGGATAGATAGTGGCAATAAAACTCATTAATAAAGCCAATAAACATACCTGAACTAGATCTTTAATCATAATTTTTGAGGGTAAATAATCGACAAAATAAATACTTGAAGATAGAACTTGAACATGAAAAAGAGACTGCAACCCATTCACTATAGCTGTTGCATTACTTGCTAGAATCAATCCACCTACTAATCCAATCAAAGTACCGACGGCTCCAACAACCATCCCTTGAACAATAAATGTCCAAAGAATGGTACTAGGCGTTGCGCCCACAGTCCGTAAAATAGCAATCTCAGACTGTTTATCATTAACAACCATAACCAATGAAGAAACAAGATTAAAAGCAGCTACAGCTATGATTAACAGCAAAATAAGGAACATCATTGTTTTTTCCATTTTTACTGCTTCAAAAAAAGCGCCAAACTGGTTAGTCCAATTAGCTACTTGATATTGCTCGCCTAATTTATCACTAAGTTGTTTAGTCATTTCAGGTGCTTGATAAACATTGTCAATTTTCATTTTTAAGCCAGTAACATCATTTCCCATTTGCAATAATTTTTGGGCATCACTTATGTTTACAAAGCCAATAGACGTATCAAAATTAAAGCCGCTTCCGGCTGAAAAAACGCCAACGACGGTAAAACGCTTAAATCGAGGTATCATCCCTGCGGGTGTTACTGTTGCTTGGGGAATCATGATGGAGACCTTATCACCCATCATTAATCCTAAATTATCGGCAAGCCCCCGGCCAATAATAATGCCAAAGTGCTGTAAATTAGAGATATCACCTGCTAATAACTTATCTTTAAGATGGGAAACTTGCTGTTCTTTATCCGGTAACACGCCGGTTAGTACAATGGGTAGAACCTGTCCATCATGCGTTACTAAGCCTTGTACCCCTATAAAAGGTGCAATGGCTTTTACAGAAGGGAAATTAGCTAATTGCGTTTCTAATGCTTGCCAATTACTTATCTTATTATTGGGGCTGGTTATTGTAATTTCTGGCGCCATACCAAAAAAACGATTATGGATCTGTTCATCAAAACCATTCATTACTGAAAGAACCGTAATTAAAACCATAACCCCAATCCCAATACCAAGCATTGAACTTAAAGAAATAAAGGAAACAAAATGGTTTTTCTTCCTTGCTCGGGTGTAGCGTAAGCCAATATAAAGGGCTAAAGGTTTAAACATAATTTGCTAGTATATAAAGTATAAAATTCTATTGTAGTTAAAATTAACTAAACAAGGTATAAAAATTTATTGATTTTCAAACTTCTATAGGTAAATCTTTAATTAAGACAAAGGATTTAAGATATAAAATATAACCAGATGTTTTATATTCAAACATTAGGATAATTATGCTCTCGTCAATGGAATTAATTTTACGTTTACTTTTGGCAGCTTTTCTTGGCTGCATTATAGGGTTAGAGAGAGAGCGTTTATCTTGGGCTATGGGTCTGCGCACGCATATGCTTGTTTGCGTTGGTTCATGCCTAATCATGATTATTTCTGCATTTGGTTTTTTTGATATTTTAAGTCCTGCCCATAATTATATTGTTCTAGATCCCTCTCGGATGGCAGCCCAAGTGGTATCTGGCATAGGCTTTCTAGGCGCAGGCGCCATTATTTTACGCAATAATATGGTCTATGGCTTAACAACAGCAGCCAGTATTTGGATTGTAGCGGCCATTGGGTTGGCTATTGGTGGTGGAATGTATTTTGCTGCAATAGCAACAACTGTCATTATTCTTATTATTTTGATTGTGGTTAAACCACTAGAAGATAAATTTGAAGCCAAGAGAACGCGGCGTGTTTTAAATTTTCAAATAGAACATGGCCTTATGTCCATGGAAAAACTTAAAGAAATTATTGGTGATAATATTAACCAAGTTGGCCAGCTGATTGTACAGCCTAACCAAACGTTAGATTACGATGATATCACTATAGTCTTTACTAAAATACATCATAAATTAGCAGAAGAAATTATCGCCCAAATCGAGAAATATCCTGCTATTAAAAATATTAATATCTCTACTACTACGTATGAGAAGTAAATTTCTCATCATTTACCCAATCCTTACTCAGTTAAATTTTTTACATTTATTTTACTAATAGTTAAATCTCTGACTATATTTAATTTAAGGCAATTAAATGACATGGAGTTCATAATCTCAAGATTAAAAATTCTTTTTATTATTAAAATGGAATTGATGGAGTAATTATGCCTGTACATGAACGTAGACAACACTTTCGTATAGATGATGAAATTTATTTTGAATATAAAGTAATTGAACCAGGAGACTTTAGTTCAGATAAGGCTCTCACGGACGAATTATTAGGGCAAAGTGGGCAACGCTACCTAGAAACAACGCGCTATTTTCAAAGCCTTGATTATGAGTTATCTAAGTTAACTCAGACACTTGCTATGAAAGAACCTGCCATCGCTCATTATTTAAATTTGTTAAATGCTAAAATTGATTATCTAATGAGACACTTATCAATTGCGGAAAAAACCCCACAACATAAAGTTAATATTAGTTTAGGCGGGATGGCTTTTTACTCTAAAACTAAAATCAAAGAACATACGTCATTAAAATTAGTCATTTATACCAAGCCTAAAATGGTACCTATTATCGTTAATGCGGTAGTTGTCTATAGCCAATATTCAAATAACAATAATTACAGGACAGCAGTGCAGTTTGATGGACTAACAAAAGAGCAAGAACAATTGTTATCGCAGCATATTATGCTTGCTCAAGTACAATGCCGTCTTGATTAGTATTGGTGTGTTAAGCTTTCTTTCTCGCGACCTTTCCAGGCCCTTTTACCCTCTATTAACTAAAATAAAGAACAAACTAATAACAATTTATTTTTGCCTCTTTGCCTTTTGCATTATAAACTACCAGTCTACTCACTTTAATGAATAGAATAGTTATGACTAGACAAGTTTTATGCGCAAAACTAAATGAAGAATTAGAAGGTCTAGCGTCTGCGCCTTTTCCAGGCGAGCTTGGCGAACGCATTTATCAACAGGTTTCAAAACGCGCCTGGCAAATGTGGCTTGCCCATCAAACCATGTTAATCAATGAATATCGCTTAAGTTTAATTGATCCAAAAGCACGAGAATTTCTATTTAAAGAAATGGAAAAATTCTTTTTTGGTGAAGGATCAGACAAACCGACAGGTTATATTCCACAAGGGTAGGCAGCTCTCTAAGATAATTGATTAAAAAAAAGAAATATGTAAAAAAAATTTAATTTTTATACTTGACTCAAATTCATTAACAGAGTTTAATAGCAACCCTTGGGGCCAGATAGCTCAGTCGGTAGAGCAAAGGACTGAAAATCCTTGTGTCGGTGGTTCGATTCCACCTCTGGCCACCATTAGAATCAAGCACTTACGTAACATCCTCGAAATTCAGAATTTTTCATGTAGACGCAATGTAGACAGATAATTGGTCTCCCTCAAATACGAGAACAAATTAATTAACCATATAAAATTGACTTGTTACAGAGTCAATCAAATCATCATAAGTAAAAATTTCAATATTTTGATAGTCAGCGAGAATCTCTCTCCATTCATCGTTTGAAAAGTTATTTCTCCGCCCAATAATTAGATACTTACGAGGATTTTTTACTTTAAATCCATATTCTTTCTCAAACCATACTCTATTACACTCTTCATTAAAAAAATTAGCATACTCTCTCATTTGTGCTATATACTGATTCAGCTTTGCTGAAAAAGATCTTCTGTTAACCGTTCCGACAATTACTTTGTCAATTTTAGGTAATTTGAAATCGACTATATCTGCATAACCATTAGGATGGATAATAAAAAAGTCCGGCTTTAAGTTTTCTTTTTTACTATTTTGCCAAATACAGATGGTTTCTGGAGATATTTTTATTACTCCAAATTTTTTTTTAATAATAAATTGATGTTCGTTTTTTGAAAGAAATTTTGTAATTGTAGTTTCTTTTGTACAGTCATTTCCCCAAAGTTCAATAAATCTGTTAATAATAGGTAGTAACTTATACTTATAATCATCAGGAAAATCAAAACAATACGAAGCATCTATCTTATATGCATTTTCCAGGAAAAAAGTATCCCACTCTAAGGTATAGAAATTATCGTTTTCTTTAAAATTAATTGGTAATATTTCTAGCCATTTTACATGCCTCGTCATAAGGCCCTTTGAATTGGCATCAAAAAAATATGAATTTATGATCCGTGTTGGACGCTTTTTATCAATACTTATATTTTGACTAATAATTAATTTCATATTTTGCGCAAAAAAATTCCATTTAAGCTCTACAAGCTTATCTAATCCGTTTAAAGTTGGCACAACTAATTCTTCATTAGTTACAGGCAAAATGAAAGAATCAGAGTCACCTTTTGTATACTTAAACCCAGTAATTCCTTCTAAAACATCACATTCCTTATCCATAAAAACAAAAAAATTGCACTTCATGTTTATGGGACGATTAATATCTAGTATATTGTATGGGCCGTCATACTCTATGGCAATATGAGACCTAAATACATAAAATGATATCTCATCAAAGTTAACAAGCATTCCTGGACAAGTTTTAATTAAATGAGGATTGTTTTTTAGATATTTTATTAGTGGTAAGGTATAGATTTGTACTAGCTTGTCTGGAAACTTAATTATAGTCTCTTTAAACTCGTCCTCCATATTAACTCCATAAATTTGAGCTATAATTTGCCTAAATTTGAGAAATTATTTTAAGTATAGTAAATATTCACTTTTGTATCTTTAAAGCTATTATCTGCGTCACTGCATAAAAAGCGCAGTGATGCAGAAATTCAGAATCAGTACAGCCCAATAAAATCAAGACTCCAACACCTGTCCGTCCTAACGCGCTCCGCAAGAAAAGAAAAAATAATCTCCTAACTAACTTAACTTTTCTAATTTGAAGTAGAAGCATTGATTAACCAGCGAAACGCTTAAGTGTTTAATACTAAGCTAGTTTGCTCCTTAAACTCTGTGAATGGATGTTCAGTCGGGAACATCTTCGAAGATGTAATTTTTTCATTAGTAAGGCAGCTTCTAAATAAGCATTGTGTTTAAGAGCAAGCTAATTATAAAATAATTGCAAAAACCCAAAAATCCAACCGGATATAGCTAATAAAAAAACTATAATTGAGTGATTGTTAAACCAATCTATGAAATATAAGATTCTGTTTCCTTGCAAGCTGCTAAAGTTTAGATTTGTTTTTAATTTTTTATTGTTTATTCTCTCAAGGATATTACAAAATATATCAGTTTTTCTTAAAGTTGACTGATGAAGTTTTAAATAATCCTTCTTCTCAAAAGCATCAGCTTCGTTTTGTCCGCTAAGAAAATTACTTTTAGAAATATTATTTTTATCAATTAATTTTTCTAAACGCGGATGTCCTATATATCCAACTCCATAAATATCAATTAGTAAACTATTCAAATCAATTTTATCTTGATCTGATATAACGATCGGCTCTCCTCCTAAAACTTTGAACCTATGCTCAATTGCTAAAAAACCATAATTTGAATTTTTCATGTTCCAGTGAACCCATTTTTTCATTGAGTTCTTATCAACAAATTTATAAAATTTGGTCAACATTTCTCTTTCAAGAAAATCATAGTTATTATCTATATCATCTAGCTTCCCACGAATTTCAGCTTCCTGATGAATTGAAAATGAATGCGTTTGGCGAGAATAAAGATTTGTAACAGCTATTGAAGTTATTCGAGGAGAACACATTGAGTCTCTATCATAAAAACTTTCGCAGGAATAATGAATAAGAAGAACATTTTCAGGCTTTTCTATAAGTAGTTTAATTTGCTTTAATGCTATTTTTCTTTTATTAAGATTTATCATTTTATTTATTAATCATTTTAAAATCACTATTCATTAATATTATCTTTTTTTGATCCATCTGGATTATCCCTAACATACTCCTGATCGCCTCTCTGATATATATGATATCCAGGATGTTGACCATTTTTTACTTCCTTTACTACTTATTTTCTGGGAACATTTTTTCTGCTGCCTACGTCATAAGTTTTATTTCTCCCATTTACTCCGTCATTATTTCCTTTGATTTTTGCCATCTCATATCTCAAGAAGCTTCGATTTAACTATTTATCGACATTGCTAACTCTATCTTTAATTATCCTGCGTCACTGCAATTCTGTGCAGTGACGCAGAAATTTTTCAATTAACTACCCATTTACTACCTGCCCTAGAAAGCTCTCTGTCCTAACGCACCAAATAAGATAGGACAAAAAATCCCTGCCAAACCCCTTGCCTCAAGATCATCACTTTGTTAATTTTCTATATGAAGTATGACTGATGAGCCAGTGGAAATCTGGCGAAACGCTTAAGCGTCTTATACTAAAACCATACTTATTCCCTAACCTCATGGTTAAACGTTTAGTCGGGAAACCTTTAAGGAACTCTATTTTTCTATAGAGCTAAATCATTGTTCACTATAAAATGGACGGCGGATAAAGCACTTTCGTTTTATCTAATCTACTTAACTACATTTATAGGAGAAGTCGCCCAGTGTTTATACATTTTTCTTGTTGATTAAATTTTTATCTCATCATACAATATTTCCCCTCCGCTCACTTTTATATTTTTATTAATGAGGAATAATTATGAAAGAATGGCAAATCATACCCATGACGAAGGGGCGATCTTGGGCGGGTTATACTCACGATTATGATCCAGACTTTGAAATGTACCCAGATGCTTTTACCGCTTTTTTTGAAAAACACGTTTTTCAGTTAAAACTAGCTACATCCTTGAATGAGTTAAAATTAGTAAAATTTGCAACAGGCAAAGTTTATTTATCATTCTCAACTCAGAATGAACAACAATTAAATGGATTAATAGATGATTTGTTAAAACTAAATATACCTTGTGAAATAGATAAGATGAGCAATAGTAGTACAGCTTGGCATACTAAAGAAAATGGCTGGTCTGCTTATCTGCCTTGTTCTATTTATGATAATGGATTGGTTGCTACTAAAGAACAATTAGGGACTATATTAATTGAAATTAGTAAGATTCATCCATTCTCTGCTCAAATGGCTCAATCCTTAAAGGATATTTTAAACCTTACTGAGGATTTAAAATTCACATTAGCAGTCCCATCATTAAAAGAACAATCTTTTCGGTATATTCAAAACAATATAAACTTTTTTTCACCTAATGAAATTTCTAATTTGCCACTAGATTTACGTGAGCAAATTAAATTGTCAATTTAGTAGAGAGAATATCTATGGCTTTAGCTTTTTTTATTAGTAGTATTGGCGATAGTGATTTAGCCAAAAAAACAATTGAGTACTTACAAACTACAGGTTTTAGTGATGAGTTGTATGTAATACCATTAACCTTAGTAGCTAAAGATCGTGTAAAAGATTTAAAGTTTGAAGACAAATTACATCTAGCTAACCTTGATACAATAACTGAAAAGCCTAATATTTATACCAATAATCGTTTAAACCAAGACGAACTTATAAAGGTCAACGAGTTTGTCGCAGCCAAAAACGTCACCAGCTGTTATTTTGGTGTTCCTTCTGCTGTTGATGAAGAAAGTGCTTATCAGCTAGTTGAGGTTATTTCACCTTCTATCCCTTGTACTATCGCTTATGAATATATGTTTAAACCCAAAAAACATGCATTTTGGGATAAATATATTAATACTTTGGCAACCCTACCCAATTGTCAATTTGCCACACCTTTAAAAGCAGCAAGCGCAGATATCTTAGCTGTAAATGCTAATGCAAATGTCGCTGAAATTGGCCATTTAAGTATTGATCGTGCATTAACAGCAAATGCACCTACTGATAATCAGGCTACAAGACAAAAGTTACTTTTAAATGAGACAGATGAATTGCTCTTTATTTCCGGTACCTCACAACCTATTGATGTTGATATGGCGTTTGTCGAGGCGCTTTTAAACGAATTACAGAGTGGTGAACATCCACATATGCAAGTTCGTTTTGGCATTCATCCAGGGCAAAAAGATCTTATTAACTATTGTGAAAGATTATTCTCCTTATGCGATAAATTTATCGGGATTGATAATCAATTTAAAATTATTCTCCCAGAAGCTATCAAACAGACTTTGCTTAAAGATAACAAAGAGCAAGTTTCTGAATCATCCATTCAAAGTAGTCCTTATATACTTCAAGCAGAGGTTAAAGGTCCTGATGCTTGTGCGGCTGCTCTTAAAGTTGGCCAAGCCGTTGCAGGAGCATTAATTAATGAAGAAGCCGTAAAGGGGAAAAAACCTTATTGCCATGATAAAGAGGTAAAACCTTACTTACCAAATCATTTATTCGCTAATAATATGCAGCTATTTTTTAGTGAGAAAAATATTCCACCTGTTACAAAGCAAGATTTAGATTTATTGGATGAATCTGCTCAACAAGTAATGGCGAAATTATTACTACATACCTAAGTTAGGCTATAGGATTTTAACTTATACAAATAAATTAATAGAATTTAAAAAAATTAATTATTAATACTGCGTCACTGAAGATTTATCTCTTAAAAGTACCCACAACTTAAAAAATTTTCCGCAGTGACGCGTGCGATAGGTAAATTTTCTATGATCATGTGACAAGAATCTATGCATTCAGCAAGTTTTCTCAGTCCCCTCCAAATAGTTATGAAACCAGGGGTCTCATCTGATTTTCGATTAAAGAAACCACCTTTTTGGGCTAATATTTTAACTGCTGTAACTAAACTTAAAGGAGAGGATATATTTTTACCTAATCTATTTGACCACAGAGATAAAATGACTAATTCATCTGGCGTAAATATAACATCTGCCTTAACCGAATCTTGATATTTCTGTAAATAAGTAATGGAAAGAATTCGGAAAGAAATAATAGACATCACAGTTAAATAACGAATCAGTCTTTCTGCTTCTGATAATCGACAGCTTTCTACCTGATAACCAGATTTAAGAATTTTATGAAAAAGCTCGATGAGCCATCTGTATTTATACCATCTAATTCTAACCAAAGCAGTTTCAAAATCGATCGTACTTAAATTAGTGAGTAACATCCACTCAATAGGGTTTTCACCCTTCTGCGGATTTATCTCTTGAACATAAATAGCATACACCTTAATGGGGCGAGGGGCATTGAGCACTCTATTTCTACTTTGTTGTGGCGCTTGTATAGTAAAGCTACCTATCTTAACGCTTAATTCCACTTCTCTCCATCTATTCACATGCTTATTCACATATTGTATTTCCGTTTTAAAGTAACCTACTGGCGTTTGTTGAGACATATAATTCCACATTCTTTGTTGAACGGGTGATCTCTTAAACCTTTGATTGATTGCTCTATCTTGACGGATGCGTATCAAGAAATTGCTGTCTTTCTTGTCTATTTCAAGCATCAATTCGTACATATCACCCTCCCTATCTGTGATAGTAACCAGTCTCTGCGTATTGGAAAATCCTTCAATAGAATCGTGAAAAGACTCTAGCCACCGATAGCTTTCTTTATCTTGGATCGGTGTGGCATGGCGATTTCTTTTTTTTAATCCTTCGACAAAAGGCCTAGCAAAAATTTTTTGGCCTAAAAATCCCACGGGAATTCCATCCTCTGAGAGAGCTAAAGATGAATGCATGATTAATCCTTTGGAATCTTTACTTATTCCGCCTAATCCTTTGGTTTGATAATGGGTGCTATAATCAATAAAAGTTGTATCTTGTACGATAAGTACCGTTTCTGTTTCTCCAATTCTCTGAAGACTCTTTTGACGGTGCGTTTCCAATATTTTTCTAGCATTGACTTTAGGGTTTTTAAAAAATCGATAACAGGCTTTTGCACCAGACCAGCCTTCACAAGCCGACGGGATCGTGCTTTCTGCATTCAGGAAGAACTGGGTTGCTACTGTCTTTAATCTTTTATTTAATCGCTTATCACCCAGACAGATGTCGTCAAATTCTTTAGAAATCCACTCATGATGAACCATTAGAAACAACTCCCTCTTATTGTTGAAAGAGATGTTATTATCTTTCTAATTTCTTAGAAAGCGAACTTGAACCCTTAAAATAATAAATAAAAATAATTTTACTAAAATAGTATTTGAAAATTGATTATTTTTTATAATATCAGCGTCACTGCGGAAAATTTTTTAAGTTGTGGGTACTTTTAAGAGATTTATCTGCAGTGACGCAGAAATTTTTCCATTAACTACCCAGTTCCTACCTGCCCTAGAAAACCTTCTGTCCTAACGCACCAAATAAGATAGGACAAAAAATCTCTACCAAACCTCTTGCACCAAGATCTGCACTTTGTTAATTTTCTAACTGAAGTATGACTGATGAGACGGTGGAAATCCGGCGAAACGCTACCGCGTCTTGTACTAAAACTATGCTCATTCCCTAACCTCATGGTTGGACGTTTAGTCGGAAAACCTTAAAGGAACTCTGTCGTTCGATAGAGCTAACTCATTATTCAATATGAAATGGATGGCGGATAAAATGCTTTCGTTTTATCTAACCTTTTCACATGCATTAATAGGAGAAAAACCACTAGAAAAACTTTGTTATGGCCAAATCGTTTGCCTTATAACGATTGCTTTGCCCCCTACTTCGAGCTTTACGGCTTTGCCGAGGTTCACTAGCGAGTGAGCTGCTCGACCAACACTAAACAGCACTCAGGGCAAATGCTATTTAAAAAGTATTTTTGTAGGTGAACTATGCGTACACAATTATTGAGACAATTCGCTAATCAGCAAATAAAATTTGATAGACAAGGTAAATACCTTTATCGCAAGCATCGTGCTTATGTTATTCGTAAAATGATTGATGATTTATTTTCTATTCGGCAAGTACCGCCCACCTGCAAGCATTAAACACGCAACATATAACAGAACTAGTTTCTTATTGGAAAAAGCGCAGGATTAACCCAGTGACAATCATGCGTTATATGACAATCATTCGTCGTTTCTTAGTCCTGTGTGAGTGTCCTGTTGGCAATATTGATAACAAATCGCTTAACTTAATACGACCTGTTAAACGCAAAAAGCGTAAGCTAAACGTTAAAGCAGATATTTGGCAATCAATCACTGATCCTTACGCTTGAGTCATTATGGCGTTGCAAGTAGAATTTGGTTTAACCTTTCGTGAAGCCATTACTTTAAAATCTGCCATTCATATAAACGATGATCAACTCTGGATTACTCGAGACATTGCTTTTAATTCCAGCGATCGAACCATCCCTATTCGAACAATCACTCAACGTTCATTTTTAAACTTTTTTAACCAATTAGTTGGCAGGCTGGATAATCTAATAAACATCATTCCTTATGAAGAAATCCGCTTAAGATGGCGCAGCGCTTTAACTAAACATCGCCTATCTAGCGCTAAAAGCTGGCGCTATTTGTATGCGCAGCAAATGTATTCAAGCTTGTTGACTGAGTATGGTAACTACAAGTTGTGTCTGTTGATACAAGATGAAATGGGAATAAAATCGCGTAACACGTTATGGTTGTATCTTAAAGATGTAAAATCGGCTGGGACAAGTGGGACACTTGGGACAGCGCATTAGTACTGGGTTCAACACTGTCCCAAATTGTCCCAAGCATTAAAATTTATCGGACACCTATTTAATTAATAAATTACTCACCGCCCCAGATTTTATCAGTGAATTTATAGACTCTAGGCGTTCCTACACCTCTAATTCTAGGTTTATGAGTAGGCAATCCATCGGGTGAAGGTTGTAACCAGCCTTCATTCATTAATACTCGAACAACCATTTTAGGATCAAAGCCAAGACATAACTCTTTTTTAAAGACTTCTGTCAGCACCATATAAACACGATACCCTTCATCATCAGTTGAATAAAATCCGGCACGATTTAGCACGCGTTCATTATTGGGCGTTCTTACATTATCAAAGCGACTAGCACCATGCGATTCAAAAAAAGCTCGTACTTGCGCAAGTATTGCTCTGTCTTCCCGATTACCTTCTCTGCCAAACGCATCTAACCAAGCTCTAAAGCAGACTTGGGCCGTATAAAACGATTGCCCTTCTTCCCAGCCCGTTAGCCCATATTGAGTCGCTAATTCGCCGGCAACAGCAACAAGTGCAAAACGCCGAGCCACTCGCATGATTTGGCCAGTTGAACCAGGCATAGCAACACTGCCGGTAAATTCCGCTAATTTATTTGTTATGGTACTTGCAATCGTTTGCCGATTAGCCACGACTTTTCTTAGCCACTCCATACCAACAGCACCATAGTATTGGCTAGCATACTCTTTTAAAGACAAGCCATCGTAACAGGACTAAGCTGATTATGAATACATTCAAAAATACCCATATGAAAGCCAGCGTCTGCTTCAATATCAGCTAATCGAATTTCCTGACCAACATTGGTTCGCTGCCCAATTCTCGCCATTAAAGACATGAGTGATTCTTCACCAGCAGAAAGAAAAAGCAAAGCCCATTGAGAAATGGACTTCGCTATTCCTTGGTGAGTAGCGCGGGTTTTTCCCTGACCATTCGCCAGTAAATAAGCAGCTTCGCCTGCTTTTTTGGGATCCATTTGACTTAGCTCATCTAAAATTAACAACCCATCATTATGAAGCGCAGCTAATCCTTCAAGACCATTTACGGTACTTCGCCATAAGCGACAATAAGCTTGTGGATTACCCCAAACAGAAGCCGCTACTTTTAAAGCCGTGCTTTTGCCGCAGGATGAAGCCCCTCTAAAATGAAAACCACCTGAATCTTCGCCGGCAATCGTTGCTAAGGTTGGTGCAAAAGCCGCACTGATAGCAAAAACTAGTCGTGAATTTCTAGCAGATAACGCACCGATGGAATCTCGCCAATCTTCAACTGTGCCTGACACCGACAATGCTGATTTAATCGCATTATTATTTTGAAAGACAATTTTTTCTGACGAATTGCCTATTGTTTGTGAAGCCGTTATAAATGTTTCACCATACCAACCTAATTTATCTACACAACGTGCCCTTGCTTCAACGGGACACACTTGTAAATAGATAGCCAGCAAATCTCGCGCAGTTTTACTCGGTGAAATAGATAAGCCAAGGTTGGCTAATTCTCGCCTTACTTCCGAAGAATCACCCTGCAGTAACGATATTGGCATCGCCCATTGGTGTATCACACCGTCATCATCCTGCCATTCCAGAAAGCGACCCCAATCGCCACTTTTAGCATCTCGAGTTTTAGCAATGACATAAAGGGGTGAACAAATCCAGCGCGGTGCCATTGGGTTGCCATTTTTATCTTTGCCAAGGAAAGAAATGCCTTTCTCTGTTAACTTAAAACAGCCACCCGCATATTCATAAATGACAGGGAAATTACCCGCTTTATTTTTGATATTAATAATTTGATTTTGAGGCATGACGCTTTCTCCAAACAGCGTTCAGGAAAGGCATAAGTTCTGTAATAGAAATCATCCCTTTCTTGAACAGAAATCTATGTTGATTGAACTTATTCGTTAACTAAAGATAAGGCTCGCCCTTCATCACTAGTTGAACAATAGACTCGTTGCTGCTCAAGAAATGCCAAGACATCACTTTTGCGATATAAAACCTTGCGACCAATTTTAAGATAAGGAATACGTGTGCCTGCCCAACGATTGCGTTCTAAAAGTTGAGTAGAACAACTTAAAACAGCCGCTAACGTGTGTTGATTAAACAAAGCAGAACTTGGTGCAGATTCAAATTCATTTAAGCGTTGTAAACGTGATACTTTTTGATTCATAGATTACCTCAGCAATTGATTATTCATTCAGCTTAATGCCGACGGTATTGCATCCTACTTTACGAATATCAGTTGACTGTCCGGCCGGGTTCCCTTGCGGGAAAAAGTCGGTGATAATTCTTTTTCCATTACTTTTATAGAACCATTAACCTATAAAAGTTTAAAGCTCGAAGTGAGTATTGCGTGAAAATTAAAAGCTCGTCAAGCACTTTCAGGGTAGTGATAACAAATGGACTTGTTTGATACTGTTTGCTACTGAAAAAATTTTTTCATTACTATTTTATTTGCATTAATAAATGTTTTTAAAGAAAAAACTTTTTATCCCACACCTCTTTAATTGATATAGAACCATCAATTGGACGGCCAGGCAACCATCATTTGGACGGCTATTATATCATCGATTCGACGGTACTATAATCATCAATTGGACGGCACCATAACCATCAATTGGACGGCATCATAACCATCAATTGGACGGCACTATAACCATCAATTGTCCGAGGGGAGTATGTTTAAACGTTATATTAAAACAAATATTTACAATGCACTATCTGATACGCCTATCGTTTATATTATGGGCCCTCGGCAATCTGGAAAAACCACTATTGTTAAAGATGTTATTAATGAAACCTGGGAATATATAACGTTTGATGATATGACTCAGTTAAATCTTGCAAAATTAGATCCAGTAGATTTCATACGCAATATTCCTGCAGATAAATCTATTGTTCTAGATGAAGTTCAACGTTTACCCGAAATATTTGTCTCTATAAAACAAGCTATTGATGAAAATCGTACTGCTGGGCGTTTTCTTTTAACAGGTTCAGCGAATGCATTATTACTTCCTACTTTATCTGATTCCCTAGCTGGAAGGATGGAAATAATTCCATTAACCACCTTGTCTGAATATGAAATATTAGATAGGAAACCAACCTTCTTATCTAAGCTTATGGAAGGAAAAGCACCCAACACTAAAGAAATAAGAATTAGGGATTATTTAATTAAAAGAATCGTTACAGGCTGCTTTCCAGAACCCGTGCAAAAGGAAAATGAACCTAGAATTCAAGCATGGTATAACAATTATCTCTTAAGTTTAATTCAAAAGGATATACAGGATTTAGGACATATAGAACACCACAGTGAAATGACTAAACTTTTAAAAGCTTTAACACTTTACTCTGGAAACCTAATTAACTTTACAGAGCTTGGTAGTAAATTAGAGATGCACCGGCAAACCGTAAAAAAATATACTTCTCTTAATCTTACCATTATGGAAATAACAAAATGTTAAAACCATGAGTCTATTGAGGGTGGGGAAAGTCATGCAAATTATAACTTACACTTATATGCGCGAACATTTGAGTGAAATTATGGAAAAAATAGCCAATGGTGAACAAATTTGCTTCGCTCGCAAAGGACATAAGCCCTTTATCCTTGGCAAAGTTGGTACGCCTACTAATGCACAACTTGAAAAAGCAAAACAGAAAAGACGTGCTCATGCAATTGCTAAATTAAAAGAGCGACACGCTGCAACAATTAAAGATCTAGCCGACAAATAATGGAAATCAAAAATAAATTGTGATCTAGAGATAATTCTAAAGTTAATTAAGAAATATTATTTATCTAGTAAACCCCGTATTGCTAAATTCTTAAAATCATTAAAGTCTTACCTAGCGTCCAAATATTATTTCAATTAAAATGCCCTGCTTGAGAAATCTATTAATCGCTTGTTATAGGATTACAAGTTATGGAAAATGAAGTCTGTGCGGAGCATAGTCGATTTAAAACTAGTATTATTGAAGATAGTGAAATACATCGGGAATGGCTTAATACTGAGTTAATAGACGATCCTAAGTTTATCGTTGTCAGCACAAATAATCTTGGCCGTGATGGAATAGAATCTGTTAAAAAATGTAAACCTGATTTAGTTATTCTCGATTTTCAATTACAGGATATGACAGGGCTTGAAGTATCGAAGTGAATTAAAAGCTATTATCCTGACATTAAAATTTTTGTATTAACTGCACACAATGAACCCTCTATTATCGAAAGAATTATTAATAATAAATATATTGATGCCATTGCAATCAAAGGTTCGCCCTATTTTGAGATTAATTTTTTAACAGCTTTATCCTATGTTATTGAAGGTGGAACGTATCTTGATCCTTCACTCTTAAACAATTTAAGAGAATCAAAAAATATTATTGGGTTAAATAAACTTACAAAAAGAGAATTTGAAGTGTTTGTTCAGTCGAATTCAGGTAAATCTGACGATAAAATAGCCTTAGATTTATGTGTAGAGTTATCTCACGTAAGAAATTTGAAATCACGAATAGCTAAGAAAATAAAAGATGATAATGTTAACAATATTATTTTAAAATTAGTTAACAATGCTCATCCTGATTCCTTACATACTTCTCTGATAAATTAAGTTTGCAATAAAAAATCAATTACATCTGAATCTAAAAATATTTTATGGAGTAAAAATACTGTCAAAATCAGAAAATTTAAGCACAAATAATGATGAACCAATTTTAAAAAAACAAAAAAAATATTATGATCTTACAGCTAATATTTCAGAAAAATTAGTCACTTTTCCAGGCGATCCACGCTATCAAGCTGAACAGGTAAGCACCTTAGAAGATGGATCTCATTTTCATTTAAATAAACTGTCCTTAGGAAATCATACAGGTACTCACATTGACTTTCCTGCTCATGTAATTAAAGGAGGAAAAACAAGTAGTGATTTTCCAATCGAAACCTTAATTGGCTCTGGTTTAATCATTGAAGTTCCTGATCAAGAAATTTCCGTTACAAAAAGTCTTATTGCAAGTCACTCTATTATGAAAAATGATTTTGTTTTTTTTAAAACTGCAAACTCTAAAATTTTAAAAAATTCAGCATTTACTGATAAATATGTTTACATTGAACCAGATGCTGCTAAAGAACTGTTAAGAAAGGGCGTAAAAATTGTAGGAATAGATTATATTAGTGTTGATAAATATGAGTCAGAAGATCTACCTGTACATAAATCTTTATTGTTAAAAGATGTCCTCATTGTTGAAGGTTTAGAACTCAACAATGTACCTGTTGGTCGCTGTAAAATTTATATTATGCCAATGAAAATTAATGATATGGATGGTTTACCAGCTCGTGTCATTGCTAAAATATGAACACCCTAGTTCACGATAAGCTCTTAAATATTAACCATTTTATTATTAAACCTATAATAGAGTGGTTAATATTCCTTTCTCTTTATTTTATTTTTAAAAGTAACTCATTATTAGATCATTATTCAGCCTATTTTCCTTTAATAGGAGAAACCAGTTTTGATGCGTTAGCATCCATATTGGCATTTAGATTAAAAAATTAATTTAAGGAAAAAATTTATAAAAGATTATTTTTAATTTTATCAATTTCATTTATAGCTTCTTTATCTTCAGATTTAACTTATAATATTTTACTAAATTTATTTGATTTTAAGTATGAAAATACAATTACCATACTGCTTTTTGAAATCCCATTTGCCTCGTTTTTATTATTACAGTTTCTTGCAATGGCATACATCATTATTTTAAACAGAAAAGGTGAAAATAAAAGGCAGACACTATATACACCAAACATCATTCTATCTTTGTTGATGTTTACAATGTTTATATTTGGAGTACCTTGGAAAATTAGTTATTTTTTAGCAGTAGGAATATTCCAATTTATAGACACTCTTCTTGAAGCGGCTGGCTTTGCATTAGCAACTATTTGTTTAGCAAGATCAAAGAGTCATCTCGTTAGTTTCATTACTATTGGCTATTTAATCATTGTTTCTTCAGACTTTATCATTCGATATTGCGTTATATCTAGATCTATTCCTTATTTAAGTCCATTTGAGGCAACCTGGGTTCTAGGACTTTTAATCATCTGCTTAGGATTCTATTTAAGCTTTAATGAAGAGAAGACTAAAATATTAAAACTAATGCCTTTGACTAGCCTTCAATCACAGTTAACTATATGGTCCCTCATATTATGGTTAGGATCATTACTTTTATTTGTTACTTGGAATTATCTTTTTACTAAATATAGTCTTTATAACCAGATCACAAAGGGGTTTTTATCTACTCTTGTTCCAATTTCAGTTTTAGTTATTATTGGAAGTCATTTTTTATCAGCTAAAATTTCATCAACACTTTCTAAATTAGAAAATATTACTAATCGCTTTATTGAGACTGATAACGTAGATATTTCTGACTTAAAAAAACAAGTAGAAGATATTAATCAATTTTATATAACAAATGAAAAATTCAGCATCTATGAAGTAGAAAAATTATGTAAATTTATTATGAATACTGTAACTGAATTACAATTAGCAAATCGAGTAAAAGCAGATTTCTTAATGAAAATGTCTCATGATTTTAGGACTCCTGCAAGTAGAATTTATTCTATGTCTCGTTCAATTTACAAGAGAATAGAAGATCCTAAATTAAAAAGATTACAACAATTAGTTATTCAATCATCAGAACAACTAATGAATATATTAGAAGATGTTTTAGATTATTCAAGACTAGATAGTAATCAATATAAATTGTCTATTAAAACTATAGACATCAAATCTATAATTAATGAAGTTATCCTACTTGTTTCTGCTAAAGCAGAAGAAAAAAAATTAGTAGTAAGTAGCCATTATCCAAATTTACCAATTTATTATAATACTGATCGGTTAGTGATTCATCGAATCGTACTCAATATTGTATCTAATGCTATTAAATTTACTCGTATTGGTGGAGTTACTATTTGTTTAAATTTCGAAGAATTTGAACAGAAAGAATGGATAGTTATAACAATTAAAGATACAGGAATCGGTATTGATAAAAAATATCATGCATCAATATTTGAGCCATTTACCTGTATTGAATCACCAGAAACATCAAAATACTCCGGTATTGGCCTAGGTTTGAGTAATGCTCTCTTAATGATAAAGAAAATGGATGGAAAAATCATACTTAAAAGCACTCTAAACCAAGGAGCTACATTTAAAATATTACTACCCTTTTAACTTTACAACCAACCTTCTATAACTTTAGAAATTAAAGTTATAAATGATGAGATTTAATAATAACCTATTGATTATTATAAAAATATTTATTATTTGAATGATGAATGATTACCTTCAAATTATATGAAAAAATACAATCCTCTATAGTTAAGCTAGTGATTAGAGCTATTTATAGGTAGTACAAATACTATGTATAAAATAGCGAGATGACCGCCTTAATATAGGTTTACTCAATATCAATGTATTGATTAGGAATTTTACATATAAGAATTAGGACAATAATATGAAGGCGAATAATAATTACAATTCACATAACGCTACATTTTCTTCTAAAATTAGCATGAAACTGCAAGACTCTAAGCAAGAGCAACCATTAGTTCTCAATGTGAAAAAGAAATTTACTAAAAGTCCTTTATCTAACTTCCTAATCTGGCTTAAAGAGCAAATAGACGCAGGTAATAAGCAATTTTCATTAAATACTCAGAGCCTTATCCTTTATAAACCTTCAAGCTGCAGTCAAGATTTGATCTTTTTATTACCAGAAGTAATAGAGCAATATCATATCCAAACAGGTATTGCTGCGGAAATTATAAAATCTGAGCTTAAAAACGCTTTAGAAATCACTTTCGCTTATACAATTATTAAAAACGAAAAAGTGATTGAAGTATTCCCGTGTAAGAAATTTTTTTAGGAGTAAAATCAACAAAGCTTATTAAGGCAGCTAATCCAACGCAGCTGAAAAAACTACATATATTCGTCGTATCTTATATACGTCTTTTATTTAAAGGGACTTCAGGTTTATTAAAATCGTAATTTCGCATTAATTTCTCTAATGCAGAGCGCAATGCTAATAAGACAATTTTTCTATATAAATTGTCCCATTTGTCCCATTAAAAAATAATATTCTGGGACAACTTTAGCTCAATGTTTATAAGGTTGTCTCAAGTGTCCCAGTTGTCCCACTATTTTTATTTAATGGTTAAATAAAATTTAAAAATCACCTCGAAATAATATGCTTATTAATGGGAAATCTTAATGTAGGGCTATTATGTCACTTTAATTTTTAACTTATTGATATTTAAATATAAAAGTCTGGATAATTCGGAATAAGGTGTTAATTCTGCTTATTAAATCTTAAACTCGACGTCGGCCACTTTATATTGTCTTTCTCGCGCAGGCGGGAATCCATCTAAAAATTAGCCTCAGTGCTAATTGATGAATGGATCCCCGCCTGCGCGGGGATGACATAGGATCACTTTTGATTATAATTAACTCTTAAACTTATCCACGCTGGGAAGAAACTCTGTGCTCTAAGAGCAGAATCCTGGGGGAAGTAGTTCTATTTATTATATTATTAACTCTTTTAAACTATCTAATTGACTTGCCATATTCCTAATCAAATGATCAGTAATTCGCTGCATAGGTTTTCTTAACCGCTCCACATCTCGCATAATGTATCCTGCCGTCACATCATTAGTCATTTTATGATTGAGCAAACGCTTTAAAGCATAAGCGGGCAAATCAAGGCTTTCAGCAATAGTTGCGAAGGTTCGTCTTAAATCATGAATGGTAAATGGAATACCTGATAGCTCAGCGACTTTGAGCATGGCTTTTCTTGGTTCTACAACATGCCCTGTTCTACTAGGCGCTGGGAATACGAATTCATTCGTTTTAAATTGTTTTCTTCTTAAGAATAAGTCTTAAAGAAAATCAGTTAGAGGTAAAGTATGCGTTTCTCTATTTTTAGTATCTTGTACGGTAAATGTCTTGGCTCTGAGGTCAATGTCCTGCCAACATAATGACGCTGCCTCCATTCGCCGTAAACCGGTAAAAAGAATAAGTAAGAAATAATCTTTCCACATCATGGCTTGTGGGTAGCTCTCTTGCTCACCTAGTTTGGTTAAACCCTCATACCAGGCAGCAAGCTCGTGATTTTTAATCATGGTATTTTTGCGATCTACTCTGTACCAACTGCGAGTGTGCGATAGGTATTCAACGGGATTAATGGCGATAATGGGTTGGCCATCTTCAAGCTGATATTCATGGACTGCAAAATTAAAAACAGCGCGTAGAACGCGCATGGCGTAATTTGCGCGCGCTTTACTGTTGGTTTGCCCATATTGGGCATGGCGTTTAGCAATCATTTCTCTGGTGATATTAATTAAAGGTTTACCTAGCCAATCAGGAATAACTTGCTTTAAAACGCTTTGATAATTTTTAATAATTAATGACTTTAAATCTTTGCGTGCTCTAAGATAGTCATTAAATACTTGCTGCAGCGTTAGAGATTTAATTTTGTTTGCTTTCTTTTCAGCAATGGGGTTATCGCCTTTAATTTAAATTTAAGGCAGTTGCAACATTTGCTGCTTGCTACTGAAGAATTTTTTAGCAGGTATTTTATTTGCCTCAACATATTTTTTTAAAGTAGAAAATTCTTAGCCTGCACTCACCAATTGTCGCAAACATATTGATTCGCCAGTCATTGCAACATCTGTTGGTCGGTAGTATAAGCGGCAATTAGCCAGGAAAGGGTATGTTTAAAGATGTTATTAACGAAGCTTGGGAATATATAACCTTGGATGACACGACCCAGGCCATTCGGCCCGACAATCAACTGCGAATTTTCAAAACGAATTATGTCTACAGGGGCAATTAGTACAAGTCACAACTGGAAATATTTTAGTTTTCATCAATTTTTAAATATATTGGGCTATTGAGCGGCCGGAGTAATGAAAAATTCAGAGCGACTTATAATTATAAATAGAGAGTAAATGTTGGGCCGATTGGCCCAACCTACACTTGCTAAAACACCACTTTTGCAATATAAAACCTTGCGCCCAATTTTAAGATAGGGAATACTGATACCTGCACAGGATAATCCTCGCCTAGTTATTTACAAATATAACACCTTAAATTAAGTGGAAATCTTAATAATACTTACTATCCGACAGCAGCCCATTAGTTTGATGAAATTTCCACACTTGGTTGATTAGATATCTATAATTACCTTATAAGCTTAATTCTATTATTTAAGAGTTATATGAAAATTAGAGTAGAAGTGTATGATGAGGTAAATCAAAAGTTAGTTGAGGCTGATATTAAAGAAACAGCAAGGCCTAATAATTTCTTTATTGCCAAGCTAAAAGTTGATGGTCAGGTTAAGCCTATTGGGCAAATACTTTTTGCTATACATAAAGACAATTTATATATAGCTAACCTTAGCAATTTGGATAGTAATTATAGTAGAGTTGGAACTATATTAACAAGATATGCCTTCACTCAAAGCCTTAATTTTAATAAGCAAGGTAAAATTGAGCTTGAGGCTGTAAACAATTCAAGTCCTTTCTGGAAAAAAATGGGTTTTGAAGCTAAAGCTGGAAGTATAAATGGCAGCATGTACTTATCTGACGAAACCATCAAAAATAAGGTAGCTACCAATTTCGCGCTTGATACAGCTTTAGTTACTCGAACAAGTGAAATGAACGTGCCTAAGGTTACATCCACTGTAAGGAATAATGAGAAATCGCCACCAGAATTAAACCAAAGTGTAATGTATTCTGATAGCAGAGGGCCGGCGTATCATTTATATCAAGCACCTTCCTTCTTTAAAGGTAAATATAATTTGCCTAAACAAAATATACGTAGTTTACAAGCACCAGTAATATTAAATATTAGGGAGAAATTAGCTATAACAGAAGATTTTGTTTGGAAAAAGTTTGAGGATGAAGTGGCCGATAATACTTATGAACCTGAAGAGCAACTAGCTAGAGATGAAGAGAATGAGAGTCATAGCCAAACTCAGGACAATTTAAAAGAAAAGACTGAGCGTCCTGACTCCAAACAAACTGAAGAAGAGTTAGATGAGGCACAACGCATAGCCGAAACAAATGGTTTTATTTGGAAAAATTTTTAAAAAATATAAAAATTTTTATAGGTTTGCTAAAGTGTCAGTTATTAAGACTTAATATTTTATTTATCAAATTTAAAAGTAAAATTGATTTCAGGTTGCTTATACCTAATACTTTTCTAAAAAGTAAAGCTACCTACTATTGTTTTCTAATTATCCTTGTAATTGCTCACATATGAACAGCAGCCGTAGCAACTTTCTTGAATTAAAATTTAAGAAAGTTGCTACGTTTGAATTATTAAGTTTTAAAAATTTCTATCACAGCTTGTCCACGTTCTACTTTTTCCATGTCGTTTTGTTCATCATTATTAACACCTTCAAGCTCTGCCTTTCTAGTATTATAATGCTCATATTTAACATTAAGCTTAACTTTTTGGGCGGCATCCATCTTTCTTTCATGTTGGCCCTTTCTAAAAAAGCTATTTAGTTTATCGCTAATCTTAGTTTTTAACTTCTTCGTACTGTTTTGTTCATTTCTCTTTGTAGTTTCTATTTCAGTTAGAAAATCCACTGGTTTCTTTTCTTTTTTCGCTTGAGAATCGTTAATTAAAGAAGAAGAACCGGTTTCTTGGACATAACCTTTAGGTTGTATTTTTATAGCTCCATTCAATGACACAACAGAATCTAATCGTTGCGCTTCTAAACTAGCAAATTTATTTAAGAATTCTTTTCGCATCTCTTTTAGTTTAGACATTTGACTATATTTATGGCCTCTATCATGTCTTTCGGTAAGATCATATAGCCAATTAAGTGGCCCCCACGACTTAGGTCGACTATGGTCTTCAATGTAGCTAGAAAGCTTATGGTAAAATTTTACTTCGTCTATATTGCCAGCAGAAAACGCGCAAATCAGTTCTACAAGCTGCATTTTATAATGCTCTTCTGGTGAGTAGTTATACTTTCTAGCTTCCTCAACTGCGCTATGAGTTGCTTCACTTAAGATTTTCTCAATCGTTTTTGTATTACTGTCTGAAACATCGAGAAATTTTGCAATTAGTTTCTTAATTTTTTCATCTTCTAGAAAAACTAACTTATTAAGTGTGCCGATACTTTGGTTTAATTTAACGAGCGCAACATCTTTAAGTTTTTTATACTCGTCTTTAGTAATGAATGAACCGGCATTATCTTTCTCTTCTACTTCATCTACTTCTAATTTACTATCATTTACCTCAGCCTCAGGCAGATTAGTTTCTTTTATTAATTCATACTGCGTTTTTAAGTTTTGACGTAAGCTAACGACATCTTCATACCAAGTAATGCTATTATAAAGCTTCGCCTCAGTTTTCATTAAAAACATTCTAACCTTGTAGATTTCGACTACCGCTTTGATATCCTCTCTATCCTGGCATAGTTTTTCTACATACCTTGCTTCCACGCAACGAGGATTTTTCAAATATTTATCTACTATTAATTTTTCTAATATTAACCTATCATTATTAGCTAGATCGGCAGGTTTTATATGTTGTTTAAGTGTATCTAACTCGTTCTCACTAAATTCATTGTTTTCTTCTTGAGCCAGTTGATCAAAATGTTTAGCAATTGTAATTTGAGCCAAAAGCTGCCTAGGTTTTTTCTCTGCTTCTTTAATGTCTTTAACTTCAACTTCTTCATCTACCAGCTTGAAGAACTCACCTTGGAAGCCCATTGATAAACTACTGACTTGATGTAAAACACTTTCTTGCGCAAGATTTCTTACTCTGCCTGCAGCACGTACATGAAATGTTAGTTCTTTAATTTTATTATAGAAGTAATCACCTTGCTGTATTCGACTTTCATCCTGTAATGACTGGATCTTATTTTGTCTTGTAGATGCACTCATACTTTCATTAAGGAAAGTTGTTGCCACTTTTAGATGGTGATAAACATCCATGAATAATTTTTCGCTATCAGTTAATGTTTCTTCTTTTTTTTCTTCAATTTCTTTATAAACTTTATTTAACTTTTTATTAGCGAAATCTTTTGTATTTTCTCCAAAGCCTTCTCGCATTGCATTAGAAAAATAATAATCCCAATGTTTAATACCATATGGGTTCATTTCAGTGGTAAATAAGGGATGTTTACATATATTACGTATGACATCGTCTAAAATTTGCCAAGAAGATTGCTTTATTCTCTCTTGATCGTTCATGTCAATCGGTAATTGATGTATAAACTCTAAAGGATCATCGGAACTTATGAGCTCTTCAGTTAAGTCATTATAAAAATTAAAGCTTTTTACATCGGTAAATTTCTGTTTTTCTTCTGGAGAAATATCATCCAAATACGCTTGTGATGCAAAGCTATCAATATAGCGCTCTAAAGTTTGTTTTTTCGCCAGATCATCTTCTAGTTTTGCTACTTCGCGTAGTTCAAAAATAAATTCATCTTTGTTTAAATGTCCATTTACAAATCCTTGATGTGCAGCCACTACAAATGCTTGCAATTTTAATTTTTTTAACTCTTTTTTGGTAGCAGGTAAAGCCCAGTTCGCTGCTTTAGAAATTTCTTCTTCAATTTGCTTCTTTGCTTCAATATATGAAATTGGCGCTTTAGCATGATCATTTCGTTTTAAATTTGCCAAAATATTATAAATCGCTTGAGAAGCGTTATCATATTTTGTTTCTGCAGGGTTTTTCTTAAAGTTATTAATAGATGAATCCATTAAATCTTTAATATTTTTAATTTGATGAGTATAACCCCCGTTTGATTTTACAATTTCTTTAATTTGTTGCTCACTGAGATGTAATTTAAGCTCACCTTCCTTTTTAATATGGTTTATTTGTTGTTCAAATAAATCAAAATTATTAATAGGTACTTGTTCAGCTTGTCCATTCGGCTTAATATAATGCAATTCACGCGTATCGTTCTCTTTGATAAATATATAGCTGCCTTTGTATGGAGAATGGTCTGCAGGTAACTTGGACATCAAATGCAAATCACAACCGGCTTGATTAACTCCTAATATTAATCGCAACCTTGCCATAATATTATTGTTGTCTTCTTCTTCGTAAGAAGCGTGGGCATCAAAATAGAGATAACCATTAAAGATACCTGTTGCCATTTGAACTTGGTCTACATAGGTTTTTTCAAATGTTTGCAGGCTATTACAACAAGCTTCATCTATATAATTAGATAATACTGTATCAATAAGGCTCTTAATATCATTATCATCATTTTGTAACTTATTTAACGTATCATACAATATTGCATATGTTTTCTTTCTGTCTTTATTATTTGTATAAAAATCTCTTACCAAATCAGGTCTATTTAAATTATTTGCTAATTGGTGTAAAGCATGAAAATAAATGTTGTCACAAGACTGAACTCTTTCATATAATTCATAACCGAAGTCTTTAGCCGTTTGATCTAGTTTTTTAACTACTTCTAATGAAAACTGCCTTGGATTTTTGGTTAAAAAACCATCCTTCTTTTCTCCAGCGGCTGCTATTAATAAAACAATGGTGTTATCTTGCTGTTGTATTAACTGTAATAATGAGTAGTTCTTTTGAGGAATTGCTTGATTCACAGTTTCTATTGGTTCTTTACAATTAGCCTTTAATATTCCTAATATTGAGTCTATAGCTTGCTCATTTTCGCTAGGTAAAAATATTTTTAAGGTACTAAATAAAGGAGAAATATGTTCTACAATAAATTTATCTTTAAATTCTTCTGAGTTCCTAGGGCGCGTAACATATTGAATTGCCTGCTCATATTTTTTACCCGCTAATATTTCATTGATACGAGCAACATCTTTAGCATTTTCAATATCTCTATCTATATCTTCAATTTTCTTTTTTGCCTCTTTTAATAAGTTTTGCGCTTCCGTTTTATTATCTTGTGTATATAAAGGATCATTATTATAAGGCTCATGATTTCTAATAAGTGCTTCTAAATCTTTTTGCAGTTGAGCTTTTATATGGGCAAGACGTTTTCGTATACGTTGCTGATAAGGAGCAGCTACAACTAGTCTTTCTTGTAAAGCAGCTTCTTCGATACGTTGTTTTACATCCCTAGCATAATTTCGACACTCTCCAGGCGAATCAGGTAAAACGCCATGTGAAGTTGGTAATGGCATAACGTCTTCAGCCCCAGCTTTTTTAAGAATATTAAAACCTATTGATGAACAATTTTTACTAAAAAATGCATACTTAACGGGGTCACTTAATAATTCTTTAGCATATTTAGTTGCTGCATCTATATCAAGCTTCTTATCACCACAAGGTATCTCGATAGCTTCACATTGCCAGTAGCTATAATTATCTGTCGATACATAGCGTCGATACAAATCTTCTTCCAGAGGACGAAAAACACCTTGACACGCATCGGGTGATGGCATACCTAGTTTTTTTGCTAATTTAGCTAAAAAAGAAGGTTTTGCACTTCCGCTTTTATTGGGGTAAAAACTTAAGTATTCTTCACCTACGCTAATACCAATATGCCCCGTGGAATCCATCCCAAACATTTTTCTTGAACCAGGTACAACCCCTTTTAAGTACCATACATAAACTATAATTTTATCCTTGGCAGGTTTATGAGGATTTAGTTTATTTAGTTCATCTTTAGCTTGACCTTGTAACGCTACAACTTTTGCATTGTGTTCTGTATAGTTAGTTTCTAGTACGTTGTTTAAAGCTGTTACTTTTTCTTTGGACTCTAGCGTTGCTTCTATTAATTGAGAACGATTAGCAGCTTTTTTCTTAACGGCAGGTTGGGGTTTTTTTGCTAATGCATCCCGTAAATTTTCAAAAAGCTTAACTTTTAAGTAGAGATCGTCTAATAATTGTTGCTTATTTTTTACTACCTTAACTTGAGCTTGAATGCGCATTATGTAACTTGCGATAGTTTCACCATCTTTACGCTCATTAATATTATATTGTTCAGCATCTATTTTAGCATCGTCAGGATTTAAGGCGTGCTCATTAACGCCATTGAAAGCCCTTATAACCAGGTTTAGTTTATCGATAATTTTACCGACAATTTTTTCATTACTTTTATCATCGACAATAGCTTGAAGTTGCCTCTGCGCAGAATCCAAAATGTCTTCTCGCGAGCTTTCTTCAGGTAGCTCTAAGAATTTTCTATATTCTTTTAAGACCGCTTCGCTTATAGATTCTAGCTCTTGAGAATCTTTTTGTTTCTTAGAAATTTGCGTAATTATTTTAGATAAATTTCTAATTTTATTACCCAATTTCTCAGGTAATGAACTGTCTAATTGTTCAATCAGTAATAGAGTAGTTTTTAAAATATCCCTAGACATAGCGCTTTCTCAACATTGGTAGGTTAATGAGATATATTCTATTCCTGAAACCTTAAGGATATATTAAATTTACCCAAAAAATAAAAAAATTTTACTTTTAGATAAATTTTTAAACAAAGCCACAGGAATCCAAGGAAGAGATTAAAAATAAATTTTATTTTTATAAATTTTCATCTTTTTAAAATCATTCTTTTAATCAACTAAATGATTAAAAAATATAATTTTATTTAACTAAAAATCTCTATCAAGTTGCCCTTGGTGGAATTAATAGGATTTAAGTTATAAAACTAACTTACATAAGAACATGAGCAAGCATAACCTTGTCTTTAATTTTAATTTAAGATAAGAGCTTTACTATGTTTCACTTAGGCTAAGGTTATAATTAGCGAAGCTAGCTTAACCCTATATCTACGTTTCGCGATTTGTTCACAGAATCTAGGAATTACCCATGTGATTGAATCCTGCGAACAAGCCGCAGTAAGGGTAGATACTGCCTTTACTTAAATATTCCACTTATTTTAATTTAGTTGCATACCAGTTTTTTTCTACCATAAGATCAGCCCACCATTTTTCTGTTTTTTCATGATTCATTAAAGACCAATCAGGGGGGTTAGTTACGAGTACTTCACCCATTTTTTTGGCTCTTGCTGTTTCTTGCGTAGCAAGATGCGTCTGATAATTTTTCCATTCTTCAATAGTAATATTATTTAACTTTTTGCTACCGCTTTTATTGATGAGTTGATAGAATTTGATAGCATCGGTTAGTGCTTTAAGTGCGCCTGAGCCACTATGTGGTCTTAAAGTGACAGCTGCATCGCCTACAAAAATAAATTGATTATTATTATAAGGTGGTAATTTAAAATCAAATATAGCTTGAATGAATGGCTCAGCTGTTTTATCTACTAATTTTGCCGCAGGCACAGGTAATGTGGCCTTAGCTAATTTTTTAATATAATCAATTTGCTCGGGTGATAAATAGCCTCTGGGCAGCGATTGTTTATGTTTTTTACCCATCTTATCGATTAATAAATCACTTAACTGTTTATCCTGACAATTTTCATAGAGCACCCAATTTAATAGACTTTGACCAGCTTCTTTATCAGGGATTTTATAAAATAAAGCATGACCGCCTTGAAACAAATAATAAAACATGTGTTTTTCAAATAAGTCTATATTTACTACTTCTGCTTCATTTAATAGACCGCGCCATACAATATAACCTGCATAATTAGGCTTAGCTTGTGGTATCAATTGAGTACGCACAAACGAGTTAATCCCATCAGCGCCAATAATAAAGTCAGTTTGATAGGTCTCTTTAGAAGTCTTTATGGTAAATAATTCATTTTCTTGTGTAATTGCACGGGCCTCTGTTTGCAAATGATAATGTTTTTTATTCAGGCGCTTAGAAAGATTTTCATAAATGTGCATCCAATTAAGTGCCTGAACATTAATTTCTTGAGACCAAAAGGCTGTTGATTGCCCATTTTCATTTTTTCTTTCAAAGATGCGTTCATTAATTGGTATCCGTGGCATTGTCTCATCTAATAAATCGAGGTCAATACACTGTTTAATAAGGCTTTCGGGTAACATTATGCCCGCTCCTTGATTTATAAGGCATGTTGCTCTCTCTAAAATAACAAAATCTATACCTAACTTTTGTAATAAAACTCCAAGTGCACAGCCTGCAATAGAACCGCCTATAATGACTATTTCTTTTGTTAGCATGCAATTAGCTCCAGTATTTTAATTATTTATATTTAAATATAGACTGTACTTAAAATCATCAAATTTTTATTTGATTTCATTGCTTAAATTGAATAAAGTCAACAGACTACTAAGTTAGATTATAAAATGACTATTTAACTAATTTTTAATCTTTTCCATAAAATAATTTTTGTTTACGAAGTTTTATGCAGAATTATCGCACCTTTATTTTAGTTCATGGCGCTTGGCATGCTGCATGGTGTTGGGAATATATAGCTAGAGCACTTGCTTTAAAAGGACATAAAGTTCTAACGCCTAATTTACCTGGACGTCAAATAAATGTGAACAATCGTAATAATATAGGCATGCAAGATTATATCTTATATCTTATTGAGCTTATAAAAGAACAATCTGAGCAAGTCACACTAGTTGGCCATAGTATGGCAGGACTCATTATTTCAGAAGTTGCTGAAGCCATACCTGAAACTATCCGTGAACTTATTTTTGTGGCAGCTTATATCCCTCAAGGGGAGCAATCGTTATTCTCAATTGCACAAGCTTCCGAGTCAAACAACTTAACGCCTTACCTCATTATTAATGAAGATTACCAAACGATTTGTCTTAAATGCACTGAAAATCTAGTAAATGTCTTTTTTAATCAATGTAGTTTGGTAGAGGCGCAAACAGCATTATCTAAAATTCAGCCTGAACCGTTAAAACCTTTAATAGAATCTGTTAAGGTAGGCCAACACTTTGCCAAGCTTGCTAAGCGCGCCTTAGTTTGCCGTTATGACCAGGCTCTTCTTTTAAGTGATCAATTACGCATGAGCAAAATAGTTACTGACCGTATTATTTATTTAGATGCAGATCACGCTGCTTATTATTCCGGTACCAATCAGATTATTGATGCATTATTACAATAAAGAGAGTTTATTTATGCTTAAAAAAATTTTAAATGACTATAACGTTGCTACTACGGCCCTGTTAGCCAATTACTGGAAAGATGAAGCTAAGAAAAAAGAAAATTGGCCCACATTAACCCAAAAACAAGGTAGTAGAGATAAAGATCTTTTTAAAGATGCTGAAATGGCAAAGTTTGTTAATGAAGAGATTGAAAAAGAGGCCAAAGAACGCTTAGATAAACGCATGTGGCTCCCGCTTGCCACAAGAACACGCTTTTTTAGGCGAACTATTTCTGATGCCGTAAAACACAAAGACGTTAAACAAATTATTATTTTAGGCAGCGGTTTTGATACACTAGCCACACGAAAAGCGAAATATACACAGCAGTTTAGCGCTCGCTTTTTTGAAATTGATCAACCCTCTATTTTAAAATGCAAAGAGGAAATTTTTGCTGAAAATCATGTCAACAAAAATGCTACTTATATTGGTCTTGATTATGTTAAAGGTAATTTGATTGAAGCATTAAAAAATAATGATATTGACTTTAACAAACCAACCCTAATTCTTTGGGAAGGCAATACCTTTTATCTTGAGAAAGAAGAAGTCATTCAAATCCTTAAAAATTTAGCTAATCAATTCAACCACTTAATTATTACTTTTGATTATATGCATGCTCTAATGCAAACTAAAACAAAGACATTAGATTCAGCTGCTAATGAAAACTGTTTAGAAAAAACGCTAGATGAATTTGCAAGCAAGAAATCTCCCTTTAAAGCTTTTTTTGCACCAGAAGAAATAGTCTCTATCTGCGAAGAGCTAGGCATACACTGTATTGACCATAAAACAGCAGCAGCGCTTGCCAAAGACTATCAAGTTGATGAAGAACCTTATTATACGGCAGAGACTTATTCTGTAGCGACTTTTGAGCGTTAGAAATTTCTCCACAGAAAGGCTAATGTATATAAGCATTAGCCCTCATATAAGCATTAAAGATAGGTTTTCTAAATATTCACTACAATTATAATGCCTAGATAGATGATTAGTACTTCTGAGAAAGCAAACTTTTGTTTTCTACACAACCTGCCCCGCTGCCCACCCTGAAGACCAGGCCCATTGAAAATTATATCCCCCGAGCCAACCTGTTACGTCTAAAACTTCGCCAATAAAAAACAAGCCGGGTACTTTTTTGGTTTCAAAAGTTTGTGAAGAGAGTTCATTGCAATCTACGCCGCCTAAAGTCACTTCTGCCGTACGATAACCTTCTGTGGCATTCGGTTTGATAGACCAGTTTTGCAAAACTTGCGCAATGTCTTGTAATTGTTTAGAGCTAAATTGCTTAATGGGTTTATCTATGGGGTAATTATTATAGAGTACGTCCAAAATACGTTTGGCGGTATAATTGCCTAATATCGTTTTTAAATAACTATCGGGAGATGAAATTTGTGCTTGAAGCAATTCCTGATATAGATCAAGTTCAGGTAGAAATTTAATAAAAATAGGCTGACCTGGTAACCAATAAGATGAAATTTGTAATATAGCAGGCCCGCTTAATCCACGGTGAGTGAAAAGCACCTTTTCTTGAAATGATATATCATTGCAACTCACAGATCCATCAAGAGAATTTCCAGTTAATGCGGATAACTGCTCTTTATCTTTATCATGTAAGGTAAAGGGTACTAAGCCTGCCCGGGTTGGATATACCTGTAACCCAAACTGCGCTGCCAGTTGGTAGCCAAACGGACTGGCTCCTAAAGTAGGAATTGAGAGCCCGCCACTTGCAATCACTAAAGAATCACTTTGATAAGTAGCGTGCTGACATTGAACAATGAATTGCTTATCTTTTTTACTGATTGACTGAATAGAATGATTTAATTGAATAGTTACTTTATTTTTTTTACATTCCGCTAGTAGCATATCAACAATTTGTTGTGATTTTTCCTCACAAAATAACTGTCCTTGTGTTTTTTCATAAAAAGCAATTTTATGGCGTTTAACAAGTTCAATAAAATCCCATTGGGTATAGCGGCTTAAAGCTGACTTACAAAAGTGTGGGTTATGCGAAATAAACTGGTCTGGACTGGCATATAAATTAGTAAAATTACACCGTCCCCCGCCTGACATTAAAATCTTTTTACCAGGCTTATTGCTTTTATCAAGAATTAAAACCTGCCTACCACGTGCTCCTGCCTCAATCGCGCACATCATGCCAGCAGCGCCTGCCCCTACAATAATAACATCAACTTTAATCATGAACTGGTAACAATAAATCACATTGGCCATATTGTAGCATAGAGCCAACATAAGTAGGTTGGGCTAAGCATAGCGTAGCCCAACATTTTTAATTATAAGGTATATAGCATCTTTATAATTTATTGGGCTGCACTTCGTTTAGCCCAACCTACCATTGGTTGGCTGATATGTAAAAAACTTTAGAGACGTTATGGAGTATTGCTAAAAAAATTTTCGCTGATTATGATAAAGCACTTTATTACTATTTAGGTTGTAAAAATGGATTTATCTAGCTCGCAAATCGAATTTTTTAACGACAATGGTTACTTAGTCATTAATAACTTTTTCTCGCAAGCAATTTGTGAAACGTTAAAAGAGCGTATTCATTGGATTTTAACTAAGCAACAACATGAAATCCCTACCACTATTTTTTCGACCCAAACTAATGAACATGCACAAACACAATATTTTTTAAATTCGGGTGATAAAATTCATTTCTTTTTTGAACCTGATTCTTTTAACACTGATGGTCAGTTAAAACAGCCTTTAGAAAAATCTCTCAATAAAATTGGTCATGCTTTACATGATTTAGATCCCGTTTTTAAAGAACATTCTTACGATTTAAGATTAAAGAAAATCTGTCATCAGCTTAATTTTCAAAAACCAAGTTTGTTGCAATCTATGTATATATTTAAACAACCTAATATTGGTGCCGAAGTTAATTTACATCAAGATAGTACTTATTTACATGCAGAAAACAGTGAAATTTTAGGTTTTTGGTTTGCACTAGAAGACGCCACTATAAATAATGGATGTCTTGAAGTGATTCCAAGCCCAACTTCAACACCTTTAAGTAAGCGGATGATTCGTAAAGGCAATGAAATTTATTTTGAAAACTATCATCGGCTAATTTGGCAAGAAGAAAACTGTATTCCTTTAGAAGTTGAACAAGGTAGTGTCATTTTATTACATGGTCGCCTACCTCATAAAAGTAATGCTAATTTGTCGCCTAATTCTAGACATGCTTACACTTTACATGTGATTGATGCAGCTTTTCCATATCCTGACTCAAATTGGCTACAAAAGCCTAAAGGATTAGTGGAGTGGCATTAAATAATTTAAAATCTTCATTACAAGCTTTCAGCATGTAAATTTTTTCTAATTTCGACTAAACGAATTAGTGCATGTAAATAAGCAACTAAATTTTCTTCTTCAGTGACGGAAAGCGTTTCTTTATTTTTACTGGCTAACACAGTCGTTATAGCTTCTTCTAATTGCATTTTTATATCAGTATTTTTTACAGTGGTAGGGTCTTGATATAAAGCAGCGACCGCTTGCTCAAGGGGCACCAAATTTAGGTCGAATTTAGCTGCTGTTTGTTCAGCTAGATCTTGATTAATAGTATTTAATATATTTTTTAAGGACATCTGCAATAACACTGCTGACTTAAAAGTATCTATATAGTTAGCTAATTTGACCTGTTTTTCGGCACGCAAAGTTTCATTAGATAAGGTATCGACTAGACTACGGCATAACCAGAACAAGCTAATTAAATCATATAAAACACCGTGTGTCCGTAATGTTAAAATTGTTACACAATTATGAAACAAATATTTTTTTAATTTCTTAAGTTGCCTTTGTAACATAGCCATTAAATCTGTACGCCAAATTAAATTCCCTACAATAAAACTGGCTATAATTCCCATAATTACCCCGGCTAGCCTTTCTAAAGGTGCTGCTACTTCAACAGGCGGACCACCGGCTTGTGCTAACGTGATTAGCACGGCCACATTCGCTTGTAATCCTAAATACGAATAAGCTGGAGATTTAAAGTAAAGATAGCTAAATCCCCAACCGCAAAGAAAAATAATCATGATCAAAAGATAAAAGTTTAAAGGTAGCCAATACATAATTGAAATTGTAATACCGCCACCAGTTAAAGCACCTAAAAAACGCAAGATACTGGTATTTTTCATTTCAAATAAATTCCTTTTTACTGAAATAACAATACTACTAATAATACCTGCCAAACCACCCGGCCAATCACTTATCATCCATAAAGCTAATGCAACTAAAGCTGTTAAACCTACCTTTATACTATGCATTAAAACATCTGGATCATTACGCAATTGCTGCTCATTACTAACTAGTTTAGTTGGCTGACCCTGCTTACTTATACCTGATAACGACTTTTGTGAATCAAGAAGAGCGGTATTTATTTGTCGAAAAAAATGAATAATTGCTAGTTCTTCTTTAGTTGTTAATGTGCCTAAATTTTCAAGCTTAAAAATTAATTTAGGTAATTTTAAAGAAACTTTTTCATTCCTTTCTATAAAGGCTTGATGTAAATGCACAAGATCACGCCTAGCTGTTGCAAATAAACTGTCTGTTAAATTAATTAAATTTGCACTGATTATTTTTTCACTTCTTACACTTAGAGAATTAAAATAATCAATAGCTTGTCTTAAATCGGCAAGAGACGCTGTAAAAAAACGAAATTGATCAATTCTATTTTTATCATTATCAAATTCTCTATGCATAAAACTAATTAATTCTGATGTCTTACGTATCTTCTTTTTTACTTTAATATTTTCCTGCCGAAACTCTAAAGAGAGTTCTTTATCAGATGCTTTATACAAACTACCGACTTTATTAAGTAGCGAATCAATAGCAGTAAAAAGTGCGGTTATTTCCTTAGCAACATCACTGCCTAAGCTATTTGGAAAAATAAATAGAGCAACGACAGCTGAAACAATAACCCCTAACCCTATTTCAACCGGTCGCCAAATGGCAATATCAAACGTTGATTGTGGGTCCATAGCGAGCTGGCCTACAACAAAAAATGCACCAATACCTCCTAATAAATAGGCATAGGCGTAACGACTAAAATTGTAATAATAGGTTGCGGCAGCAAGAATAAAAAAATTAATTACGAAATAAAGCAAGAAACTATTTACGATAAAGTGAGCAAGATAAAATCCTGCCCAAACGCCAATAAATGTTCCTAATAAACGCATTATTGCTTTATCAATAACACTACCTGTATAAATATTAGCTACCATTGCTACTGTCATGCCTGCCCAATAAGGCTTTTCAAAATGCAGTGCATAAGAAATTACAACAGCTATGACAATGCCTACGGCAGTACGCAAGGCAGCTCGATTTTCTAAGGAACGTGGCCAAAATTGTTTTAAAAAATCGACCCTATTCATCGATAAGTCACCGTTGTTGCGCTGGCACCAATTCGCAATGGGTAATCAGGACTTATGTCATCTATATAAATACGCACTGGAAATCGCTGAGCTATTCGAATCCAATCTTCGGTAGGTTCCATATACACTAAAGAAGAAGGCGCAACACCTTGAGACTGAACCCGATTAATACCCCAACCAATACTTTTCACATGTCCATGAAAAGTTTTTCCAGGATACATATCTAGCCAAATTTTAGCTTTATCACCCGGTTTAATTAGCCTTATCGCAGTCTCACGATAACGCGTTTCGACCCACCATTGCTGCGTATCAATAAAAGCGAATAACCACTCTCCTGTTTTTATATACTGCCCTACCCGAAGGTTAAAATTAGTTATAAGACCATCTGTGGGTGCAACAATGGTTGTGTTTCGGTATAAATATAGGGCTTTGTCATAAATAGCTTGGGCTGCTTTAACTTCATTATCATCAAAATTTTGTCTAGCAATTCTAAGATTATGGGCTGCAGCTAACACCGTTGCTTCATGTTCTTTTATTTGCGCAATTACATTCACTAACTGAATTTCTGCCAATGCGCCTTCTTTTGTTAATTTACTAAAGCGTTTGAAATAATCTTGACTTAAACTTAAAAAAGCTTGTCTTTGTTTTAATTTTTCTTCAGCAATTTTTATTGCTAACTTTTTATTCTCATAATGAATTTTAGCTAAATTAAGAGACGCTCTTGCTTTATTTAGGGCATAAAGATAGGGCCTTGGATCAATCTCAATAAGTTTATCACCTTTTTTTACTGATTGATTTTCTTGTACATATAAAACACTGATAGGCCCTGACACTAACGAAGCCATATTAATCACGTTAGCGGAAACATAGGAATCATTTGAACGAGTATCGTAGTAGGCAAAATAACGATAGCCTAAAAAAGCTAACGCAATAATGATCAACGTGATCAAATGGGGCCAATATGGAAACTCAGCCAATTGTTCACGATTCATAAGTTAATCCCTACTTAAGTAAGCTTAACGTATCATAAAATTTATTTACGCTACCTTAGTGAATACTATATTTATAGCAATATTTATACCACTCCTGAATGATTAGAGATTAAACCATAGTCAATAAAAGAATGACGTTCTTTATAGTTTTTCTTACTTAAAATGGTGAGAATCGAGATTGGCCTACGCTTAGAATTAATAATAACGGACAATTGTTGGGCCCGGGGCCCAACATACATATGGAGTTAACCGGATCATTGAGATTTTGCCAATAATCTCTAATATTGTTTTACTTTCGCAGTCATTAGAGTTTTGATATCAATTTTATTAAATTCTGTAGATAAATTAGGCATTTCATCAAGATAGGCTATTTGAAAATACGGTTTGCCCGCTTGAGATATTAAGTTTGGATCTTCTGGATATGCCAAAAGTAGTGGGAATAATACTGAACCACCAATGACATCACGTCTATCGCCTAAGTGCGGTGTTAATCCCCATATATTTTGATAGGTCATTATCATAGATACAGATGGGTTATTGGGATTAGGCAATGTCCCAATGTATAAAACCACATGGCCGCCCACATAAACAATAGTCATGAAAGGCTTACCCTGAGCTGCAAGGAAATCTAACCTATCTTTTGCGGGTAAAAGGCTTAAATCTACTTGCCTACCCATTTGAATTTGCTGCGAAGAATGACGTGGCAACCAGATGCCGAATGGCACAAATAGATTTTTTAATTCAGCTGAGCAGTCATTATAAAAATAAAGGCCGCCCCAGCCATAAGGTCTGCCAATAAGGTTAGTCATTACTTTGGTAAAATTATGTGGCGTTGCAACAAGCGGCATAATAACTGCCTGTTTACTTGTAACTGTTGCTTCTTTAATTAATGCCTGGCGCTTAGTATTAGCAACCGGTACTAATAAACGCAAGGTGTTCTTGTCCTGATGAGCAGGAAAAACCGCACCAGGATAACTAGTTAACAAAAATTGTCTTTTTTCATTTAAAAGTTGTGTATCAGGACGGATGATAGCAGCCATTTTATTTTGAGCTGCTGCTTGCCATTTAGTCACAAAATCATTATTTGTACGAGCAATCCCTTTACTGTTAACCCAAGCAATGTACTCAGGCGTAAGGATTAATAACCAAGCGCCATCTTTACTCTGCGCTAAAATATAAACGGGTGTTCCTGCCCAAAGAGCCGATTGTTGTAAGTTATCGAAAGGGTATCCTTGACCGGGAATTTTATGATGATAAAAGTAGACATCATTAGTTGGTAGAGAACGTGCATATAAATTATCAATAGCAATACCGCGATTATTACTGTGATAAGTTAAATTATCTAATTGATCTAAATCAATATTTTGCGCAATTTTAGTTACCCATTTGCTGGTATAGGGTCTAAAATTTTCGCCATAACCAATGTGATTACTATCCTTACCTTCATTATTAAATTCATCCATTAAATTTTTAACATATCCCTTTATATTATAAGGCGCTGTTTGCTGTAATATTTGATTTACAAAAGTAGCGCTCCAAGGAGACATTTCGCCAAAACTATGCTCATAAAATTGCTTCATACGCTGCTTTTGTATATTTTGGCTTAATAAGGGTTTATCGTAATTAGGATTAGAAGGCTTAATCCAGGAGGAAATATTTTGATCATAATGTTCGATAGGAAACAAGGATATAACATCAGAATCCGCATATACTTGTAGGATCGAAAAAGAAAATATTGTGCAATAAATTAAACACTGCTTTATTAATCTAATCATAAAAAGTTCAAATTAATCAAAAAAAGACCATTATACAACAATTAAGTTAGATTGCGCCAGCTTAAAACATCAGATTCAATAATTATAGGTTCCTTACATTTCTTAAATATTAAGGAATTTATATTAGCAAAACGCAATTGTAAAACCGAGGTTTTCGATGCTTGTAAGGCAATAGTTAGACGCCATTGATTAGTAGAATAAATGCCACCATTATTACTTTTCATTCTTATACAATTAAACAAACCAAGGTCTTCAATTACATAATTATAAGTATAAGTACTGTCCGCTATAAAACAACCAACTTGCTGATTTTTTACTAAATTAATTACTTTATTGGGATCCATTTTATTAATTGTACAAGACAGACTATTGACGTTGTGGAGATTAATTTTATCTATTAACTGGAAAGCAATATTTTCTAAATGTTGAAGTATTTGCGCACGATTGATAAATTGGTTATGTGCTTTTTGATGTAAATTAATTAGCTCTATTTGCGCTAAAAACAGTAACATGACGAGACTTAGCATAAGCCCCGTTGTTAGTAAAATTATGCCCCGTTGCCGCACGATGTTCGTACTCGAGTATGTAAATTAATAGCCTTATCGCCTATATCTAAAATAACATCGATAAATCGATATCTTCCTTCCTTTAACATTTTTACCGAAAAATGATTAACAAGAGATGTTAATTGTTCAGCATGTTTTAATTTATAAAATAAATTCTCTACCCCATACTTGTCAGTCTTGGTAAAAAATTTCTCCTCTAGCCAACTACCTATATACATAGGTGAGATGTAATGAAAAGACAGTGGCTTTTTTAAACCAACTAATAATCCTGATGATGTATGCTCAACTGAGTTTAGTTCGTGAACTTCGCCGTGTACACAATCGGCAATTAACACATCGTTTCCTTTAGTTAATATTCTATTATTGGTAATTAATAAATGTTGTGAATCTAACTGGCGCTTGACTGTAAAAAAATTATCACTCATATGTCTAATAGTTAAACTATTACCTTTAATTTGAATAGATGGCAGTTGTAAGTTGCTGCTGTTGCGCCTATCCTGCATTATCAAATAATCGCTATTTAGACATGGTGTAAATCCTGCACTTCTAATACTCGCTCTAATTAATTGACTTACTAATTGAATATCAAATGTATTATCTAGCTTTTTTTGAGTTATTAGATATTGCTGCTTACTATTTAGATACGATTGCGTGATAATTTCTATTAATAAACAAAACAAGAAAAGACTTATCATTAGCTCAAGTAAGCTTATACCATGTTGCTTCATCATTATTTATATTTCGCAAGTTATTGATGATATTTTATTAACTTCCTACAAAGTTAAATTAAAATAATTAATTAGCAGGGGACTGCACATTATTATCTCTTGCGTCTCCCGCTACGCTACAAGCTCGCTTAGCTCAGTCATGTACTTAGTTTTTAGTTGTACACTCATGCACTGGACGAGCTTGTGCCTTGTCTGAAACTAAGTAGGAACGCTATGAGACTTTTATACTTTGCGGCGGTGGCTGCTCTATTAAATTTGTTGTATTAACAAACTTAGTCCACTGTCTCAAAATCTCATTGCTTAACAGAGAATGATGTAATTGCTGAGTAATAAGAGAAAAAATAGTTGCGCTTATTATAAATAGAGAAACAAGCACTTCGATGAGTGAAAATCCACGTTGCATACCGTAATCCATTATTGAGGTTTGAAATTGCGCGCTTAGAATAGCTTTTTTCTTAACTTATAAGCAAGAAATATTTGTTAGATACTGAGCATTCCCTTTCTAGTATTTCTTAAGTAAGATGAGCAGCATTCCTTAAAGTATTGAGCAAAGGAGAATGTTTTGCCTTGTGATTATCAGCAACTGCCGCATGATGGTATAAGAAATTTAAAACCTTATGTACCTGGAAAATCTATTGAGGAGCTGGGGCAAGAAAAAGGCTTAAGCGAAATTATTAAGCTTGCTAGTAATGAAAATCCGCTAGGTTGTAGTTTAAAAGTTAAAGAAGCTATTACGCAACTAGCAATAGCAAAAATGGCTAGCTACCCAGCAGCCGGGAGCCATCCACTTAAAAAGAAGTTAAGTGAGAAACTGGCTATTACTGAAAATCAATTGATCTTAAGTAATGGATCTGATTTATTATTTTCCTTACTTCTTACAGTTTTTGGATTGCATAAAAATAAATCCATGCTTACTCATGAGTATGCTTTTATTACTTATAGTATTCAGGCTCAAACTTTAGGCGTGCCAGTACAAATAAGTCCTTTACTACCAAATTGGGAAGTTAATATTGAAGCCATGGTAAAAATGGCTAATGCAAACACTTCTTTAATTTTTCTCGCAAATCCTAATAACCCCACTGGCTTACTTATTCCCTTAGAAAAAATTCATTATTTACTTAAGCATGTTCCTGATTCAACTATTGTAGTTATTGATGAAGCATATTATGAATATGCTTATCAATCTAACCAACGAGCTTCACTTAGCTTACTTTCTGAATTTCCTAATTTAGTGGTTACTAGAACATTTTCTAAAGCCTATGGGCTTGCTGGTTTAAGATTAGGTTATGCAGTAGCGCATCCAGATATAATTAATTTGTTATATCGAATCCAACTACCTTTTACTGTTAATCAAGTAGCTTTAGCCGGGGGTAATGCAGCGCTAGAAGACGAAAGCTTTCTTGCCGAAACAATCAAATTAAACGCGCAGGAACTAAAGCAGATGCAGCAAAGATTAACCGATCTTAATCTGCAGTTTCTTCCATCGGCGGGTAATTTTATTATCTTTGATTGTGGTCAAAATAGTTTACCTATTTATGAGCAATTACTTGCAGAAGGAATTATAGTTAGGCCACTGCATAATTATAATCTCCCTAATCATTTAAGAGTAAGTGTAGGTTTACCTGAACAAAATACACATTTTCTTAAAAATTTAGCAATTATTCTTAGAAAGTGAGGAATACCTTATGAACAGCGAATTAAAACAAAAACACTGCCAATCCTGTGAAGGAATTGGAGAAGCTCTAAATAGTCAACAAATAAGTAATTTAATGCCTCAACTTAATAGTAAATGGCAAGTTTCAACTGATAATAAAAAAATAACTTGTTCTCTTAAGTTTCATAATTTTTATGAAACCATGGCGTTTGTTAATGCCTTAGCCTGGATAGCTAATACTGAAAACCACCATCCGGATTTAGAAGTTGGTTATAACTATTGTCATGTTAATTTTATGACTCATGCGCTAAAGGGCCTTACAATGAATGATTTTATTTGCGCTGCTAAAGTTGATGCCTTATTGGCAGAATAATAATTACTAATGCATTGAGCTCTACCTAATTTTACCTACCTACGTGCCTCGATTTATTCGCTATACCTAGAATCTAACGCTGCCTATGGATCCCGCGGACAAGCCGCGGAACGTAGGTATAGGGTAAATCTAGAGATAGAGGAATAGCTCACATAGGTAGAAAGCAGCCTACATAGATAAAAGAATAGCCTTGTTACTGTTTTTAAAGCCAAGGAGGTTAACTTTTCTAACCTCCGCCTACGTTCCGCGACTTGTTCGCGGAATCTAGGCGATTAAGTTTGATCGGTAACCGGCCTTACGATCAACACATCGCATTCAGCGCCGTGCAAAATTGCATTGGCTGTTGAGCCTAATAGTAATGCAAGCCCATGTTTACCATGGCTACCAGTTACAATAAGGTCAATATTTTTTTCTTTAGCCACCCGCAAAATTTCATTTTTGGTTGAGCCATATTCAATCATACAATGTGCCTCATCGACACCTAACATTCTAGCGAGTGAAGCTAATTCTTTTTCAGCTTGCTCACGAATAGAAACCTCTACTTCTGCAAAGCCTGCAAAACCTGGATAAGCATAAGCTGGAATAGGCTCAACCACATGAACTAATAGTAGCTCAGCATTATTTTCATCAGCAATTTTCTTCGCTTTTTGAGCAGCTTTAATACCCACTTCGTCAAAATCAGTGGCAAACATTACTCTTTTATACATCCTAATCTCCCTTAAATTCCTATAATATAAGCCTATCAGAAATTAATGAAATTTTCATTTAACTATTTGCTTTTATTGCCTAATTTTTGTTACATTTCTGCTTAAGGGGTGCCTCTTAATAAACCTACCTAGTTTTAGGTAATTTATTTATAGGCTGAGACTATACCCATTGAACCTGTTCGGGTCATGCCGTCGTAGGGATTTAGTTATGTTTTTAGATATTTTTGGTGCCATTACTTCATTTTTAGCAACCTTTTATTTTATTCGCTTACATAGTTCTGCATGGTTAATCAGCTTAGTAGCTATAAGCTTAAATAGTTGGCTTTATTGGCAGAAAGGAATTTACGCTGATATGGTGTTAGAATTATTTTATTTTATTACCACTTGTTATGGTTGGTTTTATTGGCGTCATACAAATAAAAATAGCTATCAATCAATTCTTACCTTAAACTTGAATCAATGGCTTTTACTTTTAATCGCTATTAGCGCCCTCTTTTTAACTATCTATTTTGCATTAATTTACTTTACAAATTCAGATATAGCGACACTTGATGCTCTTACAACGTCACTAAGTTTAGTAGGTCAGTGGCTCATGTGTTATAAGTTTATAGCGACTTGGTTAATTTGGTTTTTTACTGATGCAATTTATGCTTATTTATATTGGCAAAAACAAATTCCTTTTCATGCTTTGTTAATGACACTTTATACCTTCATGGCACTTTATGGTTATTATAGCTGGCTTAAGATATTACAACATACTCGTACAAAACATGGTTTAAAACGTATGAAACAAGCCATGAAAACCGTTCCAAAAAGTAGTGCTATGAAAGAGAAGTCGAAGGTAGTTTTCTCACCCAAGGTTTAAGTTTTAAAAGTTTGGGATTTAAATGATTTAATGCCATTTTTGCTTGTTTAACTTGACTATATTGACCTAAAGTGACAATAAACCAGTCTTTTCCATTTAGCTTAACATGGTTAATTTGAGCATCCGAAATCATGTGCTTTAATAAAAAATGCTTTAATTTTTCTTTATCAGGTCCAGCGCCTAATTGGATTGTAAAATATGAATTTTCAGGCATCGTGTTAGGAGCTAATTTTGTTTCAAAAAAATTATTTATTGGCTGTAAGTTAGATTTCAAAAAGGATAATTCAGATTCCTCTATAAGAACAGCTTGCGCTATTTTACTCACTTCTTCATTAATAAAATGCAAATGATTAACATAGGCTGATGAAACTTCTTCATTGATAAAAAATTGTTCTAAAGCCTGGTCTATTGATTTTTTAGTTGAAATAGTAACTTGATTATTTTGCACTAATGGCTCTTGTATAATATTTTGATTCTCTGCAACTAAAATAGGTTTAAAAGAATTAGAAAATTGTGAGGCTGAAGTTTCATACGTCTTAAATTTAATCTTTCCTACATAGGCAATAAGTAACGCTAAGAAAAATAAACCACCCATGAAATTAATAGACTTTAATAAAGGTAACTGATTTGTTTTATTTAATTTAAAAAAAGCATCTAAATGGGCGTTTATCTGAGCAATTTGGCCGCTGGTTAAATTATAAAATTCATTTAGACACTTATCAGTTAAATTTTTACTTATCCCTCTAGATACAGGCAATTTTTTTAATAGATATTTTCTCGTTTCTTTTTTACTTAAAGGTCCTAGTTCAATTGTGTGGATTAAATCTTTATAAGAATCACTATGTAATGAATTAAGCAGTGGATTTAGTGAAAAATCTGTTGCCAAGCAAATATGAAAAAAATTATGTTGATATTTTCTTACTTCTTCTAACAAACTTTTTAAAAAATCTTCCTTTAGGCAGTGAGCATTGTCAATAATAATTAAAATATGCTTTTTAATCGTATTAACTTCTTTAACTAATTCGCTTAATTGCGGTTTAATACATTTAGGCTGCTTACAAAATTTTTCTAACTCAGTTAAAATTTGTGCCTCAGCTAAAGGTGTTTTTGCGTCAATAAGATTTACATTTATTTCTAGGTCTAAATTTTCTTGTAATAAATGCACAAATGATGTTTTACCACCGCCTCGCTCAGCCATGACAACAATTATCAAATCATTAAATAAAACTAGGTGATTAATAAAATTAATCTTAGCTAACCAATTATGAGGTTTATATAAAAAAGTAGTTGTAGCTTGCAAAGGTATAAAGGCTTCATGAGAATTAGATAACATCTTACTAATCTCCTACTGCGCTTGCCATAACTTCTTGAATTATTAGTCCGTTAATATCACTTACAAGAGAGCAATTTCCAATTTCTTTAATTACAATAAAGCGCAACGTATTATTTTTAATTTTTTTGTCTGTTGCTAATAGCATGTATAAATGCTCCAGATTAATATCTTTTGGTATCCGTCTAGGTAAGTTTGCTAAATATAATAAATTATCTATCTGTTTAACAGTCTCCCAGTTTATTTCTCCAAGCCGATGAGATAATAAAGCAGCACAGTATAAGCCAATCGCTACTGCTTCGCCATGTAACCAACGTTGATAATGAGTAGAAGATTCAAGAGCATGTCCTATGGTATGGCCTAGGTTTAATAAAGCCCTAACCCCTGCCTCTCGTTCATCTTGCTGTACATAGCCTGCTTTTATTTGACAACAACGATAAATAATTTCTGCAAGCTCAGATGAATGATAGCTTAAACCTTTTTGTAAGGCCTCTTCTACATCAGTAAAAAACTGACCGCCTTCTAAGATGGCATATTTAATAACCTCAGCAAGCCCTGCGCGAAATTCTCTTAAAGGTAGCGTATTTAAAACAGCTAGATCGATAATAACAGCTTGCGGCTGGTAAAAACTACCAATCATATTTTTACCTAAAGGATGATTAATTCCAGTTTTTCCACCTACTGATGCATCTACTTGAGACAGTAACGTTGTGGGAATTTGGATAAAGTTAACACCTCTTTGATAAGCTGAGGCTGCAAACCCTGCAATATCCCCAACAACGCCGCCTCCTAAAGCAATAATAGTTGTGTCTCTATGATGCTTTTTTTCCATTAATGCATCAAATATTTGGAAAAGACTTTGTTGATTTTTGTATTCTTCACCGTCGGCAAGTATAACATTATCGATCTGCCGCTTACCAAGCAAACCCTGTACAAGCTCTAAATATAAAGGAGCTACTGTTTCATTTGTAACAACCATAATCTGCTTTGATTTTATATGGTCTGCCAGTAGGTTACTTTTATCTGATAAAAGTTGATTGCCTATAAAAATAGAATAATCATGTCCTGGTAAATTGACTTTTAATGTATAAAGCAAATCAAAGTTCACCGTAAATATATTTTATAATATTGTTGGCAACAGCTTTAACAGTTAATTTATCTGTCTCAAAACTAATATCTGCCAACTCTTCGTAAAAAGGCTCACGCTCATCTCGTAGCATCTCTAAACGACTTTCTAGATCATCTGTTTGTAAAAGCGGCCTTTTTGTATCACGCTTAGTACGTTCGAACTGCTGCTGAAGAGACGTTTTTAGGTAAATAACTGTACCCCGGCCAGCAAGCGCATTACGATTCTCTGGGGTCATCACAACCCCTCCGCCGGTAGCTAATACAATATTTGTTTTTTGCGTTAATTCATCAATTACCTTCTGTTCACGCTTGCGAAAACCCTCCTCACCTTCAATATCAAATATCCAGGAGATATCAGCCCCCGCACGTTCTTCAATTACTTCGTCAGAATCAAAGAACTCTAATTTGAGCTCTTTTGCCAAAGTACGGCCAATAGTGCTTTTACCTGCTCCCATAGGCCCAATTAAAAAAATATTACGTACTTTAACTATGCTCATTTTTAATCACATACCTCTTTGCTAATAGAGAATTGTACATTAACAATTCTGTTTGATTAACATAATACCTAAAGCCGATATTAAATCACCTCAATTTTGCTCACGTCCAAAACTTTAGGCTCATTTTTTATTATAAATTATGATTTGTAAATTACTAAATATAAAAAATAGTGGCGCTATGTTGCGACTAAGGTGCAAATTATTAACTCTTTTTTTATTTATTCAAGAGATTTATTTATAAACATTAATTGGCTTTCCAAACTTATCTAACCCTATACCTTGCCCTTTTACGGCCAAAATAGCCAAATTATCCGTTATTATCCTTGGAGTAATGAAAATGAGCAACTCTTCATTTCTAATTCTAGAATGTTTGTTGCGAAATAAAGCACCAAGCCCTGGTAATTCGCCTAAAAAAGGTACACGATTTATCGTATTATTTTTATCTTGGCGATAAATGCCTCCTAAAACAACTGTCTGACCATTGTTTACTAAAACACTAGTCTGAATTTGCTTGGTTAAAATGGCTGGTACGCCATTAACTAGCCGGCCCGAGGGTGAATCTTGGTTAATTTGCAAATCCATAAGGATTTTATTATCAGGAGTAATTTGAGGCGTTACTTTTAAACTCAAGACTGCTTTTTTAAAGGCGACAGCTGTAGCCCCACTGGAAGTTGCCTCCTGATAAGGGATTTCTTCACCTGATTCAATCATCGCCGCTTGCTGATTAGTCGTCATTAGACGTGGGCTTGCAATAATATCTGCTTTATCTTCGCTTTCTAAGGCGGAGAGCTCTAAATCTAATAAAATATCATCACCAAGCTTAGCTAGCGCAATACCAATCGACGCAGGATTAGCAACAGGTGCTGCTAAATCAACATTTAACCGATCAGCTAATGGAATGACTTCAGCCGGCGGTACCCCTGCAGCGAGCTGATTAGCCCCTTCTAATGTTCCACTTAAATGAGGAGGACGAGAAATGCCAAATCGTACCCCTAAATCTCTAATCGCTTCACGCGTCACATTAACAATACGTGCTTCAATTTGGACTTGTTTCACAGGGATTTCGAGCTGTTTTACAAGTTCGCGAATTCGCTCAATCTGCTCTCCTGTATCTTGAATCCAAATAGTATTGGTACGTGCATCAACACTAACCGATCCTCGCTTTGATAAGAGAGACGTATTTTTATCTTTTAAAAGAGTAGCAATATCGGCTGCTTTAGCAAAATTTAAAGGTAGTAATTCAGAACGCAAAGGCGCTAAATTAATTACCGTTTGTTGCGTTTTAAGCTCTGCCTGTTCTCTTTTTAACAAATCCTCTGCTTTTTCAACAAAAATAACATTACCTGACTGTCGCTTATCAAGATTATTGGTTTTAAGAATAATATCTAGTGCTTGATCCCAAGGAACATCATGTAAACGTAGCGTGATTTTACCATCTACATTATTGCTTACGATAATATTAAAACCGCTGAATTCCGCCAGTAACTGCAACACTGCACGAATAGAAATATCTTGAAAGTTTAAAGAAATAGATTTGCCGGTATATACTTGCTTTCTTAATTTGGCTTGTTTTATTTCTTCAGCGGTTAATGGAAAAATATCAACAAAAAATTGCTTATTTACCTGGTAGGCAAAATGACCATAATCTCCTTTATTTCTAATAACTAACCGAGTTTTCTTGCCTATTTGCCGAAATGTCATGGTTTTAGCTGGGCTTTGAAAATCAGCGACATCATAACGTTTCATTAACCGCTCAGGGATACGTGTACTTATAAAATCAACCACAACATCTCTACCCCGCTGCGTAACTTCAACAGGCACACTACTATTAGATACATCAACAATTGCTCGACCTGTTTGGTTACCTATACCGCGAAAATCGACGTTATTTATAGTAAAATGGGCTTTAACTGGCCTATGCGTAATAAAAATTTCTTTCCGTTGTTCAAAGCCAGACGTTGTTTTACCGCTTAATGTTAGTGTATATACCTTGCCAGAAACATAACCAGAATAAATAGCTAATGTTGATAAATTAAAAATAGCCCGCACGCGATTATCAACGGAAACAATAACATAATCACTAAGTGCTCCAAGATTAATTTTTTTAGTAACTAATGTTTGATCAAGTAAGCTTTTAGTATTAGCGAAATCAAGCACTAAGCGTGCTGGCTTTTTAGTAATAAAATTTGTTGGTAATGTGGTTAATGTTTCATTGAATACAAAATCTATTCTTACTCTTTCACTGGGTAAGGGGATGACCTTTAAACCCACTAACGTGTTTTCCTTAGCAAACAAAGCGCTACAAAAGCACATAAACAATGCCACTGCCCAAATAACTTTACGCAAAATGCAACTCCTATTTCCCTGCATTTAAATTAAAATCAATTTTCCTTTTTTGCCATTTCCCTGCAACCCTAACTGTTTCTTCTAAAGAAAGTACAGTCGGTGTAATCCGAGTTATTTGACCAAAATTTTTCCCCATGTAATCACCAGCTCTAACGCGTACAATCTCACCATTAGGAAGGCTAATTAAACCCCATATTGTAGGGGTCTGCTCTAACGTACCTACAAATTTTAACGCATCCAAAGCAAACTGTTCTAAACGTTGTTTTGGCCTTTTAGTATCTGGGGCCAATTCATCCACAGTAACAACGACGACCTCCTTTTGTTTAAATGGACTACGTCGATTATCAATTTCAGGGTAGGCAAACTTTATAGGCGGTATAAAAGTAGGTAAGGCCTCAATAGAATTCACCTTACGTGCTTTAACTTCCTTAATATATTGATCTAAGTCATCCTCTCTTGCACTTGAGCAAGACGATAACATTAGTATTAATATTAAAATTATCCAGCCTTGTCTTTTCATTTAGTTTTGTATCTATAAATTTTTGCTGTTAAATGCATTACCAATAAATCCCCTATGGGTTTTTTTTGTTTTTCATCCATTTGCGGCTTAATTTCAAAATCATGTAATGTAACAATACGACTCATTTGTATGATTCGACTGATGAATACAGCTAGTTGATGGTAGTTACCTACCACAGCAATTTTAATTGGTAGCTCAATATAAAAATCGTGTTTTTGCTCAGCTTGAGGCGCAAAACTTTCAAACGTTAAACCACTTGCTATCCCCGTTTTTGAAATATCCTCTAATAAACCTGGCATTTCATTTTCTGCTGGCAGCTGCCTTAACATAGCACCAAACCGCTCATTCATTACTTGTAATTGAATCTTATAGGCATTTAAGTTAGCTGCTAAGCGCTGCTTCTGCTCAAATTCTGCGCGCAAAGTTTGTTCTTGATTTAACAGGCTAGCATGGGTTTCTAAATTAGGTTTTATTAGAAATAAATAGCCAAAACCAATAATAATAGCTGTTAATAATAATGCCGCCAAATACTTTACTACTGGTGGCCATTGTCCTACGTTTTCTAATGTTAACTCATTTAAATTTAAATTATTCATCATGAAGGGTTTTTCGATTGAAGAACGAAGCTTAAAGTAAATTCATTATTAACTATTGTCGCTTCTTTACTCTTTTTAATCTCTGTTAAGACTGGGTCCTGTATCCATGGGTTTTGTTCAATATTTCGCATTAAAATTGACACATTTGTATTTGACTCTGCATACCCTTGTACCGTAATTTTATCGCCTACCCGCTTTAGGTCAGTAAGATAAATTCCATCTGGGACTACTTTAATCAACTCATCAAATAAATGAACGGTCAAAGTACGCTTTGCTTGTAAACCTTGAATAATTTTCATACGTGAAATTAATTCACTTCTAACTTGTTTAAGCTGTTTTATCTCTCTAATTTGTCGATTAAACGTATTAATTTCATCCTGCAGGCGCTGATTCCGTGCGGTTTGGCTGCTATTTAAATCTTGTACGTAATAATTTATAAGGATTACAATACCTATTCCAATCAAAACAGCGCCTAACATTAAAGTACGAAATTCTCTTTTTTCTTGTTCTCGGCGTAATTCTCTCCATGGTAATAGATTAATGTTTGTCATAACGCTTTACCAATATTTCGTAAGGCTAATCCACAAGCAATCATTAATAATGGCATATCACTATTAACATACTCAGAATTTAACTTTCTTCCTAAAGTCAAAGAAGAGAAAGGATTTGCTTTTAAGGTCGGTATCTTTATTTCTTCTTCTATTTTTTTTTCAATATGGGCTATTTTAGCCACGCCACCCGTTAATAGAATTTGATCAACAATTGAGTAATTACTTGTTGAATAAAAAAATTGTAATGACCTTTTTACATGAAGTATGAATGTTTCTAAAAAAGGGTTAATAATTTCTTCCTGATAATCTGCTGGCACTTGTGTTTGAGTTACTAACTGCAGCGCTTCCTCATGAGAAATATGATAATGTTGCTTAATATTTTCAATTAGCTGGCTACCCCCAAATTCTTCTTCTCGAGTAAAAATAATTTCATTGTTTTTTAAAACAAAAAGATTAGCAAATAAAGAACCAATATCAATGACAGCTGTAATTTTATTTTCCACAAGGGAGTCTGCTTTACACGCTCTCTCAATTGCAAAGGATTCAACGTCCATAATTTTGACCTGTAATCCTGCCTTGCTCGCTGCCTCAACTCGGGTATTTACATTTTCTGAACGTGACGCAACTACAAGCACATCGAGTAGCGTTGTATTTCTAGCTGCAGGACCTAGAATTTCGAAATCTATATTTACTTCTTCAATGGGGAAAGGAATAAATTTATCAGCTTCCATAATTACTAGCTCTTCAATTTCAAAATTACTCAATCCTTCGTTAACTTGAATAACTTTACTTATGACTAACGAATCAGGCAAAGATAAGACAGCTAGCTTAGCTTTTAAACGGTTACGATTAATAATATCTTGTATAGTTCGACCAACGGCATCAACATCTTTAATGGCGTGCCCTTCCATTGTATTAGGCGGCAAAGGCTGGTAACCATATCCTTCAACTATACGATGGCCTTCCTTTCCTGACATTTCAACAACTTTAATAGCCGTTGAGCTAATATCTATTCCTAAGATAGGAGGGCATTTAGAACTAAGATTAAACACTGATTCCACCTCCATATGTATATATAGCATGCTAGCTTATGCGATGTAAAAAAGAAATCCTTCTAAAACAATTATTAGATTAATAAGCTTTAGTTAGAGAATTATAAAATTAATATTTTAAATTAACTTAATGATTTAATAATCATACTAATTTTTTAATTTTTAAACTGTTCAAGGGTTGCCCTCTACGTTTCTATTAAATATAGTGTGTAAACAAGTGGAAATAACCATTGTAATCACGTAAAGGAGTTATTATGTCACGTTTACAAGACTTTATGAGCAAGCTAGGCCATGTGATTATACATTATGCTGAAGCACAGCCACCAAAAACAAGCTATCCAGCTGACGAAATTTTAGCGAAGCCCCATGATGAAATGATTAAAGAATTAATAAATATCATTGATACAAAAGTTAAATATGACACTAGACGACCTTGTTTAGACTATTTTCTTTATGTCATTAAGGAATTAAAAAAAGTATGTGAACAAGATGCCCCTCTTAATGAACAAGAAATAGCATCAATAAAATCAGTTTTAAATAATTTTTTAATTACACTTTTTGAATTATTAGATATTAGTAAAACAGATGAGATAGAATTAAAATATAACAATATTACAAAGAACACACCACGGTTTATTAGTAATTGGACATTTAGTAAAACCAGTAAGCTTTCTGGTATGGGTACTATTGTAACAGATTATTTAATAAATAATATCAGCGCTAAAAGCAATGAGGAAGTGAGTGCTTATATTGAAAAACTTGTTAGCGAACATCAAGGTATTTTAATGGTACCTGTTTTAACCAAGCAGCAAAGCCAGTTTCAAGAAGAAATACACTCCTTAAATCTAGCGTTAAAAAATACCGTTGAGTCTAATGAAAAATTACAATTGTCCTTAACTCAAGAAGAGGAAAAATCTAAAGAGTTGCAAAAAACAATCAATTTTTTCGAGACAACTCAGTTAGATGATAAAAAAACTAATCTTGCAAAAGACGAAACAATTAGTTCTTTAACCAACCAGATTAAAATGCTTAAAGAAGAATTAGAAGCTGCCAAACAGCAAATTCATAATTTAGAAGATATACAACATAAATCGCAAAGAAAGATTGGCAAGCTTGAAGAAGAAAATAGAGAATTAAAAGCAAAACATTTAGATGAACAAAATTTCGCCCAAAAAGAAATTGATGATTTAGATATTAAACAACCTGAAGAGGAAAAAATAACTAGTAAGTTAGAAGAAAAGAAACAACAGCCTAATTTACCGTTTTATAATCGCCTAATTCTTCCTACTGCACCAAGTTTCTTTCAAACAAACACATCCGGTATTTTTGGGCGTAATTATTTAGGTAACCCTACTACAGGTGCATTACCTCGTTCATCAACATTTTCACCGGGAAATAGTAATACAGACACGCAATAATAAAAAAAATCTTCTAAATTAAATTGTAAGCCTCAATCCGAGGCTTCTATTTTATAAAATAAATATCAAAACAGCATTGGTTAGACTTGGATTTTATTTTTACATTATTTTCTATGACTATTTTTTAAAATTAGTTAAGAAATAATTTTTTAAAATTTAAGTATATTTTCCCTATAAATATACAGTATTGTTCGCAAAATTGTACGAAATAGCGCTATAATCGCAAATTCAATATAATTGTACCAAATTACACTAATCTAATATGAAAAAAGCGATTTACTTCTGGCGTAAAGGTTTATGGACTCTTTTAAGCCTATTTTTCCTAATTACTATTGGAATAAGCTTTCTTTATTTATACCTAGCAAGCCAATTACCTGATGTTGAATCTCTTAATACGGTGCATTTACAAGTTCCTTTGCGAATTTACACTCAAGATGGGAAATTAATTCAAGAGTATGGCGAGAAAAAGCGTATCCCCGTAACTTATGAAGAAATTCCTAAAATGCTTATTTATGCTCTACTTGCCACGGAAGATCAACGGTTTTTTGAACACTCTGGCGTTGATATCTTTGGTCTGGGGCGAGCTACTTTAAAAATGCTTAAAACAGGGACTAAAGCAGAAGGTGGTAGTACTATTACCATGCAGGTTGCACGTAATTTCTTTCTAAGTCGCAAAAAAACGTTCTTACGTAAATTTAATGAAATTTTATTAGCCATTAAAATCGATCGCGAGTTAAGTAAAGAAAAAATTTTAGAGCTTTATCTTAATAAAATTTATTTAGGTAACCGTGCTTATGGTGTAGGCGCCGCTGCTAATGTTTATTATGGGAAGTCATTAAAGGATCTAAATTTAGCTGAATTGGCTATGATTGCAGGGTTGCCGCAAGCCCCTTCTACACAAAATCCTATTGTCAATCCAGCTGCAGCTCGCAAAAGACGCGATCATGTTTTAGAACGTTTATTTGAAGAAAAGTACATAACTGAAGAGCAATACAAAGAAGCGCTTAATCAACCTATTACAGCTAAATATCATGGTGCTAAAGTAGAAGTCCCGGCACCTTATGTTGCTGAAATGATTCGTCAATCTCTTTATAATCACTTTGGTCCTGCTGCTTATACCAAAGGATATAATGTTTATACAACAATCAAAGCACCTTATCAGCTAACGGCTAATCAAGCTGTAGCTGAAAACCTACTAAGTTATGATCGTCGTCATGGCTATCGTGGCCCTGTTAGTAATATTGATATACAAGGCAAGCCAAAAGAATCATTAAATAGATACCTTCTAAATTATCCTGCTTTTAACGGCCTAGAACCTGCTATCATTCTAAATATTGATAATCAAGAAGCACAAGGGTTAACCCGGTTTAATGAAGACTTTAATTTAAAATGGTCTGGCATGTCTTGGGCAAGACCTGCGCTTAGAAAAGGCTGGGTTGGCAGACAACCTACTTATGCTAAACAAATCCTTAAAGTAGGTGATATTGTTTATGTAAGAAAACAACAAGATGAATGGTTTCTAAGTCAAATCCCTGAAATTGAAGCAGCTTTAATCGCTTTAAATCCTAATGATGGTGCCCTTTTAGCTCTAGTTGGCGGCTTTAATTTTGATAAAAGTAAATTTAACCGGGCTACTCAATCTAATAGACAACCAGGCTCGAGCTTCAAACCGTTTATTTATGCCGCTGCCTTAGATAAGGGTTATACATTAGCAACTTTAGTTAATGATGCACCTATTGTTGTTGAGGATCCTAGTCAACCAGATTTATGGCGGCCACGCAATGATACCTTAACTTTTAACGGTCCAACGCGACTTAAAGAAGCGCTTGTACGTTCGCGAAATATGGTTTCTATTCGGGTATTAGATGATTTAGGCCTTAATTACGCTATTAACTATGTTTCTCGCTTTGGTTTCCATAAAGAAAATCTTCCTAGAGGATTATCTTTAGCACTCGGCAGCTTATCTGTTAGTCCTATGGAATTAACTACAGCTTATGCTGTTTTTGCTAATGGTGGTTATAAAATTGAGCCCTATTTAATTGATCATATTACCGATAATGAAGGCGAGGTACTATTGCAAGCAAAGCCTGCTAAAGTTTGCCAACAAGATTGCGAACAAAATGCTACACCTGATTCTTCTTCTCAAGCGCCTCGAGTAATCCCTGCCGATACAGCATTTCTTATGACTTCGGCCTTAAAAGGTGTTGTGCAACATGGTACAGCACATGCTGCAAATATTCTTGACCGCCAAGATTTAGCTGGAAAAACAGGTACAACCAATGATCAAGTTGATGCTTGGTTTGCTGGATTTACACCAGATTTAGTGGTAACAACTTGGGTTGGTTATGATGCGCCTCACTCGCTTCATGAATATGCAGCTAGTATTGCTTTACCTATGTGGATAGACTTCATGAAAGTTGCTTTACAAGACATACCGGAACGAGCGCTCCCACAACCAAAGAATATTGTTGCTGTACGTATTGATCCTCAAACAGGATTATTAGCTAAACAAAACCAAGACAATAGTATTGTTGAGTACTTTCGAGAACAAGATGTACCTAATGAAGAAGGCCCAGCAAATACATCAAGTTTTGCTACATCACAAGAAGAACAAAAAGAAGTATTTTAAGCGTAGGATGTAGATAACGGGGAGCAATAGGTAAATAGACCTGTTGCCTAACGGGTTAGGAAAGAGGTCTATTGTAGCTTACATTCAGCTAATAGATCAGGTAATAGCTTTAACTTAAAGATTTGTCATTTTCGAACAGGCGGAAATTTATCTTAACACTTGCACTGTACCTACACAAAAATGGATTCCCGCCTGCGCGGGAAGGACAGAACAATTATTAAGTTAACGACATTAAGTGGGCTATTACAAAAATATACAACCTAGGTTTCACTAAAATCTAGGCCATCTTAACTATTTAAAGCAGTAATAGCGGGAATATATTCAAAGCCTAAATCTAATGCGACTGCTTCATAAGTAATCATTCCTTTATGAACATTTAATCCATTTAACAAATGTGGATCTTGTAATAAAGCAGGTTTAATTCCTTTAGTCACTAAACTCATAACAAAAGGCAATGTCGCATTATTTAAAGCAAAGGTTGACGTACGCGGTACCGCACCTGGCATATTAGCGACGCAGTAATGGACAACATTATCAACGACATAAGTTGGATTTTGATGAGTGGTTGGGCGGCTTGTCTCAAAGCATCCACCCTGATCAATAGCCACATCAACAACAACTGAACCAGGTCGCATCGTCTTTAACATGGCTTTTGTAACTAATTTAGGTGCAGCAGCACCGTGCACAAGGACAGCCCCTATCACTAAATCAGCAGTTGCTATGTATTGTTCTAATGCATCAGAAGTAGCATAAATAGTATTTAATTTAGCACCAAATTGAAAATCTAATTCACGTAAGCGAGGTAAATATTTATCTAAAACAATTACGCGCGCTTCCATACCCATTGCCATACGTACAGCATTAGTACCAACAACGCCGCCACCAATGACTACCACATTAGCAGCTGCTACGCCAGGCACGCCACCTAGCAAAACACCACTTCCACCTTGAGCCATTTCCAGGCAATGTGCACCCGCTTGAATTGACATACGCCCGGCAACTTGCGACATAGGAGTTAATAAGGGTAACCCGCCATCATTTTGTGTTACGGTTTCATAAGCAATGGCGGTAACGCCTGATTCTTTAAGTAGGCGTGCTTGATGCGGATCAGGTGCTAAATGTAGGTAAGTAAATATTGTTTGACCTTCTCGTAAACGCTTACATTCAATGGGTTGAGGTTCTTTTACTTTAATAATTAATTCTGCTTTAGCAAAAACCTCATCAGCCGTATCAACAATTTCTGCCCCTGCTATTTGATACTCTTCATCAGAAATACCAATACCTAAGCCAGCGCCTTTCTCAACAAATACCGAACTTCCAGCTCGAACAATTTCCCTAACACTTGCAGGAACTAAACCTACTCTATTTTCTTGAGGTTTAATTTCTTTAGGTATACCAACGATCATAATATCTCCTAAGATTGCTTCAATTGTTCAATTAGTTCTGGAACTAATTCAAATAAATCGCCAACTAAACCGTAGGTGGCAATTTGAAATATAGGAGCATCAGGATCTTTGTTAATGGCAACAATAATTTTTGAATCCTTCATACCAGCTAAATGTTGTACTGCTCCCGAAATTCCTATCGCAATATAAAGTTCCGGGGCAACAATTTTACCTGTTTGTCCTACTTGGCAATCATTAAGAATATATCCTGCATCAACAGCCGCTCTTGATGCACCTACAGCAGCGCCTAAGGCATCTGCTAATTCTTCAATAAGCTTAAATTTTTCAGCGCTTTGTAAACCACGCCCTCCTGAAACAATAATTTTAGCGCTTGATAAATCAGGCCGCACTGAACGACTTAATTCCTGTTTAACAAATGTTGTGCTTGTGTCAAAAATTAAATTATCTATTGCTTCGATACAGCAAGGTGTTTGGCTTGCTAAATTACTTGAAAAGGCAGTCGTACGAATAGTTAATACTTTCTTATTATCAAGGACCTTAACTGTCTCAATTGCATTACCAGCATAGATAGGATGCTCAAATGTCTCAGCATCAATGATTCGTATGACATCTGAAACTTGAGCCACCTCTAATTTTGCTGCAACACGCGGCATTATATTTTTACCGAATGTTGTTGAAGGCGCTAAAATAAATGCATAATCTTTGGCAATTGCTGTAATAAGTTGGCTTGTATTCTCTGCTAAATGATGTTGATAAGATTCATTGTCTACCAATAAAACCATGTTTGCGCCTGCTAAGGCAGCCGCCTCTTCTGCTACCTGCTTACACTGATATCCTACTACTAAGAGTGTTGGATGCTCGTCTAGATTTAATGCAGCCGAGAAAGTACTGCGCGTGGATGCATGTATTTTTTGATTATCATGTTCAACAATTACTAGAGCACTCATTATTTCTCCTTATCAAAGCACTTTCGCTTCATTTAATTTCTCAACAAGTGACTTAACTGAATCCAGTATGGCACCAGCTGAACGTGCAGAAGGAGGCTTTACCGAAAGCACTTGAACATGATCTTGTAAATTAAGTTGTAAATTTTCTATAGATAGAATTTCTAGTGGTTTACGTTTTGCTTTCATAATATTAGGTAAACTAGCGTAGCGTGGTTCATTTAAACGTAAATCTGTGCTAACCACTGCAGGTAATGTTAAAGCAAGCGTTTCTAAACCACCATCAATTTCACGGGTCACCTGCAAGGAGTTACTGTCAATTTCTAGCTTAGATGCATAAGTTGCCTGCGGCCAGTCAAGTAACGCTGCTAACATTTGCGGTGTTTGATTATTATCACCATCAATAGTTTGCTTACCCATAAGTACTAAGCTAGGCTGTTCTTGCGCTACAACTTTTTGTAAAATCTTGGCAATATTTAAACTGCAGTAATGCTTTTCACTCTTTACTAAAATAGCACTGTCTGCGCCTAAAGCAAGTGCGTGTCGCAGTGTTTCTTGCGCCGAATCAGCGCCAACAGTAACAGCAACTACCTCAGAGGCAATATTTTTTTCTTTTAAACGAATTGCTTCTTCAAGCGCGATCTCATCGAAAGGGTTCATAGACATCTTTACATTTTGTGTTTCAACCCCCATGTGATCTGGTGTAATCCTTATCTTGACGTAGGGATCAATAACACGTTTTACTGCAACAAGAATCTTCATACTTCCTCGCTGGAAATCCAAATCAACAAGCATCTTGCCAGAGGTATATATCCAATTCAAGTTAGGAAACCATATTCATCATTAAATATTGTTTTAATAATGATTCATCTTCACTTCTATACCAATAATTTAAATATAGATTAATTTAAAACGCTTGTTTAAGTGGAAAAAAGTTAATCTGTATTTGAATGTATTAATGCTATAAATCATTAAATAAATCTCGTCTATAACAAGGTTTATGACATAGTTTTCTTAAAGCTAAGTGACAGTAGGAGCCAAATAAATTTTACTAAAGGTTTTTCGAACTGTTTTGTCATATCTCATAGCGTTTGTCTTATATCGTTTAATTTTTGAACTGCATAAGAGAGCTATTTTTTAAGAAAATTCAAACTAATTCATGACAAGTGCTAGATCGTCGCACTTAGCCTAGCCATGAGAATAATATAAATTATCAATAAAAACAGTTAACTTTAAGTTAATGTTGCTATGTTAAACTACCGTTATCAAACTTGTAAAACAGAGTTTATCATGAAAGAGCGTTTAGAATTAAATGATAATATCTCATCAACTCGCCCTGTCTCCTCGACTTCGTCAAAAGTCAGCTCTGAAGTTTCTTTAGAAGAAACGCTTGCGCCTGATATAGATATAATAGAAACCCAAGCTTATGCCTTAGAAGAAAAAGCAGCCTCAGAAAACACGGAAGATAACCTAATTGATACGCATAAAACACTTAAGAAAAGAGGAGCTATAGGAGTAGCGTCTGCAGAACTAGCACCCAATACAGAAGATAACAGCTCTATTGAGCAAATAAAGAAAACCAAGCCTTCCGAAGAAAAAGAAGAAGTATCACACTTAGAAAGTGGTAAAAAGACAATAGACAATGATGATGCGTGTAACAATAATAATTCAGAAATAATACATTCTATGAGAGCCAATGCCCCCTTTTATAAAACAAATATTATGCCGGGGCTAAGCTTTATTGTATTAAACCAATATGGTGTAGTAATAGGTGCAGGTAGAAAAGCGTATCCTAAACGGCTTGATGAAAGTTTTTTATTACCAAATGCTCAGCCTTATAAGGGAACATATTCATATAGAAGTGCTTATATGGCTTTTGATAGCGAAATTAAGACTACAGAGGGCGAAGAAGAACCTGTACAAGTTTTTTTTATGATAGGCCTCGAGCCCAGCGGCGACAGTAATCATGGAAATGTTAATACTTGGGCAATGTTACCATCAACTGGAAAAGCCTTAGCGGAAGAAAAGATTAAAAAATTGGAATCCAAAAAAGCTAAATATAGTGGCGAATGTGAATCTGACTTAACAGAACAGGAATTTCAACAAAGTGTATTAGGTTACCGGTTAACTCGAATGAGATTTAATTTAAGAGGAACAAAAACTAACAATTTTAGAAATAATATAAAGGAGGATCCTCCTAAAAAAGATGAGGACATCCCCGCTTTAGTCACTCATCTTCCAGAAGAACTTATAGACTTTAGCGATGAACATGATAGATTAATCAAAAGTAAAATTCAGGCAGCTAAATCATTAAAGAACTCAGATGGTGAAAAAAGTAACGTTGCAGTAGCCACATCCACATTAGGACTTTTTGCAACAAACCAAGCAAATAGTGTGCAGAATAAATCTGGCAACGCCTATGAAATAAAAGATAAAGATGATCAACTTAACGAAGTTAACAATGTTAACAATAATACAGATGAAAATACTGTTAACATGCCTGGTTAATAGGCATTAATCAGATTAGACTGAAACTAAATATTTTACAGTATAGAAATAGCTATTTCTTAAAAAATGAAAACAAATTTAATTAATGACACGTTCTAATAAATTAGATAAATATTTTGAAAAGTCTATTCCGATTTCAGAATGACGCAGACCAAACTCAACAGCTGCTTGTAAATAACCTAATTTAGAACCGCAATCATAGCGTTTACCACGAAAGTGATAGGTAATCACAGATTCATAATTTAATAAATGTTGAATAGCATCAGTTAACTGTATTTCACCGCGGTGATCAGCTTTAATCCTTTTTAAAGATGCAAAAATACTGGAAGTAAAAACATAACGGCCAACCGCTGCAAAATTTGAAGGCGCCTCATCAACAGTAGGTTTTTCAATCATAGCGTCTAGCTTGGCATAATCTTTATTAACAGAATCTAGTTTAACCACACCATACTGGTGTACTTTTTCCCATGGCACTTGCTGAACTGCCAAAATAGAATGCTTATTATATTTAAAATGCTCGATCATAGCGGATAAACAAGGTAACTTTGATTCATCAATTAAATCATCCGCTAAAAGTACCGCAAAGGGCTCATCACCAATAACATGCTCAGCACATAAGATGGCATGTCCTAAACCTAGTGGTTGATTTTGCCTTACATAAGTAAATTGAATATGAGCAGGTGAAACATTTTTTACTAATTCTAGTAAGAATTCTTTTCCTTCTTCCTCAAGTCTGGCTTCTAATTCAAAATGTTTATCAAAATGATCTTCAATAGCACGTTTAGTTGAACTAGTAATAAAGATCATATGCGTAATCCCTGCTCTTACAGCTTCTTCAACCGCATATTGAATTAAGGGCTTATCAACAATAGGAAGCATCTCTTTCGGATTTGCTTTGGTTGCAGGTAAAAAGCGAGTACCTAGCCCTGCTACTGGGAAAACAGCTTTTTTAATTTGCATAATGAACAAGCTCCATGTCTTCCTTATTAAAAACCACAGGCCGACCAACTGAATAATAGTAAGCTATTCCTGCCTTTTGTACAGACGCTAAGGAAAAACAATTTCGTCCATCAAAAACAGGCGCACCAGCTAATTTATCACGCAAAATAGCTAAGGGATAATCCTTAAAGGCAGGCCATTCAGTAGCAATAATCAATGCGTCAATTTTAGATTCAAACACATCATTTATATCTTGACACCACACAATATTATCAGAGGATTGAAATAATAGTTGTGCTTTTGCAACCGCAGCAGGATCAAAGACTCTTATAATTGCGCCTGCTTTTAAAAAAGATTGTATTGCTACAAGGCTACTAGCTTCACGTAAATCATCTGTGCCTGGCTTAAATGCCAAACCCCAAAAACCAATTGTTAAGCCTTGTAATTGCTGTTGAAAGTGGTTTGCTACGTGCTCAAATAACCAGCTTTTTTGTAATTCATTAACATTGTCTATAGCATCTAAAAAAGCAGTATCAATATTTAACGATTGCGCAGTTTGAGCGAGCGCTCGCACATCTTTAGGAAAGCAAGAACCGCCGTAACCAATACCTGCTTGCAAAAAATAAGGTCCTATGCGCGGATCAAGGGCCATTCCGTCTCTAATATCTTCAATATTAGCACCTACCTTTTCTGCAAGTTGACTAACTTGATTCATAAAACTAATTCGACAGGCCAACATAGCATTAGCAGCGTATTTTGTTAATTCTGCAGAACTTCGACTCATAGCTAGAAAAGGAATATCATTATCAATTAACGGTTGATATAATTTTTTTAAACAAGCAATTGCATAGGCATTCCCGCCAACGATAATACGATCAGCATTTAAAAATCGCTAATTGCGCACCCTTCTCGTAAAAACTCAGGATTAGAAGCAATAGTTAGCTTAATCTGCTTCTTTTTAGCACTCATTTTTTCATGGACTAAATTTTCAATAATATCGCCCGTACCAACGGGTACCGTTGATTTGGTAACTAGTACTGCATCCTGATTAACATGCTCTACAATCAAATCTATTACTGAAAAAACTTGGGATAAATCAGCCTGCCCATTAGGCAAACTAGGCGTGCCAGTTGCAATTATAAAAACCTGACTGGATTGAATAGCGTGCACTAGATTAGTGGTAAAAGTTAAATGAGCTAAACTTAATTGCTCCCTAAGTAACTCATTCAAGCCCTGCTCATAAATAGGGCATTGGCCGTCTTCTAACATCTGTATTCGCTCAGAATTTATATCTGCACATATTACTTGGTGCCCAAGTTTAGCGAAACAGGCACCAGATACTAAGCCAACGTACCCAGCGCCAAAAACTGCAATATTCATTATTCTCTCGCCATATCAACCTAAGGCCGTATTATTAATAAAATTTTACTGAATAACAAATAATCTTATTGAAATAAAGGGAACTTGGTTAGCTAAAATTAATAATATTAATTATCTAATCTAATAAAACTATTAAAAGTATTTTAAGGTGCATTAAGAGAATATAAATTGTCAATAAGCGTATCGTCATCTTCAGTAATTATTTTTTCGCTTTTAGTTTTTTTATCTACATTACTTATAAGTGCTTCTAGGATTACCTTGACCGCCTCTATTGTTTCTCTTGCTTTACTTTTGTTTGCTTTAAAATAAGGATGACAGCCTAAATTATTAATAATACTATTAACCTCAAGAAGCTTATCACTTATTGAAATGGGTTTAAGATCGATTACTTTAAGTTGATGAAAAACTCTTTCTATTAGACTGCTTTTTTTACAGCCTCTCCGCCATGAGGCGAAATATTGCTGTTTTTGTTGCTCTTGATATTGCTCTAGTTTAAGAGTAATTAATTTTAATTCCAAGGTTTCAAAATTAAATTTACCTGGTAAAAAATGCTGCGGTAATATCAGGGCTTGCGAGTTAGCGTGAGCACTAGGTATTTGTTTTGTTTCTGAAAGGCCAATTAATTGAAATACTTTTGAGCAAGCTTCAAAACCAATATAATAAGCGGTATTCAAAGCTGAGAAATTCATACTAATAAAATAAAGGGTGAGTGTTGTAGCTGCATTTGAAATAACACCACTAATTTCACGTGTCATTTCTCCTAAGGCGCGCCAACCGTAAATGTCTCCTTTTTGTAGCCAACTCCCACCCTTAGCAACCAAAGATAATATAGCGTAAAGCAAAGAAAGTTCTTTAAGATATAGAGTAATACAAAAGCCACTCGTTATATAAGGTAGAGAGTTAAGAATTGTTTTAAGCCATCCTGGCTCAAATTGATCAGTTGTGGATTGAAAGCGCTTAATAGTTTGTAAAAGGGTAATCGTACTATCTATTAACGCTTGCTGTGTAAAGGTAACGGCTTGTTGCTTTAACTGTTCAAGTTTTCTAATCAACTCATCTATATGCAGGAAACTTAAATCATCTTCATCAAATATAAAATCTTCTTTATTTATTTTCGGTTGCTTTAATTCTTCAGCACAGCTATCAATTAGTTTAAAACATATCCCATTATTATTTCCGGTACTTAAACTATTTTCTAACCATTGAATTTCTGGAGAAGCTATAACGAGTTTATCAGGATGAAAAAGGCCGCGAAGAATCTTTTGCTGTTTATTAATTTCATTTTCTGCAACACCATTATTGGTTAAAAACTGAGAAAAGAGCGTAATAAGTTGCACTTCAAGCTTTTGTAATTCTTGGGAAGATAATTGCTTAGGATAATAGGACTTATTTGAGGGATCATATTGGGTATAAGCAGTTACAATATCAGCTAGGCTTTGATTAAGGCTATTCATTATTGTATCCTTACGAGCAATAAAAGATAATTACTACTACATCCTGTAGGTTATAGATTAAAGTAGTGACTTAAAAAAACAAGCTTTTTATAGCGTTATCTATTGAGCTTTTAGACTATTTATAGGGTTAATCAATTATGTTCTATCTACTTCACCCTATTCATTTACCTATAAACTTAAGATATAAACGCTAACTAAAAAATAACAATATTTAATTGAAATGACAAAATTAGCTACGCACGTAAAAACTTACTTATTAAATAATCCTAAGCTCTTTTTTTTACTTTTTTTTGTAATCACATTTTTAGCTCGACTATGCTTTCGCAGCTCCTTACTAGAGTTAGATGAAGCAGAACAAGTTATCTGGGCTCAACAACTTCTTTCAGGTTATCCAAATCAGCCACCGTTATACTCTTGGTTGCAATATTTGTTATTTCAGCTTTTAGGTGTTAATTTAATCAGCCTTGCTCTTTTAAAATATAGTTTACTTTTAGGCTGCGTATACTGTTATTACTTAATTTGTAAATTTTATTGTTCCGATAAACTGCTTGCCTTAAGCGCAACAGCAGCATGGTCTTTAATTAGCTCGATAAGTTTAGATTTATTAAAAGACAATACACATTCTATTTTAGCTCTTTTAACTGCTTGTATAACTTGGTACTGGTTTATTACCAATACAAAATCGCCTATAAATTGGTATTTACGCTTAGGTATTATTATTGGATTCGGTTTATTATCTAAATTTAATTATTTATTATTTTTAACGCTTTTCTTAATCAGTGTAACTTTACAAAAAGAATACCGTTTAAAACTACTAAATCGACGCGTTTTTTTTACTATTTTGTTAGTAATCATAACGGCACTGCCCTACGGAAAATGGCTAATACATAATTACCATGTGGGCCTTCATGCTGTTTATAAATTAGCTCCAGAGCAAAAAACACTTTTTGATGGCTTTATTAATTTGCTAAGCGCTAGTCTTTTTTTTATTGTACCCGTGTTAACTATCTCCTATTTATTTTTTCCTTTACCCTTTAAGATTAAGAGGTCAGCGGCTAACGATTTATTACTCCATTATCACATTCTTTATTTTCCTGTTATTGTATTTATTGTTTTATCCGCAGGCGTTCATGATTTTGAAACTCGCTGGCTTATTCCTATCTTATTTTTAATTCCACTTGTGTTTTTTAGTTACCTAAAGCCCAATGCTTCTTTAGCAATATACAGTAAACGCTTTATTCTATTTTGCCTATTTGTACAATTTATTTTTTTGCTAATCTTGAGTTATCGAAGTTACTTTGGGCACAATAAACGGCAGTCTATTCCCATTGTTGAAATTGCTAAAACTTATAAAACGAATGCCCAAAAAATTGACTTTCTTGTCTCTGATTCACATTGGCTATTGGGAAACATGAAATTACAATTTAAAAATGCCCAATCTTATTTAATTAATCAAGGGATTACTATTCCTTCTGGTGCTTCCCTCTTATTGTGGGAGGGTCAAACCATGCCATATTGGGCTGAGCAATTAATTAAGCAAGCTAAGCCTACTAATATACATTGGATTAGAAACAAGAAAACTGATCGCATTGTAGCTGGTCAGGCTCTTATAAATTTCAATGTACCTGATAAGCAAATAACTTAAACGATCCTATAATTCAATATCCCGCAGACAAGACGCGGGATGTAGGCCTGGAAAAGAATAAGTAGATTAGGATGAGAATATGTCAATTTAAGAACGGCTTTGCCCTGCCCACATGGGCAAGAATCCATTTCTAAGTAGGCACCGTGCAAGCGTTAAGATAGATTTCCGCCGGCGCGGAAATGACACACTCTTTAAATTGATGCCATTAAAGAAATCAATTTAGTTTCATGCCTGGTGCGCCATAGTAGTGATATTGCCTTGCCTACTGGCAAGGTAAATTAAATAGACACAGTATTTTTATTTAAGCGAGATGCGCGCTCTCTGGTAATAAGATATAGATTGCGTGAATAAATAAAAACGCCACTAAACTGGCCAATGATAAAAACAGGATCACGTTTATAAACAGCATACATAAATAGTGTAATCCCGCCTAAAAGGCTTAAATACCAAAAAGCAACCGGAATCACACTTCTTTTTTCTCTTTCACTCACTAACCATTGAACAATAAAACGTGCTGAAAAGATACCTTGGCCAATTAAACCAATTGTCAGCCAAATATAATCTTTATTCATTATTAGAGATCTCCGGAGCGCAGGGACGTTTTAATAACCAACGCACCCCTATTAAATCATGGATACCTACAAACAATCTATTCATGACGCCATACTTAGATACCCCATGCCAACGTGGCCGGTGGTTTACAGGAACATTAACTAATTTATAGCCTGCTCGTTTAAATAAAGCTGGTAAAAATCGATGTAGATGATTGAAATGAGGTAAATTTAAAAACCCATCACGTGGAAAAAGTTTAAGACTACATCCCGTGTCAGGGCATTGATCGTTTAATAAAAATTGGCGAACTTTATTACCTATCACTGAAGAGACTTTCCGCAGATAATTATCATCGCGTTTTTTTCGGTTTCCTAATACTACCGTTTTATTATTGGATAAGTAATTCAATAAGTGAGGAATATCCTTAGGATCATTTTGGCCATCGCCATCTAAAGTCACTAATATTGGATACTGTGCTGCTTTAGCACCACTTACTAAACCTGCACTCTGCCCATAATTATGTTTATGACATACAAGACGTAAAGCAGCATTTTCTTTTGCTAAAGCTTCTAGGCGTTTTACTGTGCCATCAGTACTGCCATCATCAACAAAAATAACTTCAAAAACAAATTGCTCTGCAGGTAACGCTTGCACAATTTCCTCATATAAATGCGCGACATTGTCGACTTCATTATATACGGGAATAATAACAGATAAATAAGTTAACTTATTCAAAACATCCTTCCTAAGCAAAATAATAACTAGTATACCGTATCTCGCCAAATAGGTTCCAGCCAAGATTTTTTACGTAAAAACCAAAGTATTAAAGCAACACTGAGTAAAGATAAATAGGTGCCAGTGACTATATCACTAAAATAATGATGAATTAATAAAACACGTGAAAAAGCAATTGAGAAACCAACCAGTAGAAAAGCATAAAAAAATCGTGGAAAAAGAACACACAAGCCAAAAGCAATAGCCATAATATTGGTTGTATGTCCTGATGGAAAAGACCAAAAAGGAGCGTTAGCCTTTAACCAGTAAAAACCATAGTAGTGTCCACTAAACCACATATCAGGGCGAGCACGACTAAATATTACCTTTAAAATACCGCAAAATACACTGCTTACAACAACACAAAGCCAAAGAAAACACATACGTGCTTCCCAAATACGATTAATCTTAATGTATCTAAAATAAAGCATACCTAGAAAGAAAGTAATAAAATAAGTTAAACCTAAGCCAAGTTTAGTAAAATGGTTAAGGAAGAGAAAATTGACACGAAAATTTTTTAAAGCCAGATATTCCGCTAAAGGCTTATCAACATAGAGAAATAGCAGCGTAACAATTAATATAAAGGCTATAATAACCCATGGCCTAGTCATCATTAAAACCAATCGATTAAATGGCGCCATTTAAGGTTTCTCCCGTCTCTTGCCCTATAAGAAATAATTTTACCCAGCGTCCTTTACTGTAATTAAACCCTCTCATTTGAGCTAAAATTTTTATTTTATCTAAGGGATAAGGCCAAGCTTGTAATACTCTATCATCAAAGATAGCTAGCTGCTTAGGGTTACTAAGTAATTGTGTAAGAGCTGTATTAAAATCAACAAAGCGAACTGATTTAGTATCAAGATTAAATACTAAACTCGGTTCCTCAAAACCTACAACTAATAAAGGTATATTATTATCAATTCTGTTCTTATCAACAAGTTGGGCTATAGTATGAGTGAGCCACACCGGCTTTAAAGAGGGTAATAAATTATTAAAAATAAGAGGAAAAACTATCATTGCCATAATAGAATTACTGACAATACTGTAATTTACTTTGCCTTGCCGACTAAAATAAATTGTACTACTAGAAAAAATTACAATAGTTCCAATTATAATAACGCTACTTAAGCTTAAACTTTCATTCAGCCAATAAGTTATTAATATTAAAACTAAGCCAAGTGTAATAGATAATAGTAACCAAAGATATTGTAAAATTCTTAACCATTTGCTAGTTAAGGCGTAAGCATACTCTCTAATTGCTAATGCGCATAAAATAGCCAGGGCAGGAAATAAAGGCATAATATATTGTGGCAGTTTTGTTGGCATGCATTCAAAGAAAATCCAAGAAGGTACTAACCAAGCCAATAAAAATTTAATCTGATTGGTAGTACGATTTTTCCAGGCATAAATCCCACCAAGCCCTAGAAATAAAGAAGAGGGCCAAAAGGTTATAGGTAACATAGCCAAATGAAATAAAGGTGGCTTACCGTGAGACTCATGTCCACCTTTTAACTTGGGCAGCAAATCTTTATTAAACATTTGCAATAAATAATTACTTTGCTCAGCCTTATTAACTAATATTAACCAAACTGCAGTTAGACCTATTACTAAGAGTAACCCTTGTAAAAATTTTAATTGACGCAACCAAGACAGATCTTTGTCCACTAAACATAAGGCTAGGATAGTCAATAAACCTACTAAAGGTGTCACGCCTTTTAAAACAATCCCAAAGGCCATGGCAAACCAAAAACATAACGGCCAAAACCAACCTACTTTTCTTTGTTCCTTATAAGATTGATAAATATTCCATAGAGCGCCCTGCATCAATACAACAGAAAAAAGCAGTGTTGCATCAATCACTGCCATATGCGCTTCGACTACTAGAAGAAGAGAAGAGGCAAGCAGGCTGGCTGCCAATGCAGCAGTCATTGATCCTAAAAACCGACTTGCAAAAAGATAGGTAAGCAAAATTGATAAAAATGCGCCTAGTACTGAGGGTATACGATAAAGCCAAATTTGGCTTATACGACTATCACTAATTAACTTTACACTCAGTGCCTGTAACCAATTAATTCCAGGTGGCTTTTGGAATCGTGTTTTATCTTGAAAACGAATTTGAAAATAATTTCCTACTTGCATCATTTGCTTACTTGCTTGCGCAAAATGCGCTTCATCGCGATCGATAACAGGTATTTTAGCTATACCTGAAGCAAATAATAGCAAGGAGAAAAGCAATAAAAAGAAACTAATTTTGATCTTTTCCAAAACCAAATGCCTAAATATATAAATATGTTCTAATGATGCGTATAATATAAGACCAGTGTTGGAAATACTAGCTATATCTTAAAAGACTAGTTAGAATGCTTGTTTGTTTTATACTGCATTACTCGGATGCCAGAATTAACTATTATACAACAAATTGCAGTTTGGATTATCCCTGTTTTATTCGCTATTACTCTTCATGAAGCAGCTCACGCTTGGGTTGCCTATCAATTTGGCGATACAACAGCTAAACTATTAGGACGGGTAAGTTTTAACCCGGTGAATCATATTGAACTTATTGGAACAATTATTGTACCAATTCTTACACTAGCTTTAAGTAATTTTACTTTTGTTTTTGGCTGGGCGAAACCAGTTCCCATTAATACAGGACAATTAAAAAATCCCAAACGTGATGTGATCTTCGTTACTGCAGCTGGGCCCTTGATTAATTTTCTTATGGCAATTTTTTGGGCTGGTCTTTTTAAGATAGGATTATCAATTAACCCGCAAACATCTACGATTGGTTTATTTTTAATCTTAGCCAGCAAAGCTGGAATTATAATTAATTTGCTACTGGCTTTTTTAAATTTGATACCAGTACCTCCTCTGGATGGTAGTCGTATTGTTGCTAGCTTATTACCTACAAGACAAGCAATTATGTATCAAAAGCTCGAACCATATGGTTTTTTTATTATTCTACTGTTATTAATCACAGGTATTTTAAGTTGGATTATTTCTGCACCGATTAATTGGTCTTTAGCAGCCTTGAGTGCCCTTTTTAATATATGAATATCTTAGCTGATGCTTCCTTACCCGGTTTAATGACAGCATTTCCACCACCATTTAACATTACACTTTATCATCAGCAAGATGACCTTCGTAGCCTACTTGCAAAGCAAGATATTTTATTGTGTCGTTCAACTTTGAAGGTAACAAAGGAATTATTAAAAGACTCTTCTTTATCATTTGTTGCTACGGCAAGCAGCGGTACTGATCACATTGATGAAATTTTCCTTAAGCAAAAAAATATAACACTTCTCGACGCTAAGGGTAGCAACGCAGGTGCTGTCGCGGATTATGTTATTGCAACTATCGCTTACTTACAAAAATATACTTCTTTTAAGGGGAAAAAGGCAGGAATTATTGGCTTAGGCGCGGTAGGCTCTAAAGTTGCTAAGCGTTTAAAAGCGCTTAACTTTGAGATTATTGCCTACGATCCACCTAAGGCATTAGTTGATAATAAATTTTATAGCGTATCACTTAATGAAATTTTAGAATGCGATTTAATTTGCATTCACGCTAACTTACACAATAACTTACCCTTTCCTAGTAGGCATTTAATTTCTGAATCAATATTAACTGGATTAAAACCTAATATAGCTATTATTAATGCTTCTCGCGGCGGCATAGTTGATGAAGCAGCGCTTCTTAGTCAGGTTTTAAAAATTTATTATTGTACTGATGTGTTTGCTCATGAACCTAACATTGATCCAAATATTATTAAACTAAGTTACTTATGCACACCCCATATCGCAGGTCATAGTATAGAAGCAAAATTCAATGCTGTTATCCAGCTAAGTCAAGCGCTTCATCAAGCTTTAAATTTACCATATTCACCCTACTCATCTTCTTTTCCTTCTTCAGAAGTTCCGGATTTTAAATCAGCTGCAACTTGGCAAGACTATATATTAGCACTTTATAATCCCATACATGAAACCAACATCTTAAAGCAAGCAATAAATAAGAACGAGTGTTTTCTTAGATTGCGCAAAGCACATCAAAAACGTCATGATTTCATACTTTATGAATCTCAATTACCGAAATTTATAAAGCCACTTTTAAGCTAGAAATTTAGCTTAAAATAACTGTCGTATTAATAACAATAATTCTAAATTAGGAGGTATGTAAATGTTTTGATAAAGGATTGGATTTGCATCAAATACAATCCCTCAATAGTAAAGACCATCACTCATCACTACTTTTCGTTTAAACCACACAATGAGCTAACCATTTGTTTAACAATCGCTTGATCGGAAAAAGGGTATTTTACATGACCAATTTGCTGATAATCTTCATGGCCTTTACCAGCTATTAGAATAATATCTTTTGGGCCTGCCAAACTAATTGCTTTACCAATAGCCGACTTTCTATCTGAAATTTGATAAACAACTGCACCAGTAGTTGTAGTACCTTGATTAATTTCCATAATAATCTGGTCTGGATTTTCTGTACGAGGATTATCACTAGTAATAATCGCGATATCAGCATGACGGGTTGCTATAGCACCCATAATAGGGCGTTTTGATTTGTCTCTATCGCCACCGCAACCAAAAACAACGATTACACGCTCTTCCTTAACATGGTTTAAGGTTTTTAAAACATTTTCTAATGCATCAGGAGTATGCGCATAATCAACAACAATGCATGGTTCTTGAGTAACTACTTCCATCCGACCCGGTGCAGGAGAAAGCTCTTCCATAATCGAGCTAACTTCTTCAATTGGATAACCCCAAGCAAGTAGACTTGCAAAAACAGCTAAGGCATTATAAATATTAAAGTACCCTAAGGTGCGAATTTTTAAGTGTGCCTGGCCCCAATCAGAAGAAACATTAATTGAGGTCCCTTGCATAGTAACCTGCCAATCGACTACGCGTACATTACTTTCTTTATTGAAACCATATGTAATACATTTACAAGCAGAATTTAAATGCGCCTGCATAAATTTAGAGTAGTCATCATCATCATTTAAAATAGCAGTTTTAAGAGAAGCGTATGAAAATAATCTTGCTTTCGCTGCCGCATAAGCGTCCATAGTTTGATGGTAATCAAGATGATCTAAGGTCAGATTAGTAAAGATGGCTTGCTCAAAATTAACCTCATCTACTCGCTGTTGTGCCAGTGCGTGCGAAGAAACTTCCATGCATACATGTTCTATACCACTATACAAATAATTAGAAAAAAGATCTTGTAGGCAAATGCCATCAGGCGTCGTATTATCTAGTAATTTAAGATTTTCTACTTTGCCTTGGCCAATTGTCCCAATATAGGCAGCTTGATGACCTAGTAATTGATGCGCTTGTGCTAGTTGATAGGCAATGGTTGTTTTACCATTTGTTCCTGTTACACCAGTAAGATGTAATTTTTTACTTGGCTCTCCATAAAATCGGTTTGCAATTGACGCTAAATGCTGGGCTAAATTTGCAAAAGGTATCCAAATTATAGCAGCAAACTCTTTAGGCGGTATATAATCTTTTGGCTCATATAAAACAGCTATAGCGCCTGCTTTTATTGCTTGTTCAGCATACCTTCGTCCATCTGTAGCAACACCTGGGTAAGCGCAAAATAAAAATCCTTGACTTATTTTACGACTATCATTATTTAATCCTAAAATATCTACTTCTGGTAGCGATGTTTTAATCCATGGTGCAAGTAAGGTATTTAATTTCATAAACTCATCTAACCTGTTGTTTTATCGGGTGGAATATTTAAAATTCGTAGAGAACCTGACATGACCTGCGCAAAAAGAGGTGCAGCTACTGCCGCACCATAATAACTATTGCGAGTTGGTTCATGAATAACTACAACTACAATTAATTTTGGGCGAGATACAGGTGCAATACCAACAAAGCTAGCAATATGTTTATTCTCTTGGTAACCTTTTTTACCAGCAATACGCGCAGTACCCGTTTTGCCGGCAACGCGATAACCAGGTATTCGTGCTAATTTACCCGTTCCCTCATTTCCCAAAACAGCTTCAAGCATATTTAATACTGCATTCGCTGTTTTTTCATCGATAACTTGCTGCCCAGCTTCCATAGCTTCTTTATGTAAAAGTGTTACAGGTAGTGTTTTACCTCCATTAGCAAAGATTAAATAGCCTTTAGCTAATTGCAAAGCGGTTACTGATAGACCATAACCAAAACTTAAAGTGGCCAAAACAAATGGATTAGCATCTTTAATTCTAACAATACTTCCATCACTTTCACCCGGATAACTACTTTCTGTACGTTGGCCAAAACCACTGCGTTGCAGCAAACCTATATATTGTTCAGGCGGGCTTAAAAGAATCATTTTTGTAACCCCTACGTTACTTGAATGTTGTAAGACCCCTGTGACATCTAATACACCATAATTATGTATATCTCGGATAGTTCGCCCATGAACGACCATCCAACTTGGCCGCGTATCAATAATTGTTTCTGGTTTTACTAAACCACTACTTAAGGCGCTAGCAATACTAAAGGCTTTAATGACAGAGCCTGGTTCAAAAACATCTGTTAACGCTTTATTACGGTATTTATCACGTGAATATCGTCCACGCGCATTAGGATTAAAAGAAGGATAATTAGCAGCAGCTAGAATCTCACCCGTCTGGGTATCTAATACAACAACAGAGCCTGACTTAGCAGAAAACTTTTCTAATGTATTTTGTAATTCATGATAAGCTAAATATTGAATGCGTCTATCAATACTTAATACTAAATCTTGTCCGGAGCGTGGCTCCTTAATAATGCCTAATTCTTCAATAACTCGACCCATTTTATCTTTAAGCACCCGCTTCTTACCGGGTATGCCCATTAACCAATCTTGATAAGCTAACTCCAATCCTTCTATACCAACATCATCAATATTGGTAAACCCAATTAATTGAGCTGCGCTATCTGCTTCAGGATAATAACGTTTAAATTCCTGTTGAAAATTAACACCTGGAATTTTTAATTGTTCAATCTTTTTAGTTAATGTCGGTGGTAACTGGCGTTGTAAATAAAGAAACTCTCTTGAATTTGCGTGCTTAACCCGCTCTACTAAGGTCTGTGCTTTAACGCTAATTAGTTTTGCTAATTTATCAAGCTGCTCTTTAGTAGGAGAGAACTCTTTAGGATTGACCCAAACAGATTGTACAGGCGTGCTAACTGCAAGTGGAATACCTTGCCTATCGGTAATCATTCCGCGATAAGCCGGAATATCTTGAACACGTAAACTGCGAGCATCACCTTGGCCCTTTAAAAATTGCCGATGTAACACAGTTAAATCAAGTATCCTCCAAGCTAAGATACTAAAAATCATTATAAAGAAAATCGATATAGCAGCTAACCGTGAACGGTGTCCATTTTTTTTCATTTGGCCTGTAATACAAATGTTTGTTTATCTTCGGGAAGGCGCATCTGCAATTTTTGTTTTGCCAGTAATTCTACACGTGCTGGTGTAGCAAGACTTGCTTGCTCAAGCAATAATTGGCCCCATTGTAATTGTAATTGATGTCCTTGCTGTTCAAGTTTCTGCAATTCACTAAAGTTTGTACGGTACTCATTTGTCATATAAATAACTGCCAATGCACTTGATAGAACAAGCAGCATAAGGATTAAAGTAAACCAAAGTTTTTTAGAAATACGCATAGCAAATAATTGACCATTAAATAATGTACTTTGATTAATTATTCTTGCTGCAGCGTTCATACAATTTTTTCTCCTGTTCTTAGGATTGCACTGCGTGAGCGAATATTTTGTTTTATTTCTTTTTCTTGAGGCTTAATTGCTTTCCCTACACGTTTAAAACTTTTCATCTCCTCTTGCGCGCGTATTGGAATATCAAAAGGTAGCTGATGCCCTATTTCCATATCACGCATAAATTGCTTAACGATTCTATCTTCTAAAGAGTGAAAGCTAATAACAACTAAGCGCCCGCCCGTACCTAAGACTTCAAACGCATTTTTAAGCCCTTTTTTCAAATCCTCTAGCTCATTATTAATATGAATACGAATTGCTTGAAAAACCCGCGTTGCTGGATGCTTATGTTTTTCCCATTTAGGATTGGCTTGCTTAATGATTTCCGCAAGTTCAGTTGTTGAGGTAATAGGCGCCTGTGTTCGCGCGTCAATAATTGCTTTAGCAATACGACGTGCAAATCTCTCTTCACCATATTCCCAAAATATTTTTGCCATATCATCTAGTTTTGCATGATTAATATAAGTAGCAGCATCTAAAGATTGCTGTATATCCATACGCATGTCTAAAGGACCTGCTTGCATAAAGCTAAAGCCACGATTAGCATCATCTAATTGCGGTGATGACACCCCTAAATCTAGTAAAATACCATCAATTCGCTGATAAACATTTGCTTGTTTGGCAAACTTGGGCAAGTCGGCAAATGAACCTTGAAAAATTTGAAAACGTGGGTCGGTAGTGAAATGGCAGTTCGCAAACTCTACAGCTTGAGGATCTTTATCAATGGCAATTAGTCGGCCCTGAGAAGATAAGTGAGCCAAAATAGCTTGACTATGGCCACCACGGCCGAACGTTCCATCAATATAAACACCATCAGCTTTAATAGCTAAGCTTTCAATTGATTCTTGTAGCAACACGGACTGATGCGACATGATATTTTCCCATTATAAAGAAAATTTTTTCATTTCCTCTGGTAAACTATCTAACTGCAATGCTTCTTCAGCCAACCAATGCTCACGCTTTTGCTGCCACAACATTTCATTCCAAATTTCAAATTTATTACCTTGGCCAATTATAACGATATGTTTGTCTAATTTAGCGTATTCACGTAGAACACTAGGTAATAAAATACGTCCACTATTATCTAATTCAACATCTGTAGCATGCCCAATAAGTAAGCGTTGAATGCGACGAGCTACATTATCAAAACTAGGTAAATTCTGTAATTTTTTCTCGATAATTTGCCATTGTGCTAAAGGATAAGCAAGGAGACAGAGCTCTGTATCAATAGTAATAACTAATGAACTATTTTCTTCAGCACACAATACATCACGATAGCGAATAGGCACCATAAAGCGCCCCTTTCCATCTAATGTGCTTGTATTGATTCCACGAAACATTTTTAGTAATGTGGGTAAACTTAAATTTACCCACAATTCTCCACTTTTTTATATTTTACTCCACTTTTATACACTATAGGAATTTAATTTTCTAGCGTTAAATAGATCAAATTTTATCTATTTAATATAAAAATGAAGAAAAATGATTGGATCGATTATTTATCAATTATTTTGCTTATTAATAAGACAATTATAATCAGACCTCTTTCCAAACTGCCAGTAAAGAGACAAGCTCGGTCAAAAAAGATGAAAAAGTACCGTATCATAAAGTACCTGAGCATCCCTATCCACATAAGGACAAGCTTTGAAGGACTTTTTCGAGTGAAATTGACCATCAATGCTAGTTTGGAGAGAAGTCTATTAACGATTTAGAATAGCGGCTTGCCTAATACCTTGCAAAACTAAATCAGGAATTAAATAATGATAAAGTGCTTGTTCTTCAAATAAGGAAGCAAAACCACCGGTAGCCAATACAATCACATCTTGCTCGGGAAAAGCCTCTAATTTAATTTTAGCAAGAAGCTCGCGACATGCGCCTAAAGCACCAAAAAACACACCTGCTTGAATACTTTCAGCTGTAGACCGACCAAGCGCTTGTTCCATCTTAATAATCTCCACTGCTGGAAGTTTAGCAGTATTAGTAGAAAGAGCATCTACAGATAAACGTACGCCTGGTAAAATAGTGCCTCCTAAATAAGCTTTATGAGCAGTAATAGCACAAAAAGTGGTCGCTGTTCCAAAGTCGATAACAATGATATTTTGTCCAGGATAAGCGTTCACAGCAGCAATAGCATTGGCAATTCTGTCCGCTCCCACTTCGATTGGATTGCGATATTTAATATTTAAACCTGTCTTAACACCAGCTTGCAGTACAAATGGATCGATAGAAAAATATTTAACACAGGCTGCACGTAATGAGTAGTCAATTTGCGGCACAACTGAACAAATTGCAATTTCACTGATCTCTTCAGGTTGGCATTGATTTTCACGTAGAACTGCTTTTAGAAAAATCCCCAGCTCATCAGATGCACTTGCTTTAGAAGTATGTCGGAAACGAAGTTGTAAATTGTCTTCAATAAAAACACCACCATAAATATGAGAATTACCAACATCAATGCATAACATCATAGCGTGAGCTCTCAAGCCTTAGAGATGGACGATAGTAAGACTCAAAAACGATAAAATCAAGATCTAGCTTAATAAAGAGCTTTTTAATAAGCGTTTCATTACACCGAATATAGCAATATGGTTACGACAGGGGCTACTAACTGAAGAAAAATATTTTACTGAAATATGATCCCACGACTTCTTTTTGTTATTTTTTTTAAAAAAAATATTACTCATTGCCATTACTAATAAAGAATTGGCTTAAATAAATTAGATATAAACAAGCTGGTCGATAAGCCGGGTTCTGTCGCGGGCAATCATTTATCTGGGATATATGTCACCATATACCTCAAGCGACCTACCCGAACCCCACACGGGTCATGTGCACTCAAATTAATGAGAATGGGTTCCTATTTGGTCTTGCTCCAAGTGGGGTTTTCCCTGCCACAACTGTTACCAGTTGCGCGGTGCGCTCTTACCGCACCATTTCACCCTTACCTTAAAAAGGCGGTATATTTTCTGTGGCACTTTCCGTAGGCTTACGCCTCCCAGGTGTTACCTGGCACTTTACCCTAAGGAGCCCGGACTTTCCTCCCTTTGAAAAACAAAGAGCGATTGCCTGACCAGCTTGTTATTATCGTAGCAAATTGAGCTTGCGAATGCCAGAATTAACCTCGTGTACCAATAAATTCGTCATCAAAATAACGCTTTAACTTAGTACGTAAAGTTCCACGGCTAACGCCTAATACTCGAGCTGCTTTTGATTGATTATAGCGAGTTAATTCCATAACAGTACGGAATAAAGGTGCCTCAACTTCCTCAACAATAAGTTGATAAAGGTTTAAATTTGCATCTTTACTGCCTACTGTGTTTAGATATCCCTTCACTGCGCTTATCACTTGCTGAGTTAATGCTTCATTAACTTGCTCAATATCCTGCATTACTGCATTCATTACATCTCTCCGTATACTTAAATAGTTAAAATTAAATAAATAAAAACGTTCTATTCGTCATAAACAGAACACCGTGACTTATATACTACCAAATATTACAAACTATGTAAATATTGTTTTAATCATATTCATTTCTTAAGGGAAGCTTAAGGAAAAACTGAGCATTTATCAAGCTTTTTTTATAGCCGACATGCAAAATGATATGTTCTTAGATTATTACTACAATTCATCTAGTAACCTACAACTCAAATTAGATCCTTTATTGTACATTTTTACACCAATTTAATCAAGTTAAATTTACTTAACTCTAGTTAATAAAATTTAAATCAAATTAGTTAAATTTAAATATGTAAATATAAAGGAGAGGTAGCGATTAAATTTAATAGTTATAAAAATAAGAAGAGGGCTCCTACCTAAGTTAGACAGAAGCTTTAGAGATTAATTTAGAAGATTAATTAGACAGAATCTACTGTAAAACTTTCGCCACAACCACACTGTCCAGTCTGATTAGGATTATCAAAAATAAATTTATAATTTAATCCCTGTTTAATATAGTCAATATTCATGCCCTTTAAAAAAGGGTAGCTTGCTTTATCAATCCAAATTTGATAATGCCCATCCAAGGGTAAAACGATATCATTTTCTTGTGGATGAATGACATAATCCACTACATATGATAAACCCGAACAACCTGTTTTTTTAACTGAAAAGCGAACGCCCTGACTGTTTGGTTCTTTATCAAGGTAAGCTATCACATGACGTTTTGCCGCGTCAGTTAAAGTAACACCCTGACTTTTGCTACCTGAATAATTTACAACTCCACTCATTTCTTTTCCTCATTTAGCTTTTTTTTCATAGCCAATATAATATTGTTATAGCCTTTTTCAACCAAGATTGCTATTGGATATACATGATTAGGTATATCTAAATGACTTACTAAAACTAGATAAGTTAGCTTAGGATGCGCTTTTAAAAAGCTACCTTCTAATTGCTTACAGAGCCATTCAAGGCTCGCGATTAAATATGGACTACCACATGCCTTAAAACATGCTCTTATAATTTGCTCTGACTCATCACAGGCTATATATAAATCAAAATAATTACTTTTAGATGCATCACTTATTGAACAATACGCAGTCCTAGATAAAGTACCATCTAATTTTCCAATATGTTCCGGCTGAAAAAAATAATGCTTAACAAGATTATTATAAATCATAAAGGCGCCATTTGCTGTAGTCGCAAAATTTGCGTATTAATAATTTCAATTGCTTGATTTATATCTTCCTCTGTTGTAAAACGACCTATAGAAAGCCTAATAGAACTATAAGCTGCTTCGGCGCTTAGCCCTAGCGCTTTTAAAACATAAGATGGTGCAAAACTTGCTGATGCACAAGCAGAGGTTGTAGAAACAGCTAATTGACGTAGAGCAAGTAGCAAAGACTCACTATGAATACCTGAAAAAGTTAAATTAAGATTCCCAGCAATACGCTCAGTGGGATGACCATTTAATTTAATGCCTGGAATATTTTTGATACCCTGCCAAAGTTTTTGCCTTAATTCTAATAATCTTGCTTGTTCATCAACACGCTTTAATTGAGCCAAATGAAAAGCCTCTCCCATACCCACTATTTGATGTGTAGCGAGTGTTCCTGCCCTTAATCCGTTTTCGTGAGCACCCCCAAAAGAGCGAGGTTCAATACGGATACGTGGTTTGTGTCGAATATATAATGCACCTACGCCTTTTGGGCCATAATTCTTGTGTGCTGAAAAAGACATTAAATCAACTGATAACGCTTGTAAATTAATTGGTAATTTGCCTGCACTTTGTGCAGCATCAACATGGAAAATAATACCTTGCTTTTTGAGCAAGCTACCGATGCTTGCAATGTCCTGGATAACACCAATTTCATTGTTAACATGCATAATGGAAACTAAAATAGTATCAGGTTGTAAAGCTTGATTTAATTCATCTAAATTTAGTAAACCATCTGATTTAGGACTTAAATATGTAACTACAAACCCTTCTTTTTCTAATTGAGCAAAACTATCAAGTACAGCTTTATGCTCTGTTATCATTGTAATAAGATGCCGACCTTTGCGCTGATAAAAATGGGCAGCACCAATAATAGCAAGATTATTTGCTTCTGTTGCACCAGAAGTAAAAACAATTTCTCTTGGATTAGCAGAGATTGAATCAGCAATTTGTGATCTAGCATTTTCAACAGCTACTGCTGCAAGCCGGCCATAATCATGGGTTATTGAATTAGGATTACCAAATACTCCTTCAGGCCCAAGATATTGCATCATTTTTTCTGCAACTTGGGGATCAACAGGCGTAGTAGCCATATAATCAAAATAAATAGGTAAATTTTGGGTATCCACTTCTCTACTTCTCGCTTTTTTGTAATGCTCTTTGCATGTAAGTAAGAATGCCACGTAAAATATTAACTTCCATTTGTTCTAAGCCTACTCGATTAAATAATCGTCTTAATCGCTCTTGTAATCTGCGCGGATTGTCTTTCTTTAAAAAATTTATTCTTAATAATACCTCTGTTAAATGACTATAAAATTGTTCTATTTCATTTACAGTTGCTAATTTATCTTGAGTATGGCTAACTTTTAACACCGGCGCTAGTAAAGAGATTCTTAATTCATAAGCAATAATCTGTACTGCCTGAGCTAAATTTAGCGAACTATATATCGGATTACTAGGAATGTTGACATGATAATGACACTGTAATAATTCCTCATTAGTTAAACCTGCATGCTCCCTACCAAATACAATAGCTACCTCTGTATCATCTGACTGTTTAGAAATCAATTCTGCACAACTTTTAGGTAATAAACCTGGTAGGTCAATCCCTCTCGGCCTAGCACTTGTGCCAATAACTAGCTGACAGTTATGTAAAGCGTCTTTTAAAGAATGGGTAACTTGACACTCCTCTAACACATCATCAGCTCCCGCCGCTAACTCATATGCTTTTTGATCTGGAAAAGACTTAGGAGTCACTAAATAAAGTCGACTTAAACCCATCGTTTTCATAGCACGCGCTGTTGAACCAATATTACCTGGATGAGAAGTAGCCACTAATACAATACGAATTTTGTTGAATTTCATAATAATTTTAATATTTTTTCTTATACAAGAAGTGTATTTAATAATCAAATATATAGATATCTAATTTAAAACCATAAAAGTTATTAAATAAGACAAGCTGCTCGTATTAATCAAATTAAGTTTAAATTTTACAATAACTGCCTTAAATAAAAAAACATGCTAGAATACCTGATTTTGTCTTCCCAGAGCAACGCATGCATCCATTATTAAATATAGCTATAAATGCTGCCCGTCAGGCAGGTGAAATTATTGTACGTAATTTAGAGTTAGTTGATAGAATTAAAGTCAGCGCTAAGGGCTCAAATGACTACTTTAGTGAGGTGGATGTAAAGGCTGAGCAAGCGATTATTAAGACAATTCAAAAATCTTATCCTGAACACGGTATTTTAGCTGAAGAAAGCGGCGTGTTTAATGATAATGCTGAAACAATTTGGATTATTGATCCATTGGATGGCACAACTAATTATCTACATGGTTTTCCTTTTGTCTCAGTTTCAATCGCCGTTAAGATAAAAAATCGAATTGAACATGGCGTTGTTTACGATCCTATTCGTCATGAATGTTTCTCAGCTAGTCGCGGCCGTGGAGCACAGTTAAATGACAGACGAATACGTGTCTCAAAACAAACATTACTGAATGCAGCGTTACTAGGCACAGGTGTTCCATTTCGAAATGCGCTATTAACTCAACGTTACTTACCTACTTTTGAAGCAATAGCTACTAAATGTGCCGGCGTGCGCCGTACAGGTTCAGCAGCGCTTGATTTAGCTTATGTAGCTTGTGGCCGTTTAGATGGTTTTTGGGAGTTTGGATTACGTCCATGGGATCTAGCCGCAGCGTCCCTACTTGTAAAAGAAGCAGGCGGTTTAGTAAGCGATTTAGAAGGTGGGGAAAGTTATTTTGATCATGGAGATGTTATCGCTGGAACACCTAAAATTTTTAAATCAATATTACAAACCTTAGCGCCTATTATGAATCGCTAAATTTTAGGTAAATCTGGTTCAAGAGCTACTGACCGATTTTCTAAAGCTCTGCTGAAAAAGGAAAATGAGTTGTCGGCTGCTGTTATAGGAGGATGATTAGCTTTATGCTTGGCTCCAGCTTCTATAATTGGGCCAGATAACTTCTGGTGGTTATTTAATAAAGGTGGTAAATCTAGCGCTGCAGATAACAGTTGAACGACTTGATAAGGATTTTGCCGATATTGTCCATTGGGAGCAAAGTAAATTTTGAGATAATTTTCTTGAAAATACTCTGCTCTTTTAATATTAATAAAACGCTTAGGGAGCAAACCAGATTCCATTATTTGTTGCTTTAAATTTAAACTCCCATCATGTAATGCTTCATACTTCTCAGAATAACTCCTACTTTTAAAATTCCAAAAAATAATTTCACCTTTTAAAAGTAAAAGTTCTCCACCAAAATCGGGCTCATTACGAGACAAGGTAATATCTATGGGTTGCCTCAGGGTTTTCTCACTTAATCTCTTTATTAGTGCTTTTTGAATTAAATTTATACCAGCATGATTACTTTGATATCCGGTTAAATTGCTAATAATCAAAATGCTTGTCTTCTTAAAAAAGATATAGGCAAATAAGCCACTTAAACTTTCAGCAGCAACTGGTTCAAACTCTTTATTGAAAAAGTTAAGTTGTGAAGTCTTTAAATGACATAAATAGAATGCAATCTGTGACATGATATTTAAGATGCTTAATATTAAAGTAAGTTATTTTTTTACTTAAGCTTAAGGTCAATAGACTTTTTCAAAAGTTGCCACTAGAAACTAATCTCATCCAAATACGTCTAATAAGAAAAAGTTATCGTCCTTTAAACTTCTTTAAAACAGACAGCTACTTATTCCAGCATAACTCGTTTTTTGTAAAATGCAATTTTAATTTAACCAGTAAGTCTTATGTTTAACTTTGATCATTTATTCTGAATAAGGAGCTTTGCACAGACAAAAATGAATAAATAGGCTACTTTCTCTGCTACTAACTTGCAGCTCGTCTACAGGCTCTAAACTAAACCAAAAATTCTGGATTCCCCGAGCAAGTCGCAAAAAGTAGGTAGAGTTAAAATTAAAGTTTAATAAGGGTTAAATATTTATAGTTCGGTCTATAAAAAAACAAAAAATACAATTTCGGTACATTTTTTGCTTAATTTTAAAATAATACCCTTTTTATGAGTAGATATGATTGTGAGTATAAGCAAACAACATGGCTTTAGTTTGCTTGAAGTCTTGATTAGTTTAATTATCCTGGCTGTTGGCCTTTTAGGAATAGCGGCCTTACAAGCGCGTGCGGTTCGTGATAATCATTCAGCCCTACTTCGCTCTACAGCAATTAACCAAATTAATAATATGATAGATCGCATGCAATCTAATTACGCTGGGGTCAATGCAGGTGCTTATAATAATGTTTCTGGCATAGGAAGCTTGATTAATTGTACTACTTGCTCAAGTACGCAAATAGCACAACGTGATATTTATCAATGGAATACAAATAATGCTCAACTTTTGCCTTCAGGTACAGGCACTGTCACACGTAATGGGCAGCGTTTTACTATTACTTTATTCTGGGATAATGATCGTACTGGCGCAACAGGAACAAACTGCAGTGGTAATACTAATGTCGATTTAACCTGCTTACGTATGGAGGTTGAATTATGAAATCTGCAGGCTTTACTATTCTTGAATTTTTAATTGCCACCACTATTGGTACTTTATTAGTTGCGGGTATTGGTGCTGTTTATTTAAGCAATAAAGCTACTTTTTCCATCCAATCTGCTTTAGCTCGATTACAAGAAAATGGTCGCTATGCAAACTATATTTTAGCCCGAGACATTCGTATGGCCGGTTTTCAAGGGTGTACAAATCAGCGGCAAGTCACACTGACAAATTTGGTCTCAAATTACTCAACCATGTTAAATTATGACAAACCCTTGCAAGGGTTTAGCAGCAGCGGAACGTCTTTTACACCTTCTTTACCTGCAAATATTAGTTCCAAATCGCCAGTCGCTGGAAACGATATAATAGAAGTCCGTATGGCATCAAGCAATGGCGTACATTTAAGTGCCGATATGACACAAGCTAATGGTGCTATTAGTGTTTATACGGGGTTAGGTGCCCAAAGTGGGACACCACTAATCATTACCAATTGCGTGATAGGGAATATATTTATGGCAGGCGCAGGCACTAACAATACCACCATCACGCATCCAAATGGTATAAATACCTCTGATAATTTAAGTATTGCTTATTTAACTAACGCGCAGGTTATGCAACTTTTTTACTATGCCTTCTATATTAAAAACACGGGGCGAGTAAATAGTCAAAGCCAACCCATATTTGCTTTAGTCAGGCTAAGTGCCAATAGCAATGAAGATGAGATAGCCGAAGGCGTAGAACGCTTGCAAATTACTTATGGCGTTGATACAGATAATGATAATACCGTAAATAGTTATCAAACTGCTGCTCAGGTTAATACGGCTAATAATTGGAATAATGTTATTAGTGTTCAAGTTAATTTATTGTTAGCCACAATTGATAATGTCACTGATAGACCCAGACCATATACATTTAATGGGGTTACAGTTACACCTACTGACAGGAAAATCAGACGAGAATGGGTGATGTTCATAACATTACGTAATCGAGGGTTACCTGTATGAAAAAGCAACAAGGAGCCACACTTGCTATAGCACTTATTTTATTATTCGTAATTACCATTCTTGCAGTTGGCTCCGTTCAAGTTAGTCATATGGAAGAAAGAATGTCTGCTAATATACAAGATAAAGAAATTTCACTCAGAGCAGCTGAATCGGCTTTAAATGCGGGTGAGGACTGGCTAATAGCACAAACAAAGAAACCGGTTATTTATTCTAATAACTGCCCAGCTTCTCCCTGTGTACGGCAAATGTTTGACAGTACTAGTTTATATAGTCAGCCTGCTTCCTGGTGGAATAGTAACTCGGCAGCTTATACAAGCGAACTTAAAAATGTCACCGCAGCTCCCCGTTATGTTATTGAATACTTACAATTTGTCCCTGATTCACCGGTGGTAGGGAGTGCCACCTTTGGAACAGGGGTGCATTATTATCGGATTACGGCCCGTGGCGTAGGTGCTAATAGCGAGTCGGTCACTTATTTACAAACTACCGTAGCGAGGCGATTCTAATGAGACGTATTTTGTTACTGCTTTTAACAATCGCTAATTTATTTTGTGGTGTAGGTTATACAGCAGCTTTGAATTTAGCGCAATCACCTCTTTTTTTTACTGAATCAGTAGCACCAATGACGATGCTTGTTTTAGGCCGGGATCATAAATTTTATTTTGAAGCCTATGATGATTTTACTGATTTAGATGGCGACGGAGCTATTGAATATACGTTTAAACCTTCTTTTGACTATTTCGGTTATTTTGATAGCAACAAATGTTATGCGTATGATACGGGTGGAAATCTTTTTTATCCAACTTCAGTGGCAACTAATAAGAAATGTCCCGGAAGCTGGAGTGGTAATTTTTTAAATTATTTAACTACTGCTCGCTTTGATGCCGTTAGGAAAGTACTTTACGGTGGATTTCGTGCCATTGACACCTCTTCTCAAACAGTACTACAACGAATATATGTTCCTTTAGATGGTCATAGCTGGGCAAAGGAATATGAACTTACGCATGGTTATAATATCAGTGATTATACACCCTATGCCTCACCAACTAGTTCCAATACTAGACATATTTTTTATAGCGGCTCACTTAATAAAAATGGTTATCCTATGCTGCGGGTCGCCCTAAACCAACCTTATACAGTGTGGCAATGGTTAGATCTTGAATTTAAAGGGAATGCAGCTGCAGTTCCAGGCGTGACAGATTTTGCTGTACAGGTAAAAGTATGTGATCCGAATGTCGGCCTTGAGTCCAATTGCCGTGCCTATCCAAATGGAAATTATAAACCAATTGGCTTATTACAAGAGTATGGTGAAAATGATTCCATGCTGTTTGGGCTTATTACTGGTTCCTATGTTAATAATACGAATGGTGGCGTTTTGCGCAAAAATATTGGCAGCATTCGTGACGAAATAAATTTAACAACCGGACAATTTACTGCCGTTAATGGTATTATTTCAACGATTAATAAATTTACGTTTACTCATCCGAATACCAATCTTTATGTTTGCGCTTATAAAAATTTAACCAGTGGCTCATGCGAAATGCTAGGCGAGCCTATTGCTGAAATGATTTATGAAGCAGTACGTTATTTTGCTGGTAAAGGTGGTCCCACAGCAGGATTTAATTACTCCGGTGGCAGAGATAACAGTCTTAATTTGCCTAATGCAAGCTGGCAAAACCCTTATACTAATTTTCCTTCTTGTGCTAAAGCAAATATACTTTCTATTAGCGATTTTTATCCCACCTATGATAGTGATTATGTACCTGGAAATTATTTTAATCCTATGTCAGGTGATCTTGCTTCCTTAAATGTTTCAGCCCTTGCCCAAGCTATTTTCAATGGCGAAGGATTTTCCAGTTTATTTGCTTTTATTGGGGAGTCAGGTACTAATACAGATGGTAATCCAACAGCTAAACTTGTCACAAGCTTTGCAAATATTCGAGGACTTGCACCCTATGACACAGCTTATGATGGTAGTTATTATGCCGCAAGTGTTGCTTATCATGGATGGATGAACGATTTAAGTAATGTTGCAGGCACACAGAATGCTAAACTCTTTTCTGTTGTTTTATCTCCACGTAGGCCTGAAATTAATTTTAAAGTTGGCAACAGTAATGTGAGTATTATTCCCTTTGCTAAATCCGTTTCAGGATCACAGATTAATGATAATGGTGGTAATAATACACCAACTAGTGCCGTTGTTGACATTTATGTCGATTACCTGACAACCAATCAAGGTATTTTTACGGTTAATTTTTCTGATCTACAAGCAGGCTCAGGTTTTGGTATTGATACCATCGTAAGATACACGATTACTGTTAACGCCAACAATACGCTCACTATTACCACAGAAAGTCTTTTTGCTAATAGCGGTAAAAAACAACACCTGGGTTTTATTATTTCAGGAACAACTAAAGACGGTATTTATTTAGAAGTTAGGGATAAAGATACAGGTACTAATCAAGATGTTGATTATGTTTTAGATACACCGCCTGGCGCCTTTCCAGGTGGAACTTGGAATGATAATCAACCATTGCCGTGGATAACAAGTCGTACGTTGACAGCAAACGGTCTAGGGCCAGCTAAAACTTTTAACTCCCCTTTATGGTATGCAGCTAAGTGGGGCGGGTTTACTGATAGTAATAACAACAAATTACCTGATATACAAAGTGAATATGATACCGCTAATAGTGGCAATCCTGATAATTACTTTTTAATTACTAATGCAAGTAATTTAGGCGCACAACTTTCCAAAGCTTTGCAAGCCATTATGGACCGATCAGGTTCGTTTTCATCTGCAACATTAAGCAGTGGTTCTTTAAAATCAGGAACCTTAATTTATCAAGCTATTTTCCGTACTAAAGATTGGAGTGGCCGCTTACTTGCGTTTGCACTTGACCCAAACAATGGAAATATTCTTTATACAGGTTCTTCAACGCAAGGCGCAATCTGGGATGCTGCTGAAAAACTAAAATTACAGAACTTTAATACAGGTCGTAATATTATTACTTATAAACCCTCAACTAAAAAAGGTATCCCTTTTAGATGGCCAACGAATTCTGCCTCACCCACGCTTATAGAGCTGGACGTTTCGCAGTCTACCATCTTAAACACAAACCCTTCTACAGCGCTTGTTGACAATCAAGGCAGCAATCGACTTAATTACATCCGCGGTGATCGCAGCAAAGAAATGCAAAATGGTGGTTTTTTTCGCAATCGTAGTACACCTTTAGGCGATATTATTGATTCAGGGCCCGTCTTAGTGGATGTACCAAAACAAAATTATCCTATTGTTTGGTCTGGTAGCGCTGCTGAAACACCTTATAGCATATTTAGAGATGCTAAGTTAAATCGCAAACCGGTTATTTATGTAGGCGCTAATGATGGCATGCTCCATGCGTTTGATGCCGATAATGGGAATGAATTATTCGCCTATGTACCCTCAACTGTCTTTAAGAATTTAAATCAGTTATCGAGCACTAATTACACACATCGGTATTATGTAGATGGGTCACCGAATGCTATAGATATTTTTAGTAGCATTGATAATAATTGGCATACAGTTTTAGTTGGTTCGCTTAACGCTGGCGGCCAAGGTATTTTTGCACTCGATATAACAAATCCTAATATGTTTGCTGAATCTAATGCAGAGCAACTAGTTAAATGGGAATTTACTGATGATCCTGCATTAGGTGGCGATATTGATATGGGCTTCTCCTTTGGCCAAGCGTCTATTGTGCGCCTCGCTAATGGCCAGTGGGCTGCTATCTTTGGTAATGGCTATAATAATACCTACAGTGATTCAAATGTTAGCTCCACGGGTAATGCCATCATTTACGTTGTTAATATTGATACCGGCGCTATTATCAAAAAATTCGATACTAAAGTTGGCATGAGTTCTGATCCATTGAATTTAGCTCGCCCTAATGGTATGTCTTCACCTACAGTTGTGGATACAGATGGTAATATGGTTGCTGACCTCATTTATGCTGGTGATTTATTTGGTAATGTCTGGAAAATCGATATTTCTTCAAGTGATCCTGCTTCATGGAAATTTAGCTATACGCCAACAGGTACTAATCCCATACCCTTCTTTATAGCAAAAGATAGTACAGGCAAACGTCAACCAATTACCACACGCCCCACTGTATCACGCGTTAATTTTAGTACCGGGGGATTACAAATTTATATTGGCACAGGTAAATACATCGAAAACGCAGATAAAACAGATTTAAGTATTCAAAGTATTTATGCTTTACGTGACGATACCAATACAGTCATTACGGGAAGAGACCAATTATTAGAACAAACTATTGTAGCAGAACAAAACAATCTACGCGTTACCAGTGACAATGCAATAACAAATCAACGCGGCTGGTATATGGATTTAGTTTATAATGGTCAAGCACAAGGTGAACGTATTGTCTCAGATATGATTTATCTAAATGGAAGAATTATCTTTACCACGGTTATTCCTAACACTGACCCATGTGATTATGGCGGTACAAGTTGGCTTATGGAATTAAACGCCAATACGGGTGGCCGATTAAATTTCAATGTGTTTGATTTAAATCAAGATGGACAATTTAATTCATCAGATGCAGTCACTCTTACCACCCAAAATGGACAACAACTTAGTGCGACAGCTAGCGGCATTAAATCTGAAGTAGGTCTTACAGCAACACCAGCCATTTTAAATGCAGGCAGTAAGGAATATAAATATTTGGCAGGTACCAGTGGTAGTATGCAGAAGGTAAATGAAAATCCTGGCCAACAAGCTTTCGGCAGACAATCGTGGCGGCAATTACAATAGAACATAAACTTTTTAGCAGTAAGGAACTAAAAATTCCTTACTGCTAATTAATATTCATCAGCCTTTATTCTATAATACCTGGATTAAGTCCTAACGCTTTGGGAAGTTCATCTGCAATGGCGGTACCTACATTACGGCTAACTCGTTCAAAGACACTTTGTTTATAAGTATAATCAATAACAGTATTTAGTTTTAAGACATCACGAGTAAGTTGCCCACTGCTAGCAAAGCCATCAATAAGCCCACGCTCTTTCGCCTGATTTCCAGTCCAAAATAAACCTGAAAAGGTTTGATTATCTATGTGTAATCGTGAGCCACGCCCTTCTTTTACTCGATTTATAAATAGCTCATGCACATCATTGAGCATAGTTTGTAACAGTTGTTGCTGGTCAGGAGTGACTGGCGAAAATGGATCTAAAAAGCCTTTATTACTACCTGCTGTTTGCAAACGTCGTGTAATGCCTAATTTTTGCATAGCATCAACAAAACCAAAGCCGTTATAAAGTACACCTATAGAACCGACCATACTTGCTTCATTAGCATAAATTTCATCAGTCGCGGCTGCGACATAATAAGCAGCTGAAGCACATACATCAACGCATACGGCATAGGTCTTAATATTAGGATATTGAGTACGATAATGACGTAGAGCACTATACATATAATCAGCTTGTACAGGACTCCCACCGGGGCTATTAATACGAATAATTAATGCTTTTAACGATTTATTTTTATATGCTTTATCTAACCCTTTAACAAAGTTTTCTGCATTGCCGCCGCCATCATCAGAAATAGTTCCTTCTAGATCAATTAAACCAGCATGCTCTTTAACTAGAACCTCTTTATCAGTTTCTAATAAAGAACTCACTTTAAAAAAAGCTAGAATAATTAAAGCGACAATAAGAATGCGTATTATCCAACGCCAACGGCGCTTTCGTTTTTGTTCGCGCATGTATTCAAGAATTATTTGATTTAATAGCGCTTGTGACTCAGACTGTTGGTTAGGAGAATTATTCATAGATAGACCGCTTTACCCCTTGTTTTTTGAATTTCAGCCCTTATTTTACGGCAGTAAGACTGTAATTAATACCTTTTAGCTTCATATTTAAAGATAAAGGTCGATATTTAACCAGACTTAACTTATGCAAGCAAGCATAAATAATCTATGATAGAGAGGTTATACAATGCGAATGGATAAACTTACCTCAAAATTTCAAATGGCTCTTGCTGATGCTCAATCTTTAGCTTTAGGAAGAGATAATAGTTTTATTGAGCCTGAACATGTCTTAAAAGCGCTGCTTGATCAGCAAGGCGGCAGCACTCGACCTTTGTTAACTAAGGCCGGTGCTAATATTGCCCAACTTCGTACCGCGTTAGATCAAGCGCTGGACCGTTTGCCTAAGGTAGCAGGTACCGGCGGCGATATTCATATTTCAAATGCGCTTAATCGCCTGCTTAATTTAACAGATAAATTAGCTCAACAACGCAAAGACGCTTATATTTCAAGTGAATTATTTTTACTTGCTGCTATTAGTGAGGAAGGAAATTTAAACCGCTTACTTAAGCAAGCCGGTGTAACCAAAGAAACACTTGAACAAGCAATTAATGATGTTCGTGGCGGTGAAGGCGTTAATGACCCTAATGCAGAAGATCAACGACAAGCTTTAGAAAAATATACACTGGATTTAACCGAGCGAGCTGAGCAAGGTAAACTAGATCCTGTAATTGGCCGTGATGATGAAATTCGCCGAACCATTCAAGTTCTACAAAGACGTACTAAAAATAATCCTGTTTTAATTGGTGAACCTGGAGTAGGTAAAACGGCCATTGTTGAAGGGTTAGCACAACGTATAATTAATGGTGAAGTACCTGAAGGATTAAAGAATAAGCGTTTACTTTCTCTTGATATGGGTGCTCTTATTGCCGGTGCTAAGTTTCGTGGTGAATTTGAAGAACGCTTAAAAGCCGTGTTAAAAGATTTAAGCAAACAAGAAGGTCAAATTATCCTATTTATTGATGAATTACACACGATGGTAGGTGCCGGTAAAGCAGAAGGTGCAATGGATGCTGGTAACATGTTAAAGCCGGCTTTAGCTCGCGGTGAATTGCATTGTATTGGTGCAACAACGCTTGATGAATATCGTCAGTATATTGAGAAAGATGCAGCCCTTGAAAGACGCTTTCAAAAAGTATTAATTGATGAACCATCTGTTGAAGACACGATTGCTATTTTACGTGGATTAAAAGAGCGTTATGAAGTTCATCATGGTGTTGAAATTACTGACCCTGCTATTATTGCTGCAGCAACACTTTCACATCGTTATATTAGTGATCGTCAACTCCCTGATAAAGCGATTGACTTAATCGATGAAGCAGGCAGTTTAATCCGCATGGAAATCGATTCTAAGCCTGAAAGCTTAGATAAATTAGATAGACGCTTAATTCAATTAAAAATTGAACGAGAAGCGCTTAAAAATGAAAATGATGAAGCTTCTAAAAAAAGATTACAAGATTTGCAACACAGTATTGATGAGCTTGAAAAAACGTACACTGATTTAGAAGAGGTTTGGAAAGCAGAGAAAGCGACGTTGCAAGGTGCAACACATATTAAAGAAGCGCTGGAACAAGCGAAAATAGAATTAGATACAGCACGCAGAGCGGGCGATTTAGCACGCATGTCTGAATTGCAATATGGTCGTATTCCTGAACTTGAAAAGCAACTATTACAAGTCAATGAAAAAGAAGACAACACTGAGCCTCGACTTGTTCGTAATAAAGTAACTGAAGAAGAAATTGCTGAAGTCGTTTCTAAATGGACTGGTATTCCAGTAGCTAAAATGCTTGAAGGTGAAAAAGAAAAATTACTTCATATGGAAGATGCGCTACATAAACGGTTAATTGGCCAAGATGAAGCAGTCGATGTGGTTTCTAATGCTATTCGCCGTTCACGCGCAGGCCTTTCTGATCCTAATCGCCCTATTGGCTCTTTTCTCTTTTTAGGTCCAACAGGCGTAGGTAAGACTGAACTTTGTAAAGCCTTAGCTGCCTTTTTATTTGATACCACAGAAGCGATGGTTAGAATGGATATGTCTGAATTCATGGAAAAGCATTCAGTTGCTCGCCTTATAGGCGCTCCACCAGGATATGTAGGCTATGAAGAAGGCGGTTATTTGACAGAAGCTGTAAGAAGAAGACCCTATTCTGTCATTTTACTTGATGAAATTGAAAAAGCGCATACAGATGTATTTAATATTTTACTGCAAGTAATGGATGATGGTCGTTTAACAGATGGTCAAGGTCGTACTGTTGATTTTCGGAATACAGTGATTGTCATGACCTCTAATTTAGGATCCCATTTAATTCAAGATATGGCTTCTAAAGTCACATATGATCAATTAAAAGAAGCGGTAATGGGAATTGTAAGCCAGCATTTTCGTCCTGAATTTATTAATCGCATTGACGATACGGTAGTCTTTCATCCGCTCAGTCAAGAGCAAATCACAACCATCGCTGGTATTCAAATTAGTAACTTACAACAACGTTTACAGCAATTAAATATTCGCTTGGACGTTGAACCGGCAGCCCTTGCTCATTTAGGGAAAGCTGGGTTTGATCCAGTATATGGCGCAAGGCCCCTTAAACGTACCATTCAACAAGAGCTAGAAAATCCATTAGCACAAGCCTTGTTGACTGGACAATTTATTGCAGGTGAAACCATTCATGTCTCTTGGAAAGATGATAAATTGCATTTTACCAGTGAAGAAACTGCAGAAATTCGTCATTAATAATGAGTTGATTTATCTGGATACCTTAGTATCCAGATAAAAACATAAAAATGCAGGAGCAAATTACACTAATGGATAGAGTTCAATTTGGTTATCACATCTCGCATGAGCAATTTTCTCCTATAAATTTACTTGATTATGTTAAACGTGCGGAACGAGCTGGATTTGATTTTGCCTTTTCTTCAGACCATTTTCATCCCTGGAATAGAGAACAAGGTCACTCTGGCTTTTCATGGGCTTGGCTTGGCGCTGCTATGAGTCAGACCGCATTTGAATATGGCTTAATTAACTGTCCTACATTTCGTTATCATCCTGCTATTGTTGCGCAAGCAGCAGCAACAATAGATAATTTATTCCCGAAACGCTTTTGGTTATGTCTTGGTAGTGGGCAGGCTTTAAATGAGGCAATCACTGGTATACATTGGCCTGCCAAAAAAGAACGAAATGCAAGGCTTAAAGAAGCAGCTGATATCATAAGAGCATTATGGCAAGGTGAAACAGTTACTCATAAAGGTTTAATAACTATCGAGCAAGCCACACTTTATACGCGACCTTCCTCGTCTCTTCCTCTATGGGGCGCAGCAATTACTCCTGAGACAACAGCCTGGCTTGCCAATTGGGCTGATGGCCTTGTAACTGTTTCTCAACCTCTAGATAAGGTAAAGGCAGTTGTTAAAGCATGGCAAGAAAACGGCGGCAGCAACAAACCTATGATTTTAAAAATACAACTCTCTTATGATTACTCGAAGGAAGTTGCCCTACAAGGTGCTTTTGATCAATGGAAAAGCAATATTTTTGGCAGTAGTATGTTAGCGGAATTAAAGACACCCGAGCAATTTGAGCAGGCCGCTGCATTAGTAAAACCTGAACAGCTTTTTGATTATGTTCATATTTCGGAAGATCCTAAACAACATATTCAGTGGTTAACCGAGTATATGTCGTTAGGATTTGCAAAAATTGTGCTACACAATGTTAATAAAAATCAAATTGACTTTATTAATTTTTTTGGTAGCAAAATTTTAAATTATTTTAAATAAATTTAAATTAACCAGCCTGCAAAGAAGCTATTGGAGTATAATCTAAATATGCATTAGCCTCTTTTTGATCTATAACAACTTTCAGTGCTGCTTTAAAAAATCGATCATTCCATTGAAGTCTTGTCATTAAATTTTGCTCTCTTCTTGTATTAAGATAGTTCTGTTTTTCTTTTTGCGATAACAAAACGCCATCAACTGTCACAGTATCAACATTAAATACACCAGACTTTTCTTCAATGTTTAATAAAATACTATTGTTATTAATTATGTGATCTAAGACTCGTTCTGCAGGTTGACCTATCAAATGTGGATTAAAATTAAAATCTGCACAAAAGTTTAAACTTTTATCTTGGTATTGATCCAAAACATACTGAATAAATTGACAATATACTTGAGAACGTGCTGAAAGCAATTTCCTGTCTGTTGTATAAACATCTCCTGAAAAGGGAAAATGCGCTAAAGCAACATATTTTGTTGTATCACCATCTTGTAATTGCCATAGTTGGAAGCGATTTACTAGATTTGGAAGAAGGCTTATTCCTTCTAAATTGACTTTAGAAGCTTTATAGCGATTATCAGCGAGCATCAATAAACCCCATTCAGGACCTACTTCATTTGGTTTATAAAACCTATCTTGACTGATAAAACGCTGCATTGAAGGAAAGGCTTTTAAACTATCATTTAAGACTTTAGTATCATCATCTTTAATAGGCCCTTCACAAAGGCAAATTGCTTCAATTGAAGGATTATACTCAACCACTTCTGCAATAACTTCTGCGATTTTACTTAACCTCGCTTTATAATCTGCATCATTTTCGATAATACCAAATCCATTATTAAATCCATTTCCTCTTTTCCTTCCTTGCATCATGACATTCCAAAATAAAATACCATTATGAACTATAGGATGATGATCAGAAATCTTACTTGCTATGACATCCTTATTGTTTAAACAAGCACACACATTTGGGGCTTGAGCCGATGCGTCATTAATTTCTTCTTTGTATTGAATTTGAGATTTCATAGCCTTGATCCTCACTAGAACTACTTGTACAAGACTATTTGTACAATGAAAATAAAAAATGTAAGGTATTGCTAATAAATGATCACTAGCGCTATCTATTAAATAGGAAATATTAAATAAGTCCAGTGTTTTGTAATAATTTTTTTAACTATGAAAGTCCCGCTTAGAATTCAATTTTCTATGCGGGATAAGTGGACAGAAAAATACAAAGATTAATCTAATTGACGTAGATGTGGAAATAAAATGACATCGCGTATAGAAGGTGAATTAGTAAAAAGCATGACTAACCTATCAATACCAATACCTTCGCCTGCTGTTGGTGGTAAACCATACTCAAGAGCCTCAATATAATCATGATCAAAGTGCATGGCTTCTAAATCCCCAGCTTCTTTTTCAGTAACTTGTTTATGAAAACGCTCAGCTTGATCTTCCGCATCATTAAGCTCTGAAAAGCCATTAGCAATTTCACGGCCAGCAATAAAAAATTCAAAGCGATCAGTAATAGTTGGATCTTTATCATTACGTCTCGCTAGTGGTGATACTTCTGTTGGATAACCCGTAATAAATGTAGGCTGAATTAATAAATGCTCCACTGTTTCTTCAAAAATAATCATTTGTAACTTACCTAATCCATCCGTAGATTTATAAGGTAATTGCAACTGCTCTAAAATAGCTTTGCATTCCTCTACAGTTTCTAACTGAGTAGACGTCAGATTAGAATGGTAATGTAAAATTGCTTCTTTAACACTTAAGCGCGCAAAAGGTTCATTAAAATTAATTTCCTGACCTTGATAATTAATTTTTCGGCTACCTAAAACAACATCACATAAATGCTGCATTAAATCTTGAGTACAATCCATTAAATCCTGATAATCGGCGTAAGCTTGATAAAATTCAACCATAGTGAACTCAGGGTTATGGCGCGTTGAAATACCTTCATTACGGAAATTACGGTTGATTTCATATACGCGTTCAAATCCACCAACAACTAAACGCTTAAGATATAATTCCGGAGCAATCCGTAAAAACATATCCATGTTTAAACTATTGTGATGGGTAATAAAAGGTCTAGCTAAAGCCCCGCCCGGAATAGGATGCATCATCGGCGTCTCTACTTCAAGAAAATGATGGCTATCCATATACTGGCGAAAGGCTTTAATTAATTGCGAACGAATTAAAAAAGTGCGACGCGACTCTTCATTGGCAATTAAATCCACATAGCGCTTGCGATAACGCATTTCTTGATCAGCTAAACCATGGAATTTATCGGGTAAAGGCCTTAATGATTTTGTAAGCAAAACGACATTACTGGCATGAATACTCAATTCACCGGTATTCGTTTTAAATAACTCTCCTTCTACACCAACAATATCACCTAGATCCCATTCTTTAAATTGCTCATAGACTTCAGGTAAATCATTTTGCTTTATATACACTTGAATACGACCCGATACATCCTGAATATGAAAAAAGCTCGCCTTTCCCATAATTCGACGTAAAACAATACGACCGGCAACGGCAACTTGAATTTTTTCTGCAGCTAATTCTTCTTTCGTACACTCTTTATATTGATCGATTATATTAGCAGCATAATATTTTCGACGAAAACCATTAGGAAAATTAAACCCCTGCTCGCGTAAATTAGCTAATTTTTGTTTACGAATTAAATATACTTCACTTTCATCTACGATTACTTCTGTCATACTGCTGCCCCTATACCAGCTTTTAAACTGGCTTCTATAAATTTATCCAGATCCCCATCTAATACAGCTTGCGTATTACTTGTTTCAACCCCGGTTCTTAAATCTTTAATACGTGATTGATCTAAGACATAAGAGCGTATCTGTGAGCCCCAACCAATATCTGATTTTGTGGCCTCAAGTGCTTGCTGTTCTGCATTTTTCTTTTGTAGTTCCATTTCATAAAGCTTTGCTCGCAGTTGTTTCATGGCGCTGTCTTTATTCTTGTGTTGACTTCTATCTGTTTGACATTGCACCACTATCCCTGTTGGCATATGTGTTATTCGTACTGCTGAATCAGTACGGTTAACATGCTGCCCGCCTGCGCCTGAAGCCCGATACGTATCAATACGTAAATCAGCAGGGTTAACTTCAATCTCTATATCCTCATCAATTTCCGGTGAAACAAATACAGCGGCAAATGAGGTATGGCGTCTATTACCTGAATCAAAAGGCGACTTGCGAACTAACCGGTGTACACCTGTTTCGGTCCGTAACCAACCGTAGGCATATTCACCTACGACATGAATAGTTGCACTTTTAATTCCCGCAACTTCACCTGGTGAGCATTCTATTAACGTCATATTAAAACCGTGATGCTCACCCCAACGTAAATACATACGTAGTAGCATTTCTGCCCAATCTTGCGCTTCTGTTCCACCTGAGCCTGCTTGAATATCTAAATAAGCGTATGCACCATCCATTTTACCTGAAAACATGCGGCGAAATTCTAATTTTGCTACCTGCTGTTCTAATGAGGCAACTTCTTTAGCAACATCATTGATGGCTTCTTCATCATTTTCCTCGCGCGCCAACTCAAAAAGTTCAGTTAAATCAATGATATTTTTAGCTAAGGACTGCAAGTGGTGAACAACGGATTCTAGCTGGACACGCTCCCGCCCTAAGGCCTGAGCATGCTCTGGATTATCCCAAATGGCAGCCGATTCGAGCTCACGCGTCACTTCTTCTAGGCGCTCTTGCTTACTATCGAAGTCAAAGATACCCCCGAAGTGCGTTGGTTCGCTCACTTAAATCATGTAAAGTTATATTAATTTGATTTACTTCAAGCATTTTAATTTCATAGTTAATTGATAAAGTGCTTAAGTTTACAGGGAAAGCCCAAAACAGGCTAGAAACAGGTGAAAACTTGGTGTCTCTCTTGTCTTTTCTCTTAAAATAATTTAAAATTTTAGATCATAATGTTAAAATATTAAACAGAATTAAGGAATTTTGCTATGCCTAAACCTAAAGAGAATCCAGCTCAAAAAAAAGAGCAAATACTAACTCCGCTCACCCCAATGAAGTCAGCAGCAGAGCTACATGATGAAGAGTATCAATATGAGTTGGAGCAAGCAAGAAAGCAAAAGAAAAATGAGCAAAGTAACCCTACCATAGTTAATACTGCGCCTAAAAGTAAAGATTTCGACGACATTGTTGCAGCCTTCATTACTCAATTTGAGAAAAAAGGTGGTAAATACGATAAAGCTAAAAATAGCTTTGAATTTCCTACCTTAGAGCAAGCTAAAGTGTTCTTTAAAGAGCAGGCTCAAAAAAATAGAGCCTTCTTTGGACGTGAATCAACGCCTGATGGAAAGCCAAAGCCTGGAGGTTATAATATATTCTCTTTAGGTGATGGTCAAAGTTATGAAGGAACGCTTCAAGAAATACGTAATAAGTTAAAAGCAATGGAAGATACGCTTGAAGAAGGTAATCCCCTTAAAGAAAAATATAAACAAGCTGGGCTTACCTTTGAAACACTTATGGTAAAAGAAGGATTAAAAGAAACTAAGGAAAAAGCAAAAGTCGTACAAGGAGAATTTAGTCCTGAAGACGATGAAGAAACCAATCAAGCAAAAATGCAGTAAGCTTTAAGCTCTTCTGAAACTTAAACATAATATATTTATTACTTAAGACTAGGTGGAGCTAATGTATTTGTATTAAAAGGAATCGTAATATTTTCTGGACGCTGCCAGAAAAGAAACTTTAACTTTTTTACTAGCAAGTAAGTTGGGGTTGAGTTAGCATCATTTACCCTAGAGTGTGCAGCAGATTCTCTCTGCTGCTCCTTTCTAACTTCTTTAACTATTTCTTGACTTAGCAGGTTAGTCAAGGGCGTTTTAGTCGTTAATTTTTCTTCTACTTCATTAATATGCTGTAACTGCAATTGTAAACGGTCTCTAATGATTTTTTCACTTCTATCAAGAATTAATTTTTTAACCAAGGAGATTATACCTATCGCTACAAAGGTACCAACAGACAAGATAATACCGCTTGGTAAAAATGACCAAGCAGCCATAATGCCAACAATTAAAATGGCTGCCACTAAGTTAATAAAAGCGCTATTGCGTCGATTAAAGTAACTATATTCATTACGAATGTGACTACGATAAAGATTTAAGTCTAGGGTAGTTGGCAAGGCATCTCTAGCGATATATTTAATAGCATAATGACCTAATGAAAAGAGCTCCTTAGCCACATTTAAGACAGAAGCCAAAATAAATAAACCGCCAATTAGAGGCGTCATTGGTGAGGCTGCAATAATCCATAAAACATAAGCTACAAAGTTAACAATAAAACTTGCCACTACAAAACCGTTATCATGCAAACGTTTAAGAAGCGTTCTTTTGGTATCTGTATGGTTATTATAAAGATAGTATCCAGTTGAAAAGACCTTAGAAATAAGTCCTAAAAGCGGTAGACTAAACGTAGATAAAATAAATGATTGCAGGGCAAGCCTAACCGCTACTAATTGCGGTATAAAAAGCGAAGACAGAAAAATCATTAATGCCCCAAACCCAGCCAGGGTAAGATTTTTCTTTCTTATCTGGGTTTTCTCATCAATTAACTGCAAAAGATAGCTTATTTGAATAAAACCACGACGATTTAATTTTTCTAGGAATTGGTAGAGATTTTTTCGCTTAATATAGCTTGGCCATTGAGATTTAGGAATATTTAGATTGGCTAAAATATTTTGAACTTGTTCAACAATGTCCTCATCATCGGTAATAATAACTTCCTTGAAGTTAATTTTTAATGCATCTAGATTGTATTTATAATAAGCTAACTCGTTTTTTACAACGTCTGCTCTTTCTCCTTTAATATAATTATTAAAGACCTTTAGATTATCTAATACTGATTTCAAGGGATAATTTAAGATGAAATTAGGAATTAATAGCTATGCATATTAAAAAAATCTTCTTTCATTTGCAATGTTTTAGCCTCCATGGCTTTATTTTAGGCAATGATAGGCATCTTTCCAAACTGACTGCAAAGACATAAAGCGGTCAAAAAGGATTGAAAAAGCGCAGTGTACAAGAAGTACATGCGCTTTTTTAAGTTATTTAGCTTTCTTAAGGAGTGATAACATTTCTGCTTTATTTAAATAGCCAGCAGAAGTAAGTCCACTTCGCTCAGCACCTAATGAATCAAAGAAAATCATCTCTGGTAAACCATAAATCGCAAATTTTTTCTTAATTTCACGTGTTTCAGGGGTATTATCGCTTAAATTTACCTTCAGACTAACTAAACCATTCATAGTTTTAATAATATCTGGTTGATTAAAAACATGTGCTTCCATCGCCTGGCAATCACTGCACCAAGTTGCATAGAATTCGAGAAATACAGGTTTATGAGCTTGCTTAGCCTGAATCAGTTGGGCATTAATTTCCTCTAAAGTATTTACCTTTATAAAGGGAGCCTCTTTAGGCGCTGCAATAGTATGAGTATTAGCATTAGCATTATTTTTAACCATAGTGGGGACTAACGAATACAACATGATCCCACTTATCATTAATGCCAAACTACCAAAGATTTGCATGACTCTCTGTCCATTTGACGTGGTATTTTGAAAAAGTCCGAGATAAAAACTTACCATAATCAATAAAAGAGCCCATAAAACATTGATAATGGTATTGGGAAGAATTCGAGATAACATCCAAATGGCCATTCCCAGCATTAAAAGACCAAAAAACTGTTTAATTTTAATCATCCACAGGCCTGTATTAGGTAATAAAGAGCCATATCCTGCGCCTACTAACAACAATGGGGTTCCCATACCTAAGGCCATTACAAATAAAATTAAGCCCCCTTTTAATACCTGGCCTTCTTGCCCAATATAAGTTAATACCCCAATTAAAGGTGCCGTTACGCAGGGCGAGACAATCAGGGTTGAAATGACACCCATCAAAGCAACAGAAATAAAACTCTTATTATTGCTCTTCTGGCTTAACTGGCTTAAACGAGAATTAAACGAGCTAGGAAGACGTAGATGGAAAATATCTAACATAGATAGTGCCATTAGTATAAATAAAACGCTAAAGGTGCCAATAATCCAAGGCTGCTGCATTAAAGTCTGCACCGTGCTACCTAAATACGCAGCTAGCATGCCGGCTAGCGCATAGGTTAATGCCATACCTATAACATAGGCTGCTGAAAGCTTAAAAGCCCTTGATAAAGATAACGAATTTTGGCCAACGATAATGCCTGATAAAATAGGCACCATAGGTAATACGCAGGGTGTAAAAGCCAATAATACACCAAGCCCAAAAAAGATAGTTAAATAAACCCAGGGGCTATTCTCTTGAATAAGGTGCGCTAACGTTAAAGGATTTGAGCTATCAAAGCCGACAGGTAGCGCCCAGGTTGAGCTAACAATACCTATAAGCCCTATTAAGCTTAATAAATAAGTATTCTTTTTCATATAGTCCTCATAATCTATGTATAGCTAATTTTCATTAGCTACTTAATCTAAGTTCAACTGAAGCAATAGGATTAAATCGGCTAAAGAATTAGTGCTTTAACCTAAGTTCAGCATTCAAAATTATTTGCTTAAATTTTTAAAACTAGATTACATAAATTAAATAGGTGGCTTAAAGGGTGAGTCATGTGGCGGGGTAGAAACTAAATAAGGTAAGGAAAAAAACAATAGCCCAATAGGAATAAATAAATAGGGCAAACAACCTAAGTAGTGTTCCTCAGCCGTATAATAAGTAGAAGATTGGCACAAGGCATTTATTGCTGCTCTAGTTGGACATTCTGCGGTCTGAGTATATTGGCTGGTTGATAAAGGCTGATTATTCAGGAAAAGTGAAACGGGCTTAATGAAAGTAAAAATTAAGCTCAAGATAAAGAAATACTTAACTATACGGTTAGATATCTTCATAATAAAAAATATTAACACAAGAAGTTTGTTCTAACAAATAAGTTTATTAGTGAATTTAAATAATATCCTTATTAAGCTTTTGAATTTTAATATTTTTTTATTTTTAAGATAAACCTCCAATTGAATTAACCGAACAAGTGGATAATCTTAATCCTAAAATTTGACTATTAAGGGCATGATTTATAATAGAATTTTAAATAAAAGTTATTAAACTAGATAAAAGGCCAGCAAAAATTTAATATTGCTCTAATTTCTTTCTATTTTTATTTTTCCACTCAGTATCAATCGATCCCTTCTCTAAGCTTTTTAAGCTATGATCAAGAGCCACTCTCTCATCAAACACAAAACAGTGACCTTCCCACATAGAGTTTTCAACAGGCATGGTAGCTAAGTAATTTAAAATACCACCATTAAGCTGATAAACCTGTTTAAAACCTAATTTCTTTAAATAAGCTGTGGATTTCTCACACCGGATACCGCCAGTACAATACATGGCAACTTTCTTATCTTTTTTATCAAGAAGATGTTTTTCCACATACTCAGGCAGGTCTCTAAAATTTTCTGTTTCTGGATTGGTAGCGCCTTTAAAGGTACCCAACTTCACTTCATAATCGTTTCGTGTATCAATGACAATAACATTAGGATCGGTAAGTAATTCATTCCATTCTTCGGGTGTCAAATGGATGCCTGTCTCATCTTTAGGGTTTATTTCAGGTGTACCTAAAGTGACAATTTCTTTGCGTAATTTTACCTTTGCTTTATCAAATGGATTAAAATCATCATAGGTTTTACGAAAGGATAGCTCACTTAATTCTGTAAAGCTTTTTAAATAATTTTCTAAATAAGTGACTGATTCCTCTTCCCCACAAAACGTACCATTTATACCTTCTGCAGCGAGAATAATGGTGCCACGAATATTTTTTTCCTTCATGACCATTAATAAGGGCTCTTTCATTGCTTCGTAATTGGTAAGCGGCGTAAATTGATAAAAAGTTGCAATTGTATATAAACTCATTTTCGACCTAATTAAACTTCTTTTCTAATCAACTATATTATATCTAATTATTGCTAAGACGAGTGGATACTTCATAAAGTTGCTAATAAAAAAACCATATTTTATCTTAAAATTTAGATAATGAGTACTAAAAGCTTTTTTATTTAAACTTAAAGTATTTTTACTATTTATCTATCTTTTTTCTTTTAGTTACCAAATAACACAGCGATTTGGATTTATCATCGGACTTGGACTTGTGATATTAAATGCGGTTGCAAATTGAGGAATATTCGCTAAAGGCCCATTAACTCGATAAACTGCTGGTGGATGAGGATCCGTTGTTACTAAGTTACGTAATTGTTCTGGACGTATATTAGCAGCCCAAACGTGCGCCGCGCCCAAAAAGAATTGTTGCTCAGGTATAAAACCTGCAATAGTTTTAGCCTGTTTATAAGCTTCTGACTTATGAAACGCTAGATATGCTAATAAAACACCGCCTAGATCTGCCGTGGCTTCACCCACTACGAGTTCACCTTGGATAGCTAGACCATCCACTTTATAATCAGCATATTGTTTAACAATACATTGAGTCGCTTGATGAAAGCGCTCTAAATCTTTTGGTGACCACCAATTTTTTAAGTTACCATGTCCATCAAATTGTGCCCCTTGATCGTCAAAACCATGCGTAATCTCATGACCAATAACAAATCCAATAGAACCATAATTTACTGCAGCAGGCGCATTAGGATCAAAAAACGGTGGCTGTAAAATGCCAGCGGGAATATTAATATTGTTCATTGAAGGATCATAATAAGCATTAATCGTTTGCGGTGTCATCTCCCATTCTTCTCTATCAACAGGCTTATCAATTTTATTTAAATCTCTTTTAAGCAAAAACTGATTAGCACGAATGACATTTAAAACATAAGGTCCTCTATCAATTTTTAATTGTGAATAGTCACGCCACTTATTTGGATACCCTACTCGTTCTTCCATTAAAGCCAGTTTTTCTAATGCTGCTTTTCGAGTGCTTGGTGTCATCCAGCTTAAAGTTTGTAGATCAGTTTCCAGAGCTTGTCGGATATTGTGTAAAATGGCTAACACAGCCGTTTTTGATTGTTCAGAAAAATACTTCTCGACATATAATTTACCAATTGCAAACCCTAAGAGGCTGTTTTCCGTACTTACAACTCGCTTCCAACGTGGTAATAATTTTTGTGCGCCTGTTAAAGCCTTTACCATATTAAAATCTTCATCTACAAAGGGTTGAGATAAATAGGGAGCAAACCCATCTAAAAGATGCCATTGTAAATATATCTTCCAATTATCTATAGGAATAGTTTTTAATAGGCTATTGATTCCAATGAAGAAATCAGGCATTGCGATATTAATCGTTTTGATATTTGGTAAACCTAAAGCTTCAAAATAGCTTGTCCAAAAAAAATTAGGCATAAGCGCTTCTAACTCTTTGCGAGTCTTGATATTAAATGTTGCTTTTATATCTCGCTGTTTAACTTGGGGCATCGATATTTTAGCTAAGTCTGTTTCTATATCCATTACTGTCTTTGCTTTTTGTTTAGCAAGTGATGAACTATCACCTATCAGTTCAAACATACGAGCAATATGAGTAAAATACGCTTCTCTTATAGCTTTAAATTTAGGATCTTCCTTTAGATAATAGTCCCTATCAGGTAAACCTAAGCCTCCTTGTACCGCTACGCCAATCACTTGTTGACTATTTTTATAATCTGTCATGCTACTAATATTAAATAGTACATCGACCCCTATTAATTGCAATTGCGTAATAACAGCTTGCAAATCAATTTGGTTTTTAATGTCATTAATTTGATTAATAAAAGGTTTTAGTGGCATAAAGCCTAATTTATCAATTGTAACTGTATCCATACCGCTAGCATAAAAATCGCCTATTTTTTGTTCGATACTTCCTGAAGTAGAGGGTTTATTAGCAGCACTAATTAACAATAGATGAAGCTTATTTTGTATATCTTCCTGTAGGATATTAAATGTACTCCAACTGGCATATTGAGGAGGAATTGGATGGGTTTTCTGCCATGTGCCATTAGCATATTTATAAAAATTTTCACTAGGAAATACCTTGTTATCTAACCAATCTAAATGGAGTGCTTGTGTTAAAGAGTTATTAGGGTTTGGACTAGCATATAAGTAAGTAGAACTTAGAAAGAATAACGTATAAATAAAAAATCTACTTAAAATCATAATAGCCCTTATTAAAAACTTAGATTTATTGATTTAAATAAGCTTCATATTAAGCTTAAACTTAAAAAACCTATTTTAAATAGCCACTTAGCAACTGCCTAATTTAACAATCTCAAATTACCATAATTCTTTAGCAAAACAAATTGCTATACTTGAAATAAGAAAAATGTAGGAACGAGATATGCGAATATTAAATAATCTCCTATTTCATTTGTTAACATTAGTAAAATTAGTTATTTGGATTTTTATTTTCCTTACTTTATTTGGACTTGCTAAGCCCTATATTACTAATATAAACAAATATAATTATTTAACACCCATAGTCAATTTCGAAAAAACAATAAACAATAACGTTAAAAAATATGTCCCTACTACGATATCTGGTAAAGATATGTCTAGGCCAATTACGATTATTTTCTTCATTATTTTATCTATTCTCACTACGCAAGCAAAAATAGCACTAAAAGAACAAGTCCGAAGATCTAAGATGAAAAAAGAGCTAGGTTTATTAAAGGGTAAAGCAGGTACTGAAAAACAACGTCAATCTATAAATAAACTGGAAGAGCAACTTGAGCATAATCCTACAGGCAAAAATAGACAACAATTATTAAAAGAATTTGTTCTTTTAAAAAAGGAACTAGAAAAAACAGGCAGAAATCTTTCGTTTTTAGCAGTTGACGTTGTCGATTCTACCGGCATGAAACAAGGTGAAGATCCGGTTATTGTGGAAAGTGATTTTAATGAATATCGTAACTTTGTTTGCAATAAATTTAAGGATGCTGGATATATAAAGGCTTCTTGGACGCCAGATGGGGTCATGGCCTGCTTTAATACGACTGAACAAGCTATCAATGCAGCTCGTCAAATTATCTCTGGTTTAGATAATTTTAATAAACACACAAAAATGATGAAAGCAGATTTTAAAGTACGTTGTGGTGTAAATACGGGATTTGTATATTATGATTTATCAACGCCACTTGAAGAATTTAGTGATAGAGTTATTGATATTGCCGGACACATGCAAAAACATGCCAAGCCTAATACTATTTATGTGGCACAAGAAATTATTAAACCTATCAAAACCTATGAAGACTTTGAATCTAGTCAGGTTACTGTAGATGGATTTGAGGTGTCTGAATGGAATCCTAAAACAACAAATTCAACTAACAGTAATCAGTTACCGTCTTAATATAGATAGAATTTATTTTAATCTAATAGAACAAACCAAATTGACTATGCTATATTATTTTGGATTTTAACTAACTTAAAAGGGACTTTAATTATGAAACTTAAATTAGCTACACTTAGCCTGCTTTCTACTTTTACTATGCCTATCGTATTTGCAGCAGCTACAACTAACAGTACTGATAATGCAACTACTCAAACAACAGCTACTCAGCATAACGCTGGTAATGTAAATCAAACTAATACAAGCTCAAATCAACAAGCTAATAACCAGCAAAACCAAAAAGACAGCCAGATATTAGGTATTTTGGTGGTATTAAATCAAAATGAAATATCAGCAGCTGATCTTGTTACTAAAAAGAAAGATGTTAATTCTTCAGTCAAAAAATATGCAAAGATGCTAGCTAAAGAACACTCTAAAAACTTAAAAGAAACAATGAAGCTTAGTCATAGTATCGGCTCGCCTATCCACAATGATACAGCTAATAATTTAAAGCAAAAAGGACAAGATGAATTAAACACTTTAAATCCCCTAACCGGTGCTGCGTTAGACAAGGCTTATATTGATGCAATGGTACAGGATCACCAGCAAGCTATACAGTTATTCGATAATGATTTATTACCTAGTGTAAGTAATAAGAAATTAAAAAATCAGTTAACTGAAACCCGTAAGCATTTAGTTAAACATTTAGAAGAGGCACAGCAGATTCAAAAGAAATTAGATAAAATGGATAACGCTGCAAGTACTTCTAACCAATCTAATACTACAAACACATCAAATACGGCTCAATAATAAACTGCTTAGATTCTTTAAAATAACTGCAATAAGAAGAACTTAAGTTCTTCTTATTGCTTAATGGAACTGTACGCTTATTGATTATTACTGCCAGCTCCTGTGGTACCAGTGCCTGTATCAGTAGTTCCTGTAGTACCAGTACCTGTAGTACCAGTACCTGTAGTACCAGTACCTGTAGTTCCACCAGTAGTTCCTGTAGTACCAGTCGTTGCAGGTACATCTGTTGTAGTCGTTGTAGAACTATTTACTGTAGTGTTAGATGCAGGAACAGTAGCGCTAGGTGTTTCTACATTAATTGTGCTATTTCCTGGTGCCGGTGTAGTCGTTGTATTAGTCGTATTATGATCCCCTAATACATAATAAAGAATCACACCAATGATTACTACAATGACAACTATCGCAACAATAGCAACATTATTACTAGAATTATGGTCTGCCATTACAATCTCCTTTTATTTATCCTTGTTCCCTACGTCTATTATTATAGAACTAATAACAAACTATGCCATCAAATTTATTCAGGCATAATTAATAATTAAAAATCAACGGCATGACTATTGCAAGAGAATAAACAGGTAAAAAGTAATTTTTAAATATAATTGATGCCTTTTAATAAATAACGTCATTTTAAAGGTCAAAGCTAAACCGGAGGAATAGGTCGTGCAAGTGAGTCAAGCGATTTATGAGAACGAAGAAATTTTTAAGAAAGAGCTAATGACTTCTTTTCGATCTGTTCGCGAAAAAACTGAAAAACTATGCCAAGTATTAATTACAGAAGATTATATTATTCAAGGTATGCCGGATGTTAGTCCTCCAAAGTGGCATTTAGCACATACAACCTGGTTTTTTGAAACCTTTATTTTACTAAAATCCAAATATTATCGACCTTTTAAGAAGTCTTATGATTATTTATTTAATTCTTACTACTTAGGAATCAATCAACCTTTTCCCCGCGCAAATCGAGGATTATTATCTAGGCCGTCTGTAGCTGACATCTATAGTTATCGAGGCCATGTTGATAAGCAAATTTTAGAGCTCATTAATAAATCATCATCTAATAAATTAAATAACCTCTATTCTTTAATGCGTTTGGGTATAGAACATGAGCAGCAGCATCAAGAATTATTATTAATGGATATTAAATATAATTTTTCTCTCCATCCTGATTTGCCTACTTATTGGGCCCTGGAAACATCTAAATCACATGCAAGTGAGACACCGCTAGAGTTTATCGATGTAGAAGAGGGTAATTTTATAATGGGTTATCAAGGTATAAATTTTTGCTTTGATAATGAGCTTCCCTATCACCAACATTTTATAACGAACTTCTCAATTGCTAACAGACTTGTTACTAATGGAGAATACTTGGAATTTATGCTAGCAGGTGGCTATAAAGATCCTGCTTTATGGCTGGCAGATGGCTGGGACTGGATAAAAAATAATGCTATTACCAAACCTTTATATTGGTTAGATATAGATAATTGTTGGTATGAGTTTACATTAACAGGATCAAAGCTTATAAACTATTGTGAGCCTGTTTCCCACATTAGTTATTTTGAAGCAGATGCTTATGCAAGATGGCGATCTTGCCGTCTACCAACTGAGGCAGAGTGGGAATATTTTGTAACTCAAAATCAATTACCATTAGATGGTAATTTCTTAGAGCAAGATTTTTATCATCCACAATCTGCCCATAATCAATCAACAGATGTGACTGCAAAACAGTTTTTCGGTGATCTATGGGAATGGACATCTAGTCCTTACTCAGCATATCCTCAATATAAACCTTTTTCTGGCTTAGTTGGGGAATATAATGGGAAGTTTATGAATAATCAATATGTTCTTCGCGGAGGCTGCTGTATATCGCCACAAGAACATATTCGAGCAACTTATCGTAATTTTTATCAGCCAGAAAAGCGATGGGTATTTAGCGGTATTCGACTAGCAAAGGATAATTAAAAAGGAGTTTTAATGACTGCTAATTTAAATATAACCACATTGGAGCAACCTAATTTAGTTGAAAAGAATAAAACCATTCTAACGGATATATTAAATGGTTTAACAAGTGAAAAAAAATTTATTTCATCTAAGTATTTTTATGATGAAAAAGGAAGTGAGTTATTTAATAAAATAACTCGTCATCCGGATTATTACTTAACGAATTGCGAATTAGAAATTCTACGAAATCATAAAGCTGAAATTGCTGACTTACTCAATCAACAAAGTTTTAATCTTATAGAACTTGGCCCTGGAGAAGGTATTAAAGGCCGTATACTTATTGAATATTTTTTGCAAAATTCTTTAGACTTTACCTATTATGCAATTGATATTTCTAATAAGTACTTAAATCAAATTATTAATCAATATAACCAAGATTTTCCTGATTTAACGTTAGTTGCCTTAAATTCTGATTATCTTAAAGGATTACAATGGTTAAAAAAACAATCCTATAGAAAAAATTTATTGTTATTTTTAGGCTCAAGTATTGGTAATTTTAATTACGACCATACACAAAATTTTCTGCAAGAAATTTGGTCTTATTTAGAAGATGGTGATTATTTCTTAATTGGATTTGACTTGCGAAAGGATATTGATATTTTATTACGCGCCTATAACGACAAGGATGGTATTACACGCGCATTTAATTTTAACTTATTACATCGTTTAAATCAGGAGTTGGGTGCTAATTTTGATGCAACATTATTTTATCACTATGCACCTTACAATGTATATTCAGGAGCAATGGAAAGCTATCTTATTAGTTCCCAAAAGCAAACTGTTTTTATCAAAGCACTTGATAAATCCATTCATTTTTCTGAATTCGAGCCTATTCATTTAGAATTCTCATATAAATATTTATTATCACAAATTAAGGAGTTCGCTAAAAAAAGTAGCTTTACAATTGTTAAAAACTTTTTTGATTCGAAAAATTATTTTGTTGATTCACTTTGGCAAGTTCATAAATAAAATTTATTTTTTGATTACAGGAAACCTATGATTAACATGACAGATTTATTACAGTCTGTTGTTATTTTTGTTTGATTCAGCCAATTAACTCCCTTAATATACCTTTATTTCTGTGAAGGTTTAATTTTAAATGAATGTTATAAAAAATAATCTCAGCCATCTTATTTTTCTTAGTCGATGGCTGCAAGCACCTTTATATTTTGGCCTTATTTTAATTTTAGGCGCTTATGCTTATCGATTTATTGTTGAGTTATTTCACTTACTTATTCATATTCAATCTTTTGATGATACACACATTATGCTTGGTGTATTAGATTTAATTGATGTTGTAATGATAGCTAACTTACTCATTATGGTTATTATGGGTGGGTATGATACCTTTATTTCTGAGCTTAGCTTACAGTCACATCCAGATTTACCTGAATGGCTTGATCACTTAGATGCAGGTGCAATGAAAGTTAAGCTTGCCGTTGCCTTAATTGGTATCTCTTCTATTCATTTGCTAAGAACTTTTATAGATCCATCTAAACAAAGTAATTATGCTGTTATGTGGCAGGTTGTTATTCATTTAACTTTAGTGATTTCAGCATTAGCAATTACTTATACTAACCGTTTAGTCAATAGTAAAAGGCATTAATTAATCTAATTTAGAGCCAATTTTTTCAAATTAATTAGTAGATATAAAATATATTTCTCTACTTAATCTTAGGGCCTGTTGGCATTTGTTATCACGGATCAAAACCAGCCTAATTTGCGTAAATTTCAGTTTGAATTTGTTAAATAGGGCTGCAATTCGCCTCATTCAATCTAAAATTTACCCTAAATTATCCAGATTTTGAGCTTGCAACACTAAATGCTAACAGGCTCTAATTTGACAGAGGTTATAATTAACATACATAATAAGATAATAGGTTAATGAATAAGTTTTAACCTAGATCCTCTAGGCCGGCGACAATGGATTGTATAAGGACTTTTGCTAATAAAAGAATTATATGTCAGGAAACTTGCAGGCAGAAAATATCAAAAATCCTCATTAAAATACATTTCCTTCTCCGGTAAGAGCTAAAGAAAAATGAATTTGGGTCGAAAATAGAGTCACCTACTGAAGTAATAAATGCTTAAACCAATGGCTAAGTAAAGATTTATTTCTGTTATTAACCTAGGAGCAATCATGGATAATAAAAAAAAACCAAAGCAAGATAACTCGAAAGAAGATCAACAAGATAAAAATACCCGCGGTCAACAGCATGGCCAAAATAAAGAAAGGCAATTTGAGCATGGAGAAAGCCAACAAGGTATTAATGGGCATAAATCAAAGTAAGATCACATAAAATTTTTCTATTCCTTCAGTGAATAGATACTTATTAATCAGAGAAAATAATGCACACGCAAAAATATACTTCAAATAATCTTTCTACTGCCGAAAAGCTATTTAAAAATTTCTGTGATAGTTATAAACATCGCGATTTACCTCATATACTGAGTCTATTTACAGAGAATGCTACTTTGTGGGGCACAGGTATTGATGAATATCGCTATGGATTGAAAGAAATTGAAGAGCAATTGTTACGTGCTTGGAGTCAATCTGAAGATAGTGAAATTACCATTATTAATTTTAATCCTGCGCCTGCTCATTCTTTCTGGGCTAGCGCTAACTGTATTGCGAAATTATGGATTGACGGGCAAACTTACATTTTAGAGCACTTAAGAATTACCATTTGCATTGATGAGGAAGACCAGGCTTGGAAAATTGCGCATCTTCATGCTTCCTTTCCTGATTTTAGGAATCCTCGCGATAGTGCATTCCCTATTACAGGAAGCTAATAGATAGAATCAAAACGGCCTATTATTTCATTCCTTTTTATAAAGAAAGATACAAAATCTGCTTAAATTTTTGCTATTATTTAATCTATCTGGTTTTAATCTTTATCTATACCATGACTCAATATTTACAAATCTCCAGTAAAATAAAAGCCTGGACAAAACATGTTATGTTTGATGAGAATGCTAAAGAGCAAATTATGAACTTAGCCTCTTTACCTATTATCTATAAACATATTGCTATAATGCCCGATGTACACTTAGGCATTGGTGCTACGGTAGGCTCTGTTATACCGACTAAAAAAGCAGTTATCCCAGCTGCTGTTGGGGTAGATATTGGCTGCGGTATGATAGCGATGCGAACCAATTTATTTGCTAAGGATTTACCTGATGATTTATATAAACTACGTCTAGCAATTGAAAAAACTATTCCAGTTGGATTTGATAAGTGGACAGAACAAACGCTACCACAACCGGCTATTAACATCTGGAAAGATAAACTTAATAAAGGTTATCTCTTTCTAAGAGAGAAACACCCTTCCATAGGGCCAGCTAAACAAGCCAAGCATCATTCTAATCCAGTAAGTCAACTTGGTACACTGGGTGGGGGTAATCATTTCATAGAATTGTGTTTAGATGAACAACAACAACTTTGGCTAATGTTACATAGTGGCTCTAGAGGAATAGGTAATATCATTGGAACTTATTTTATTGAATTAGCTAAACATGATATGCAAGGCGCACTAGGTCAATTACCCGATAGAAATTTAGCTTATTTTACTAAGGGGACAAAGCACTTTGATGATTATTTTCATGCTGTTAACTGGGCTCAAAATTATGCTAAATGTAACAGAGATATTATGTTGCAAATTCTTGTTCAAACAGTAAGTAATTTTTTAGGTATACCTATTCATACTGACTTATACGTGGTCAATTGTCATCATAATTATGTTGCAGAAGAAAACCATTTTGGTAAACAAGTTTACATTACTCGGAAAGGTGCTGTCTCTGCTAAAAAAGACGAGTTAGGCATTATTCCTGGTAGTATGGGTGCAAAGTCTTTTATTGTTAGAGGATTAGGTAATCAAGAAAGCTTTAATAGTTGTAGTCATGGTGCTGGGCGCGTGATGTCACGGCATCAAGCGAAAAAATCAATTAGCCTAGCTGAACATAAGGTAGCTACTAAATCAGTTGAGTGTCGTAAGGATAAAAATATACTTGATGAAAGCCCCGCTGCCTATAAAAATATTGATGCTGTAATGAAATCTCAAGAAGATTTAGTAGAAATACTGTTTACTTTAAAACAAATTTTATGTGTTAAGGGCTAAAAGGAATTAACCTCGTTAATAACCTCTGCTATCCTCTTATTGATAGAATTTATGTAAGTGTTCAGAAGAGAAATATTGAATATCAGTGAACAATTACAAATTTATTTAATCAATAGTGTACAAGGATAGTAAATGACTTTTTTCTACGCGATAGGAAGGAATACTACTCGAATTCTTCTCTCATTTAATCTCTTTTTCGCGTTTATAGGTCATGTAGGTCATAGTGCAATTAGAGCAGTTTTTGGCCCTCCAACTATTACATGGCTTAATGTACTAAAGATTCTTTATAACTCTGGAACAGCAATTGTTATTCCACTTACTCTTATTAGTATTTTATCAGCGGGCACTTTGTGTCTTAACCTCTATTTTACTTTACAAAATTTTAATTTGCATGAGAAAGCTCTTCCAATTGCCCAAACTATGTTAACGAGGGATCTATTGCCTCTTTTGATAGGATTAGTATTGTGTGTGCAATCTTCACTTAATTTGATTATTACCCGTATTAGAATTACAAAGTTACGTCATACACCACACGAAGTTATCCTTACCTACATATTACCTATATTTATAGGCACTAATATGTGTGCTGTACTTTTATACGCCTATACGCTTACGGCTTCTTTAATTGGTTTGGCTTATATATTTAATTACTACTTTAATCTGACATTATATGAGTATATGCTTCATATTAGTCATGCAGTAAAACTTACCAATTTAATGATTGGAACCATCAAAACAGTTTTATTTGCTACCATTGTAAGTTTAACAGCTGGTTATTATTATTATTTAGCTGCGATTATACATATTCCTCTACGCACTGCTGTATCTCGGATTTTAACACGTGGTGCTCTATGGATTATCGTAATAGGCGCCTTATTAAAAGTTCTACGGATTTAAATGATCGCTAAGATAATTTTAAGGATAAATTAATGCGTCATGAACCTTTTTACACTTTAGTCGGCATATTTGTAGTCGGTGGCCTTGTCTTAATGTTTCTTGGGGGTTTATTTTTTTATCAGCAACATACACAAGCAAAAGTGCAAACGTTTGTTATGTTTTTTAAAGGATCATTAAAAGGACTAAGTGCAACGACCCCCGTAACCTATCGAGGTGTAAAAGTTGGAGAAGTGGCGCTTATTGAAATTACAGAAAATAAAGTTAAAAATAAAGTGGAAATTCCTGTTTATGTTGAATTTTTTGTAGAGAAAGACTTAGATTTCGCCCAAAACCCTGTTGAATTATTAATTAGAAATGGCTTTGTTGCTAATATTTCTAGTCCTAATTTTTTAACTGGAGTAGCTGAAATTGAACTAGTTAAAAGCAATATCAAACTGAGTAATTATCAACCTAGCTATTTTCGTGGTTATCCTATTTTTCCTACGATAAATACTAAGGAGCAACCTACTACAATTACTGAAACCTTAAAGTCAGCTCAAATAATGATTGAAGAGATTACAAAATTTATCCGTTCCCCTGCCTTTAAAGATACTGTAACTTCTACACAACAAATGGCTAATAGTTTTACTCGATTATCACGTAATCTTGATAATCGACTACCATCGGCTATTAATAGCTTTAATCAATTAACGCGCAACCTTGATAACCGGCTCCCGTCTGCTATAAATAACTTTAATCGCTTAACACTCAATCTTGATGATTATTTACCACCGGCCATTACTTACTTTAATCGCTCTGTAAAAGAGATAGCAGAAGCTGCTAATTCCTTCGAAAACTTGAGTGACTATCTATCACGACACCCCGAAACACTATTACGAGGTAAACCGTGATCTTTAGAATAATTAGCCTTGTTTTATGCATATTAATATTGTTTTCTTGCGGTCGTTCAAAAGAAGCAGAATTTTATCTGTTAAATCCGATTAATCCTGAGCAAAGTAAAGTACTACATCAAGACATGCAAATTGGCATAGATGAAATTCAAGTGCCCGAATATACTGAAAAACCACAATTAATGATTAATTACACCCCTTACAAGGTGCAATTAAAGGAGTACCATCGCTGGGTTGAATCTTTAAATAAAAATATAGAACGTGTTATTGAGGCTAATTTAACTACATTATTGCCAGGTGCAGTTATTGCAAGATACCCGTGGGATACTAAGTTTAAACCTAATTACCATATCCAAATTGATATTTTTCAGTTTGAAATTGATTATAAGGGCGATAGTATTTTAAGAGCTGATTATGTTATTTTTTCTAAGGAATCTTTGGTTAAAAAGTATAATGTATTTTATCGCCTTAAATTAGTTAATGAACCTGTAACTATCGAAGCTTTGGTTAAAAGTATGAATACTAACTTAAATCACTTAACAAGGGATATTGCAAATTCATTTAGAACACTTAATAAATAAGCAATAACAATTGGCAGTTATTTATTTATCATTTTAGTATAAGCCATTATACCTCTTTGGCTTATACTAAGTTACAATTTATTGTTAATTTAAAAGATTCCAAGCTTGCGTCCAAGCTAAACCAACCCCAGGTTCATAATAAGCGGGAGATTGGGTGCACCAGCTAGAGTATGGCCAAGGTTTACACTGATATCTCTTATGATCATTACGCCCCATCACAATTGTACCGGCTTTGTAATTGGCTATGCCATCAGGGTAAATATAGTCTACTATCTCACCAGGATTTTTTAGATCAACTGCCATGCGATAATTACTTACATTGTTATCTTTAATATAAACTTTATAAGCGCTACCTGGTGTCAAAATTATATTACCTGAAGCTGGATCCAGTTGCCCAATTTGTAAAAGGTTTGATTGACTGTTAACCTTTTGGGCAAGAGTATAAGGCCATTGTGTTGCACTTGAATTACTTTGATCAGTAACAATACTATGACTCTCTACTTCTGACCCGTTCTTAAATAATCTTAGATAAGCTGTCGTACCCGGTACAACATCAGCAGTATTGTATAAGGTATCTAATTCGTGCCAGCTTGCAGTTGATGTCGCTTGTTTAATAAATACATCACTACAAGAATAAAATGCTTCTGGACTATCTGCACGTTGCCATATTACATATAAGATATGTTTACCTGTTTTATTAGCCGGTATTGGACAGTTCATTTTATAACGTCCATTTTCTAAAGTAACACTGGTAATTGTACAAAAAGCCTCGTCTAAATCGCCCCACCTTAAAGGTTGTGAAGGCACATAATTATCCTTGGTCAAATAGAATTTAAAATACTTAGTACGATGAGGTGCTGTCGCATGATAAATAAACTGAAATGGCCTATTTGGTTCAACATTCATTAAAGTTGTTGGCCAATCTTCTCTAGCTAAGTTTAAGCCTTGAAATAAATCTCGCCCTCCTGCACAAAGTGTACCGTCAGGAATAATAGCTTGGTGTCTATCGTTAGCTGCTCCTTGATTGATTTCATGCCAATTATAGATAGCTTGTTTGCCTCCGACAGCTACAGCAGCTTTACAAGCTTCTGATTTAGGATTCTCCGGACCTTCTTTATAACACTGATAAGAACGAGAAATTGGAAGCTCCATAGAACCATGTGCTTGCACGATGGCAGATGTCCCTAGCAACAGTAAACTTGGTGGTATAAGTAGCTTTTTCATTTTTCTTTCCTTCTGTTTGTTCTAAAAAGTCACTTAGCTACTCTTAAATTAGCTTATTTAGTTTAAAAATTATAATTTAAATTAAATTAATTTATAAAATAAAGCTAATTCTAGCTTAAAGATCACTGTTTAATTCTAGTCAATTTTTATTAATTTGCCGGTAAGAATAATTTTTCCTTATTGATAAACACTTAAAAAAATAAATAATTTATGTTTGTTTAAAAGAAGGAATCATTTAATTAGTAATAATTTTGAAAATTAAAGGCTCAATACTTTTAATTTAAGCAGCTGGTGCAGCTGGTGGCGTATTGCCAGCTTCTACAACTTCTCGCGGTGCTATATTTGTTAGCTCGCCCTTTTCATCCATCCAGCCCAAAGAAACAAACACCTTTCTACAAGCACTCTTACTATCAATTTTAGCCTCATTAACAGTAGCACTTAACTCTTGATTAATTATCCTAGATAAATCTGGGCTAAAAAGAGTACCACTCATTTGCATTGGTGAGTAAAGAATACTATATACTCTATTAAATCGTGTTTTAGCATCTAGATTTTCAGAGGAATTTAAAGCACATATTTTAACTAATTTATTAAATTGTTCTGGAGTGAAGCTATTCCCAAGCGGTATAGCCTTGAGTACAGAATGCAGGTATTTTGCATGCTCTATAGACTGAATGCTCAAAGATGAACCGCTTGAAGTTTCACTAACAGATTTTGTGGAAATCTCACTATCTTTGCCTTGAGTAATTAAAGCTTCTAAGAATTTTTTGATATTTTCTCCCTTAACAACAAAAGTTCCTTGAATCAAGTTAAAACAACCATCCGCGCTCATAAAAACCAAAGCTGGATGTGTAACTGCCCACTTGACAACCCATTCAGGATTTATTCTATGAGTTTCTATAGTTAACGCTAGCTTTAGTTCATTACTAGTAAGGCTTAAGGTAATGTGCATATGGGTATTTTAGTGGGTGATCTAATTTTAGTTTAAGAAAATGTATACAAAATATCAAATTTGTATGCAAATTAATTTTATTGTTTTTTTTATAAGTATTTAAGGTAAATAATTAAGTTAGTAAATAAGCTAAATTTTGACTTGAAAACGAGGATATTTTTAATTAAACAGAAGCAATTTTTAATGAAATAATGCAACTTAACTTCTGTTTAATCAAAGTAACTTATTAATTTGAGAATTATAGTGTATTACTAGTTCATTGAAAAATTAACCTCCTGATTAACTTCATTATTTTTATTCTCAGTTGCTATATAAGGTCTACCTAAAATATTACAGAGCTCTTTTTTATCTTCTAAATTTAAATAAGAGGCTACTGCTTCAAGGGCATTTACATAATTAATACTAGCTGTAGCTTGGTTGGTTAGAGGCATTGTCATATCAGTATTGGAGCTATTTTCTTTATTAAAAAGATTAACATCAGCAGTATTATCCATTTCTTCTTTACTAAATTGCTTATTTGATGTCCTTTTATAGCGCTCAAAAGGATAATTAAGATCAATTTGCCACTGATCAACCACGGCCATATAAAGAGAATTTAAAAGCATTTTTGCATGCTGAACCTGTTTTAAAAGGGCTTGCTCCCCTTTGTTTCTTGGCACTGCACCTAAAAAGGATAAGTAACTAAACCAACTATTATCGTTTAGAGGTGGCGATTGCATCGTATTTATTTGAGCAAAAGCATCATAATAATCACATATTTGCTCAATTAATTGCTCCCGGTAAGATTGATAGATATCAGGTAAAGTAGCATTTCTAAACAACCATTCCAGGCGCTGTAACCGTCTGATAACTAATTTAGCCTCATCTGCATAATCTTTAGAAATTTGTAAGGATTTATTTGTTTCCTCACTAAGGACTTCCATTTCCTGAGGCGGTAGCGTCCAATAGAGTTTTACATCTTTATCTTCTAAAGCACGGTAATGTACTTTTTTTCCTGATCTTTTAGTGTGTTGCCTTAAAGGGCCTGCACTATGCAAAAATATTTTTTCTAAAGGACCACTATAGAGAGGAAGAGTTGGATGTTTATCATTTTCTGTTAAGCGACTTAACTGTTGCTCTGTTAAAATACCTTTTAAGAGCGACAAAGCTTGCGTTTTACAAGTATAAGAGCCTTTGAGACTAGGTCCCCATAAGGTTAAAGATAAATTTAATTCAAAAGGTTTAAGTCTTGATTCACGATTCTGCTCTTGTGCTTTAGCTTTTTCAAATTGATATATTTGTGCAGACCAATGTTCATAAGGGTAAATTCTTGTATCTTTTTTTGCCTTTGCAGCTAACCCCTGTTGGTTCATTACCTCATTGATTGCTTGTTCTTGCTCATCAACAGCAACCTTACAACGCTGCTGTAATAGCTTAAACTTTTCTTCTGATAACTCAAAAGTAGCCCCACGTAAACCACATCCTAAGTCTAAAAAACGTAATTCTTCATGGCGTAACATGCCATGATTACCATTTAAATCAACATCCAAACCTAAGCTTAGCTTTACCTTCTTTAATAATGAATTGGGCGTAGTTGTAGGTAAACCATAAAACCCCCACTGTTCGACTACTTCTATCTTACCCTTATCCTCCCATTGGGATAATAAGAGGCAACTATGCCAGAAAGGATTACTACCAGCTTCTCTGTCGAGTACACAAAAGGTCACTGCATATTTCATTATCATTTCCTTATTGGAAGTTGTATTAATTAATAATTAAAAATTTTATAACTTTTAGAGCTCTCTGATAAGAAATGCAACAACATTAAAATATGAATCCTCCATGCTATTAAGTAAGGCTATTTGCTTTATGGATTTAAATCTTCCCTGTAAACTGATCAAATAAATGGTTACTTCCCACTATTTCTTTTATCAAAGTTGTTGATAATCAATTCACTATTACAGATTAATGCAACCTTAGCTACAAATACCATTATAAAAATGCAAATTAGTATTAAAAATTTTATTTAATGGATTTGTAGGCTAAGAAACCTTCTTTTTTTTAGATCTCAATGAGATTTAATCAACTATACTTTAAACTGGGCTTATTATATTGCCCTATACTTTAAATAATAATATAAAAAATAAGCGAGACTACTTATGCAGGATTCGCTTTTCTTTTGTTTAGGAAAATTAATTTATAAACTTCGAGTACATATTGTATGGCTAGCGATAATTGTAGTTATCCTTTGCCTGCCTTATTTACCCAATATTATGAAACCTTTTAAATCAACTGGTTTCATTGATGCTACATCTAGTAGTGCTAAAGCAGAAGATTATTTACATAATAAACTTGGCTTGAGTTCTAATCAAATACTAGTCCTTTATACTAGTGAAAAATGGGTAGCAACAGATAGCCGCTTTAAAAATGCAATAAAAAAATCATTATCAGGTTTAAAAAAATTACCTGTTAACTATGAAATTATTTACCCTGATGGCAATAAAACACAAATATCTAAGGATAAACATACAGCCTATGCTGTTATCTTTTTTGATCCTGATCAAGTTATTGATAAAAATTTAATTAAGGATTTAGAAAACAATATAAAAACGCCGCCTAATATGACCATGCAGCTCGGTGGTGAAGCAATTTTTGAAGAAGTTATACACAAACAAACTCAAAAAGATCTCTATAAAGCCGACTTAGTTGCTGCACCTGTTTCAGTAATTGTTCTAATTTTAGTGTTCGGTACTTTAATAGCAGCCCTAATTCCCATGGTATTAGGCGGAGGATGCGCGCTTATTATTCTTTCTTTACTGTATTTTATTGGCCAAGTCTACACTCTATCTATATTTACTATTAATATTGCTCTTTTATTGGGTTTATGCCTATGTCTTGATTATTGTCTTTTTATTATCAGTCGTTTTCGAGATGAATTAAGAAAAGATAAAACAATCAGATCTGCTATTGCTACTACTATTGCTACTGCCGGTAAAGCTGTTTTCTTTAGTGGCTTGGCTGTCTTTATTAGTCTTAGTGCTTTACTTTTTTTTCCTATCAATATTCTCTTTTCGGTTGGCGTGGGTGGCCTTGCAGCCGTATTTGTTGCCGTTTGTGTGTCAGTTATCCTTCTACCAGCTATTCTAGCTATCATAAGAAACGGCATAAATTATTTATCTATACGCTTTACGCGTAAAGAAAAAGCCTCCCTTGCTTGGCGATGGCTAGCTAAGAAGGTAGTTAAAAGACCCTTAATTTTTTTCGTATTCACACTAAGCCTATTACTACTCTTGGGTTATCCCTTTTTAAATGCTAAATTTGGAATTTCTAATTTTCGTATTTTACCCCAACACTCCCCAGGTCGCGCATTCTTTAATACCTATATTGATAAGTTTAATGAACAGGATTTAACACCTATTTTATTAATTGTTACCAGTCAAAACGATCCTATCCTTTCTAAAGCTAACATTGGAAAATTATATGATTTAGTCAAAACACTTAAAAAAAATCCCCTTATTGATCATATCAATAGTATTGTAAATACAAGTAGTAGCCTAACAAAATCACAGTATCAAACCTTATATAATACAAAAAGTACCCTAGATACAAATTCGATTAAAAGTTTATTAGCAACAACGACAACGAAGTATGCAACAGTTATTAATATAATTAGTAAATATGAGGCAAATTCAAAAGAAACTAAGACATTAATTTCACAATTACGCGCACTTAAGCCGCCAAGTGGATGGAATTTCCAGCTAACTGGCGGGCCTGTTAAAAATGAAGATGTTTTAAATAAAATATATAGCCTTTTTCCCTATGCCGTATTATGGATTATATGTTTAACCTATCTCGTTTTACTTATCTTATTACGTTCCTTATTTCTGCCCTTTAAAGCTATTTTAATGAATATTGTGAGTCTATGTGCTAGCTATGGCGTATTAGTTTACATTTTTCAAGAAGGGCACTTACAAAAATGGCTTAACTTTGATCCCCAAGGTAGTTTAGATATTAGTCTACTGGTTATTATTTTCTGTGCTCTCTTTGGCTTTTCTATGGACTATGAAGTCTTTTTACTTACGCGTATTAAAGAATATTATGAGCAAACTAAAGACAATGAAAACAGTATTATTTTTGGCATAGAAAAGAGCAGTAAAATTATAACGAGTGCTGCCCTGATTGTAATTTTTCTTTGTGGTTCGTTTATGGTGGCTGATGTATTAATGGTTAAGCAATTTGGGTTAGGAATTGCAGCAGCCATTTTTGTTGACGCCTTCTTAATTCGTACCCTTTTAGTGCCAGCAACTATGGCACTAGTTAAACCCTTAAATTGGTATTTACCCAAATGGTTAGAAAAAATTCTCCCCAAATGGTAGCTTAACTAAAACTATCTTGCGTTGTACTGTTCATTTCTACTTAGAACGAACAGTACAATAAATAAATTTCTTTCGCAGAGGTATTATTTATTTTTTAAATTTAACATGCGAAGCATCAAGCATAGCGCGAACATCCTCAGCTATTAATCGATGTGCCAAGGTTGTTGGATGAACAGGGTCAAAAAATAGATAACCTTCACATGTTTCATCTATCTTTGCCGACTTAGCAGCCATCAATAAGGTGGAGCTTTTTGATATGTCATCAACTAATACGTCATAACAAGTATCTATCGTATTGGTAAAACCATACTCTTCAGGTGATTCTAACAGTCTATTTACCGTTCCCTCAGTTTCAAAATATAAAAATTGAACATTAGGATATTTTACTCTAAGCTTTTGTAAAGCCACCTTTAAGAGCTCATTGTGATGCTTTGATAACCTAGTTAATTTTTCCTCAGCTTTTAACTGCCTTGCTGCAGGACCCCTACCTAGATCGGGTAAAGTTAGAATTAAAATATGTTTTGCTCCTGCTTTAACTAATTGCTCAGTGCCATTGGCAATACCGTTAACAACAATGGCATTAGCTTCTTCTTCATTTTCAGGTAAAGCTAAGTAATTATTACCCCCAATCCATATAATAAATAAACTTTGCTCGCTTGCTTTATTATCATGACTTAATAGATAAGTTTTAATTTCACGATTTAAGGTAAAAAGTATGTCATCATCAGCGGCATTGTCAGAAATTGCTGCCCCACCAAAAGCATAATCGTATAAATGCGACTTAACTTGATTAGGAAAATAGAAGTTTGTAAGCTGCTCAATCCAAACAGGTCCATTTGTAAAACGTCCTTCATAATAAGGCGGCGATTGAGGAATACGATGACGCATATATTCGTATAAATTTCCATTATCCGATAAGCTATCCCCAAAAACGACTACATTATTCAGCTCATTAGCATTTACCAATGTTGAAAACAGCAGGACAAGCATAGCCAAAAACACTTTCATTAGTAAGCCCTTAATAACTAAATTATTAATGAGGCCCGATTATAGTATGAAAATTCGAAATGAATCAATTTAGTAATTTGTTAGTTGAACTGATTAGAACATGCTAAATAAGGTACATATGTAACTGTTTAAGTAGTTTTATAATCCAACTATTTTTAAACAACCGTGAATAGATATCACATGTAGTTATCAGTTCTATTTAAGGAAGATTTACTAGAATGTTAAGGCATAACTGAAGCATAATTTAGCCATAGTGGTAAAGACATCTATACGTTGACCCTTAACAAAAAGTTCTTGCCTTACCTATAAATGTTGATTTAGTGCAAGGCATGACTTTTTTGAAAAATAGAGTTTAATGGAGTAAATGAGCACGGCCGAAACATTTACAACACAACAATAAAGTAAAAGACGCAGATTAGGTAAGAATTCTATTTACCCGTATTTCAAAATACGGGTAAATAGATATAATTTCAACCTAAGATTGGTTAGGACTAGGAGATGAATAGGTAGTATCTTCTTCCATAGGATCAATCTCTTCCGTTAGTTGGGATTTAGCAGGTTTACGGCGGAGCTCTTCAACATCGTCGTTATTTCTACGCCTGTAGTAGAGTCCGCCGTATTGTTGTGAATTTGTCATTTTTTCAGATGGTGATAAAATCTTTTTTAACTCTCTATAAGCGTTAACTACGCCCTGCTGGATTTCTATAAGTTTTTGACCTAAATCCTGAGGAGGTATCAATAAAGAACGGTACTCGGGCTTACAATGGTTATAATAATTTAAGTAATTGTTATAGTGTTCGTCTTGGTAGTATCTTGCTACTTGATTATTTTGTAGCTGAGGCACTAATGTATCTAGCATTTGAACAAGTAGATTTAAATGATCAGTGCAGTTTTGCTCTAATTCTTTTTTAGTTTGCTCTAACAAAATTAAACTAAAAGCTCCAAAAATAGGTGGTTGATAAAGAATAGGTCTACTATTTAGATCGGTATTTTCAATATTTGGAAATTGCGTATTAACAATCTGCTCGACTAATTCAAGTATTTCCGCATGCTTTTCTTTCATAAATACCCCTTAACTACTAAATAGATAACATTATAACACTTTTTGTGTTAAAACTAAATAATTTGTCATATTATTTATCATTTATAATAAAATACAAACAAATATTTGTCTTATGAGTAAGGATAAAATAAATTTATAATTTTTAATCTTAATTCTACTTAAAGTGTATTAGAAAAAAGCTCACTTTGACCCATTCGTTCGTTACACGTTCTTAGACAAAACTGGCATAATAACAATGTCATTTAATCGCCAGTGATGTTGTTTGATTTTTTCTTGGAGTTTAGATAACTTTTCAAGCTCAATGCTTTTATGTTTGGATGTAACAAAGATATCACCAAAAAATACATGCCCTTCATCACGAAAACGTAATGCAACTGATTCGACCCAATCCTGTTCTTTTACGATTGCTTCAACATCTCGTATCAGTGGATCAGTTTTATTACCTTCTAACGTTTTCGGTACTTCATCTAGTAAATCCAAAATAGATTTTTTTAAATTACTATATCCATCATTAATAATACTTAAAGAAATTAATATACCTACGACTGCATCTGCCCACCAATAACCTAAACCTATTCCTAAAACACCTAAAATACTTGCAAACCCAGCTGTCCAACTCGCCTTATTCATTTTAGAATCTGCATATAAAACTTTATCATATAGGTAATGTGCTAAAGGTATTTTAACATGCCCTAAAATTGTAGATGGGATGCTTGACCAACATAAAGCTATGATCATTAAAAAACCAACCCAAATTGTATGATTTAAAAAAAAAAAAGAAGTTATCGTAGGATGCTCCTGCTTTAATAGCACAATACTTCCATCAATTAACAGATAAAGACCTAACGCAAATAAAGCCAGAGAACTAGTAAAATAAGCCATGCTAGTTACGCGATGGAAGCCATATGGAAATGTCTTATTAGCCTTCTGATTAACTATTTTACTCGCTACTAAAAAGGACAAAGGTGGGATGATACCTAAAGTATCTTCTAACCAAACTGTTTTCATTGTTTGAGAATTAGACATAACTAAAAAGGAAAAAGTTGCTGCAGAAATCATGTAAAAAAGTGATATCCACTCATAAAAAATAGCTTTCGAATATTGAGCTTTTAATTCTTTAGGAAACTCTACCGTTTTAGTTACATTTTGCATTAGTTGTTATTATTCCTATTAAAGTAAATAAACCTATCGAGATAACTAAGCCAAGCATTTTCTCCCTGCTGAACTGCCCATACGTAATTTTTTTCATAAGGCGTAGTAAAAGCTACTTTTTCACGCCAGGGGTTATCTTCTTCAATGTCGCAATTAATAAGATTAATTTCATTTTTCTCTAATAATTTATATAGGTTATCAAAACTGTCTACCACTTTTAAAATACGTGCATTCAGTCCTTGAGATAATTTATTTAGTAAAGAAGAATTTTGTTGGAGGTTAGAACATAGGCCAATTTTAATTATGTGATTATTTTTAATTGTTATTAAGGTATTATTGGGATCGGCGGGGTAATTACACCCTGTTAAACTTAAAATGCATACTAGCTTATAAAACCGAGATATCAATTTCATTGACTGTCCATAATTGAAATATCTTAAAAAAAGATATTAGTTCCCTTATAACTATATTAAAAGTACAGTTATGGCTTTACTATTACAACACTATTGTATTAAAACACATATTAAAATTATTTTATCATTTAGCAAATTTTGTTGGATATGGCAGCCTTAAAGTGCATATAGGCTAGTTTAGTTAAATCATTAAGTAACGTAAATCTTTCAAATCTAAGCTTATCCTATTAGGATAAATAGTTAAAAGGCTCGCTAAACTATCTAATTATTTATATTATGAGTAATTGCTTTTATAGGATGAGACAAGATGTCTAATTTTGAAACAGAATATTTACATGCATTTTATAAATCATTTATTAATGTTATTACTCCTCTAGAAATAGAAAAAGCATTAAGAAATTTCCAAACGATACATAATAAAAATAATCCCAACCGTTACAGTGGTATGCATACATTTAATTTAACAAGCTGGAAACCACATGACGCTGCAAAATTCACAGCTGTACTTGCTGAAACGTTTGCACGGGCCACTGAGCAATTTATAGACACTCAGGATGCCGAAACTATCTATAATATGACAGAAAAGATTCGTGCTGAATATATTCCTAAACTGGTTGGAGAATTAGATCCAGAAAATCCATTTTTAAAGTTATCCCAGCAATTGAAAAAGAATATAGAAAAATTACCTAAAAAAGAAAATGCCTCAATTTTTAATGAATACAGTTTTTTTGGTGGCGCAGTTGTCTTGTTGGGTGCTGCTATAATATACAATTACAGCCCTCGGCAATAATTTGAATTGAATTTAATGATTAAACAAAAGCCCGTACAATCTTATGCATTGTACGGACTAACATTCGGTTTACAGCTAATTTAATTTGAATTAATAACACTTAGCTTTAACTGTCGTCCGCAGACCCAAGCTTTATTTAGATCTTGAAAAACTTCTTTAGGCATGCCTTTAGGTAGCCTTACAGTAGAATGGTCATCATGAATTTTAAGACCAGTAATAAAACGGCTTTGTAATCCTGCTTCATTAGCAATAGCACCAACAATATTGCCTGGCTTTACACCATGAACTCGCCCTACTTCTATGCGAAATAATTCCTGCGGCATATTTTCAAAATGTTTTGAAGAAGACTCAGGAGAGCTACGTCGATTCTTCTTAGTTGAACGATCATAAGAATCTTTCGACTCTTTAGTGCGTTTATCTTTACCTACAACATTAACAGACTTTGGTGACTCAAACTGCCAAGGCTTATTGTTATTAATTAATAATGCTAAAGCAGCAGCTACATCAGCAGCTGCAACATTTGGATTTTGCTCTAAAAAGGAATCTATAATTTGACGATACTGAGCTATATTTTTATGCTCAAGTCTATTGCTAATATTTGCTAAAAAGCGTTCTTGTTTTGCCTGTTGAATCATCTGATCAGTAGGCACATTTATTTTTTCTATACGTTGGCGAGTATGCCGCTCAATATTATTTAAAGTTCTTGATTCACGAGGGCTAACAAATAAAATAGTCACCCCACTTCGCCCGGCTCGACCCGTACGGCCAATCCGATGCACATAAGTCTCACTATCATGAGGTACATCATAATTAATAACATGAGTAACCCGCTCAACATCTAAACCACGCGCAGCAACATCTGTTGCGACCAGAACATCAATCGCCCCTTGCCTAAATTGGGCTACAATTTTTTCACGCAAAGCTTGTGTAATATCACCATGAATAGCCATGGCTCGATGGCCCTGTTTTTGTAAGTTATCGGCAACATCTTCAGTAGCACTCTTAGTACGCACAAAAACGATAACACCTTGATAATCCTCTACGGCTAAGATACGCAATAAAGCATCAGGTTTTTGGGCAGGTGAGGCAAATAGGAAGCGTTGCTCAACACTTTTTACCGTTGCAGTTTCAGAACGTATTTGGACTGAAACAGGATCAACTAAATAATTATTAGCAATTTGGCGAATACGATGTGGCATTGTTGCTGAAAATAACGCAATTTGTTTTTTTTCAGGTAATTTGGAGAAAATTAATTCAATATCGTCAATAAAACCCATTTGCAACATTTCGTCAGCTTCATCAAGTACAAAAGTTGATAAATTATTTAATTTTAATGTGCCACGATCCATATGGTCTAAAATTCTTCCTGGGGTACCTACAACGACTTGCGCCCCTTCTCTTAATTGTTTCAATTGCTTTGAATAGTCTTGGCCACCACATAACACAGATACAGTAACTCGTTGATATTTACCTAAGGTTTTAAATTGTTCAGCAACCTGAATTGCTAGCTCCCGGGTGGGTGCTAAAACTAGCGCTTGTGTAACCGCTAAGTTAGTATTTAAGCGTTCTAAAATAGGTAAAGCAAAAGCTGCTGTTTTGCCTGTGCCAGTTTGAGCTTGGGCAATAATGTCACGGCCCTCTAACATCTGCGGGATAGTTTGGGCTTGTACTGGAGAAGGTGTTTGAAATTTCATATCCTCTAATGCTTTCAATAAAGGAGCTGATAAATTCAGCGCTGCGAAATTTACTAAATTGTCTGTCATAAATGTTCCAAATGATGTAGCAATAGCTTAAGTAATGTAAAAATTGCTCAGTATAATAACAAAATAAACAATGGCTTGCACGGATTTTCAATAATAGAAGATGGTATAGCGGCTCTGCGGTTTATTTTATTGCGAATTGTTAATAATTATATCATAGTTCTATATATATTTAAATTTGTCTCCAAATATACTTTATAAATTAATACGAATTCATGTAATTAGGATAACTATTAACATACTAATTTATTAACTACGATAAGCTAATCCAATTTCAATTGAAATTGGATTCATACAAACTCTAGATATTTTACTCGTATACGAAATTAAAGCAATGCTGCTAATCGGCATGCTTGATCTATAGCATGACGCGCATCAAGTTCGAGTGCTTTAAAAGCACCACCGATTAAGTGAACATTACAGCCCTCTTCACGTAAAGGCTCAAATAATTCACGCAATTCTTCTTGACCGGCACAAATAATAACTGAATCTACTTCTAACAGTCTAGGTTCATCATTAATACGAATATGTAAGCCTTCGTCATCAATACGAACATATTCAACGCCCGATATCATTTTTACATGTCTATGTTTAAGGCTTAATCGATGTATCCAACCTGTTGTTTTACCTAAGCGTTTTCCTAGTTTTTCTTTTTTGCGTTGCAGTAAAAAAACTTCACGAGCCGTTTTTTCAATTATTGGCGACTTTATTCCTCCTCGATGAGTAACATCAATATCAATTCCCCATTCATTATAAAATTGTTCTAAAGGTGATGCCTTTGATTCATGTGTTAACCACTCAGCCACATCAAAACCAATACCTCCTGCACCAATAATAGCAACTCGTTGGCCAGGGCTTTTGCGTCCTTCGATAACATCGACATAACTCATTGCTTTAGCATGATCAATACCAGGAATGCTTGGTGTGCGTGGCTTAATACCTGTAGCAAGCACAATTTCATCGTACTCTTTTAATAAATCAACTTCTGCTGCTGTATTTAGATGAATATTTACACCAAATTTTTCTAATTGATGAGTATAATAATTAATAGTATGGTGAAAATCTTCCTTACCCGGAATTGATTTAGCTAGATTAAATTGACCACCTAACTTATCTTTCTTTTCAAATAAAGTTACATCATGACCTCTTTCAGCAGCAACTGCGGTAAAAGCAAGGCCTGCAGGACCTGCGCCAACAACTGCGATTTTTTTAGGATGATGTGCTGTTTGATAAATTAATTCTGTTTCATTACAAGCTTGAGGATTAACTAAACAAGAAGCTGTTTTGTTAACAAAAACGCGATCAAGGCAGGCTTGGTTACAAGCAATACAAACATTAATTGCTTTACTATCACCAAGCTTTGCCTTTTCTGCAAATCGAGGATCTGCTAAAAAGGGCCGAGCCATTGAAATCATATCAGCTACCCCATCTTCTAATAACTGATTGGCTATTTCAGGCGTATTTATACGATTTGAAGTAACCACAGGCACTGTAATTTCAGGCTTAAGCCGCTTCGTGATTGCAGTAAATGCTGCTGGGGGAACCATCGTAGCAATGGTAGGAATCCGTGCTTCATGCCAGCCAATACCCGTATTAATAATGGTGGCGCCTGCTTGCTCAATAGCTTTTGCTAATAGGATAACTTCTTCCCAACTACTGCCATCGGCAATTAAATCTAACATGGATAAACGATAAATAATAATAAATCGTTCACCAACTACTTCGCGGATATGCTTAACGACCTCGATAGGGAATTTAATACGATTCACGAAATCCCCCCCCCATTCATCAGTGCGGTGATTGGTATGTGTCACAATGAATTGATTAATTAAATACCCTTCACTCCCCATAACCTCTACGCCATCATATCCAGCAGCTTGAGCTAATTTAGCGCAGCGTCCAAAATGCTCTATGGTTTTTCTAATCCGTCGCTTACTCATTTTCCAAGGTGCAAAAGGACTAATGGGCGATTTTACTGGGCTTGGGGCGACAATGAACGGATGATACCCATAGCGACCTGAATGCAAAATTTGCAAAGCAATTTTTCCTCCTGCTTCATGCACTGTTTGGGTTACTAACTCATGTCGCTGCTGTTCTTTATGTTGGGTAAGCTTCGCTGCAAAGGGCGCAAGCCGGCCTGCACGATTAGGCGCAATTCCACCTGTAACAATTAATCCCGCCCCGCCTAATGCACGCTCTCTATAAAAGGCAGCTAGGCGTTGTAATCCTTCTTTATCCTCTTCTAAGCCTGTATGCATCGATCCCATTAATAGCCTATTTTTTAACTGGGTAAACCCTAAATCTAAAGGCTGAAATAAGGCTTTAAATGGTGTATTATCAATTTTCAATTCCATGGAGTTATCACCTAAAACTTAATCGATTGATTAAAATTCCTATTCTAAACACAATCCATTTCTAGCAACGCTTAATCATTACTAATTCTGGTAACTATTGAAAGGTTATGTTAATAAAGCTAATGACTACAAAAATCCTAGTATAAAGCACTCTATAAAAGTTACTTAACGCTTTTTAATAATTTTATAATAATCTTAATTTTACTTACTTATCTTAATACTGCTGTTGTGGCGAGAGATCGCTGTGGTTGTTTGGCAATAAATGCGCCGGCTAAAGCAATAACGCCACCAGCAAACGACATAGCAGATGGTTTTTCGCCTAAAAACAAAAAACCTAATGCCGTTGAATACAAAGGTAGGGCATAAGAGTAAATAGATGCCCTAGAAACTGGCATGTTTGCAAGGACGTAACTCCAACATAAATAAGCAAGTGCTGCGGAAAAAATACCCATATAAATGACTACAAATGTTGCTTCATAACTAGCTTTAAAAAATTCCTGTTTTAAATCAAAGATAAAATATGAGAGAAATAAAGTTCCTCCCCAGATTACCCAAGATGTTACAACAATGGGATGATAAGTTTTTAAAAAAAGGCCTTGTGTAAGGTTATATATTGCGCTCATTATTGTTGCAACAAAGATGATTAGGACGCCTTCGATATGTATAGCAGTATTTTTACCACCTAATGCCATTAATAATAAACCAAACATACTAATACCCACGCCTAACCAGATACCAAAGTGAGTACGCTCCTTAAAGAGGATGATAGATAAAAGAATAGTTAATACAGGGTTAATACCAATTATAAAACTAGCTATACTGGCTGAAATGGTTAGCTCACCTGTATTTAGACAAATATTGTAAATACCAATTGCCCCAACGCCAATGAGTAATAGTTGGATGCGAATTAACCAAGGCATTTTATTTTTATTTGGCAACCTTAAATAAATAATTCCCATACATATAGAAGCAATAATAAAACGCAATAATGCTAAAGCACCAGGTGTATAACTTTCTAAGCTAAAACGAATTCCAACAAAGGCAGATGCCCAAAATAATAGGGCAAGTGCTATAGCACAATTTACCTTCCTCACAGTTCACCACTAACCATAATTTAATTGCTACTAATCTTAACTTAAAGAGAGCTGTTATGCCTAACTCTAGCTGATAAAAATTTTATAAATAGTGTTATAATATGCCATTACTTACACTATTAGATAATTATCTTTAGTTACTTAATTGATAAATTTTTCTGATTTCAACTAAAATTGAGATAAGAAAAAGCATCAATTATAAAAACCATTGATTACCACCTAAATGCCAAACAGAAATATGTTTAATACCTGCTGCCTCAATCAATGCCTTTTTTTGATTAAGGGAATCGCTTGTTTGTATAAAATAGGTCGTATTCTCATGCTGCCAAAAATATTCAAAAGAGGATGGGTCTTGTACAGCTAAAGAAAAACCCGGATAACTTTTTGATTGCTCAAATGTATCAAGTTTAATTTTATAAGACCCTGTAATACCATGATAACCATAAGAAGGTATGCCAATAACAATTTTGTTAATATCTTCTATTCTATCTTTAACATAATTAATTATGTTAGTTACCCAAGCATTAGGTGCGACAGGAGTACCTACACCATAGTTATATTGATAATCGTAAGCCATAACAACAATATAATTGACTGGAAGACTATTAAAGTCTTCATAGTGCCATTTATAGTAGCTTTGTTCAGTTTCATTTGATATAGGTGGTCCATCAATCATAAGCTCAGCATTAATTGACCATAAAGCATTACCTAATTCATTTACAAATATTTTATAATTTTGGTAATTATCATCAGTCCAATTACCAAATCCTTCAAAATCAAGCTCGATACCTGTGAAATTTGTCTTTTTAATAAAGCTTATTAATTTCTTAATTGCATTAGCGCGTTTTTTAACACTTGAAGCTAAGACAGCCATAGAACTGGCGCTTGCAGATACAGTGACAAATTGCTGTTGGGAGTACGATTTAATACTTTCAATATTTTTCTGACTATAAGCATTACATCCTGCCTTTGCTACATTTAATCGCTTAAGGATACCTGTTTCATTTACAGTAAAATACTCTGGTTTTAATACCTGTATAATCCGACCATCTGTATATTCATTTTTTGCATTACAGGCAGGTTGGCCTGGATAAACCCAAGCTTGTATATTCAAAGAATTAACAGAAATAGCTTGACCGGACATAATATAAATAGCACCTGCAACAATTGGCCGCTTTAACCCCATTAAATATTTTCCTTCAATTATTAAACTGGAATAATTAAAAATTAACTTATATTACTGCTCTTTTATTGGCATATAAAGAACATTCAGTTATCTTTGAAGATAGGTAAATCATACCTTAAACATACTCTAATTATGACACTTAACTTAATAAGGGAATTATGAAAAAATTTTCTTGCCTTTTAATGGCCTCGCTACTTTACGGAACAGCCTCTTATGCCAATGAACTTAGCGCAACGATTTATGCAACAGAAAAGAATAAAGCGCCACTTGGCAAAATTACTTTTACCGATACACAATACGGTTTATTAATTAAACCTGATTTAACTGCCTTACCTGCCGGTGTGCATGGCTTTCATCTTCACCAGCATGCTAACTGCGGGGATAACGGTATGGATGCAGGTGGACACTTTGATCCTAACGATACCAAAAAACATCTTGGCCCCTATGGTGATGGCCACTTAGGTGATTTACCTGCGTTATTTATTATGGAAGATGGTAAAGCAAACACACCTCTACTTGCACCACGATTAAAGACCAGTGACTTAGCAGGTTTAGCAGTTATGATTCATGCGGGTGGTGATAATTATTCAGATAACCCAGCTTTAGGTGGAGGTGGCGCTCGTATTGGATGTGGGATTTTTAATACATCATCTGAGAAAAATAAGCCAGCAAAGTAAATTCTTATTAAAGGTTTTAAGCCCGTATTTAGATTTAATCTAAATACGGTATACCTTTTTATTTATAAATGGAGGCTTACATGGGCGCTATGAATAATTGCAGCAATCCGCCCTATACGAGCTAAAGCTTGGGCTGAAAAACCATGCTCTTTTAAATTGCGGCAATGTGCACTAATACATGCTCCACAACCATTTAATATTGATACAGCTAAAGACATTACCTCAAACGTTTTTTTATCAACGCCTGGGTTCATCATGCCCTGCATACGTAATCCAGCAGGGACATGATTTAACTCTGGCTGCTCGCTAAGATGAATAAAGCGATAATAAATATTGGTCATAGCCATCAAACTTGCAGCCAATTTTGCCGCATCTCGTAAGGTTTGCTCTGTTTCAAGCTCTGTTTCTAAAGATTGAATTAGTTCCTTATTACCTAAATGATAAGCAACCGCTAAAGCACTCCCTACAATTTGCTGCACTTCAAGGCCATCCGTTTGATTTAGATCCATTACCTTACTTAAATTTATACGAACATCCTTAGCGAACTCAGGTAACTTTTCTTTAATTTGCTCAAACATAAATTAAATTCCTTAAATCAAACGTGGATGGTTTCTTCACCTTTTTTCCAATTACAAGGACATAATTCATCCGTCTGCAATGCATCAAGTACGCGCAAAACTTCTTGTGGATTACGACCAACACTTAAGTCAGTAACCATCACGAAACGAGTTATGCCATCAGGATCTACAATAAAGGTAGCCCGTTGTGCAACACCTTCATTAGCATCTAAGATCCCTAAGCTTTGTGATAATTCTCGTTTAACATCCGCAAGCATTGGAAACGGTAAATTATTTAAATCTGAGTGTTGATTGCGCCAAGCTAAATGAACAAATTCACTATCAGTACTACCGCCTAACACTTGCGCATCGCGATCAGCAAACTCTGAATTTAACTGGCCAAATGCAGCAATTTCAGTAGGACAAACAAAGGTAAAGTCTTTTGGCCAAAAAAATACAACAAGCCATTTGCCTTTATAAGTCTCATTTGAAATAGTCTTGAAAGCGCTATTCATATCGTTACTAACGGTAGCCTTAAGATTAAATTGCGGAAAGGGTTGACCTACAGAAATCATTTTATTCTCCTTTTATTTATGAATTACTTTGTTTATTTAACTGTAGTGAATCTTACTAAATAAGTAAAATCGATTATAATTATCAAAACAATTATTTTTAACTATTGTAATTTACAACTAAACTTGCTGCTGATTTTCTCACCGTAAATGAAAGAGAAATTAAACCAATAAGACTAAATACTATAGCAGGAATAGCTAAAGGCAAGGTGGAACTGACCGTTTTATTTATTAAAAAGTAACCTGCTACACCGGCAAATAAAAAGCGGGATGACCCAATAGCTGCTGCAGCTGTTCCTTTAGCTGTATCAAACGGGTTCATAGCACCTCCTGCGCCGGCACCCATACAAAAGGTTCCTCCGGTACCTATCAATAGCATAGGATAAATAAAATTATAGACACTCAATCCATAAAATAAATACCATATTGTCATCCAAATACCGCCTACTAAAGTAATTAAGTACCCTAATAAACACGTTTTAGCGATTCCTACCCGCTCAACAATTATACCACCTAAAAAACTTCCTAATAAAAGTGAAATCCCCATAAAACAAAAATAAAAGCCATATTGAGTTTGAGGAATACCTAAACATCGAATAATTAAATAAGGGGAAAGAGCGCAGAATAAATATAAATAGGAGTGCCCCATAAAAGAGGCCATATTAAAAATAGTAAATTCTCGATTACGCAATACAAACCAATATTGACTAAGCAGGTTTTTTGATAACGGTATACGCTTAGATGAAGGTAGCGTTTCGTCAAGCCATAAGCCCATAGTAAAAAAGGCACTAAATGCAACTAATAATAGGCTCCAAAAAGTTGATTGCCAGCCCAAGTAATAATCCAAATAACTACCGATAAACGTTGCAAAAATTGGCGAAAAAGAAATCATACCATTTAAAAAACTATAGGCCCTAGCGCTCTTTTCATCAGCGTAAAGGTCTCTAACGATAGCAAAACTAAGTACCATCATGCCACAAGAACCTAACGCTTGAATGATTCGATAAAAAAGTAGCTCTTTAACATTGTCAGCTGACCCACAGCAAAGTGAGCCGATAGCAAAAAAAGCAATTGTCCATAAAGCTATTACGCGGCGGCCAAACTGATCAGAAATAGGACCTATAATTAATTGCATTATTCCTGCACTTAACATAAACCAATTTAAAGTCTGTAGCATTTTTGTGTCTGTGGTATTAAATGCTTCGGTAATATGCGGTATTGCCGGCACATATACGTCCATAGCAAGAGGTAAAGCAAGTACCATGGGGGTAAGCGCCAGGATTAATTTTATAAACATAATATCCTCAGAAAAATAGCCTTATATCTTTTACTAGCCAATTTGTAGTTTTTTTATAAAAATGTGGTTAAACTAATAAGGTTTACATTATAACGTATTTATTGCTGAAATATGTGGTTAGAATTAAGTCTAATTAACTCGGGAGGCTAATCATGTCTAAACAAGAAAAAATTTGTCGGATTGTTCGTTATATTACAAAAAATACTAACTGGCGAAAAACTTGTTGCCATTTTCAATGAAAAAAATAAAATTAGATGAATTACTTCGCTACGAAAATCAGCAAGTAATTCATTATTTTTGTCACCATAATCCCAATTTTTCATCTGAGCAAGCTCAGCAACTATTTCAAGATCTTCTTGCTTGGATGTGGCTGACTATGCAGCGAAAATCAGCAAAACGTCACACATATCTCTTTGGACCTTTACTGCTTTTAGATGAATTATGGCATGCGTTTATTTTACATACCCGCGACTATAGCAACTTTTGTGAGAATTATTTTGGTCAGTATTTTCATCATGATATAGAGCCGGTTGGACTTGAATATGAAGTAACACCTGATGAGTTAGCTGATTTCCTTGAAGATTGCTTCACCTATTTAGGTGAAGCATGGGTCGAGCGATATTTTTCTGAGGCATTTGCTTAGGTTAATTTGCTGTATTCCTAAAGGTATTAAAGAAAAGTTTACCCAAAATTATTTGACTGAGAAGCATCCTCATCGAAATTGTCTTCTTCAGGAATATTGACTTCAACGATCTTAAGCGGCTTTGTTGATTGCCTGAAAAAAAGGTTTGGTCTTTTCTCGTTTGGGTTAATGACAGGGTGTTCTTTGACTTCACTTATCGACTGTTTGACACAGGCTTGCCATCTTCCTGGTGTTCTTATCGTATGAACTAATTTATCATCAATTTTACAATTGTTAGAAACATGAGGTGGTCTTACTTCTGTAAATTCCATGCACTTTCCTGAAATGAAAGACTCTAAAAAAGTTTTAAATTCTACTTGAGAGGGATGCAGATCTTTAAAGCTCTCTGTAGCAGTACCTTTAGTATTAAAGGTTATACCATCCTCTAACGTTTTTCCTAATCTTTCTTTAACATTTTCATCCGTTAAAGCAGATTTACATTCCCCACAGAAGCGATGGCCATTTTTAGTGTCTAAACTAAGAACATTAGTACCAAACAAACATTTATCTGGCGTTATTCTCCAAACAACTGTTGTTTTTTCACCTTCTGGTGATTCATATTTACTTGTGATTTCTTTACCTATTTCTCCAGGCGCTAATGCAAGTTGGCCTCTATTTATTATAGCTTTAACACTGCTATTTAATCTACTGTGATCGCCATTAGCGACTCGAGTTTTTGAAGGTTGAGCCATAAAAATAACTTGAACTCTTTTATCAACGCCATTTTGCGTAAGTATCCCTGGATAAACGATATAAGCATGTGTGAAAGGGTCGGGATTACTAGCTGCCGTCTCTGGAGTAGTTAAACTATTTGCTACAGATGAGCAAGGCGGATTTGAGTTTGAGTTTATGTTTGAGGCAGGTGTAACACTTTCCACATCTTGTAGAAAAAGCGGGTTATTATTATCCCTTCCTGCGTGGCCAGCCATAAGAAGTGTGCTATTTTCATCTATCATGATATAGCTAAGACCACCGGGCACACCTGCTATATTTGTAGGTTTATGATATTCCCCTTTAACTCCCTTTGTTGGCCAGATAACAGGGCTTTTTACTGAAGGGATAACATTTTTTTCCTTTTTTAAGTGTTTAATGTTCAGGGTATGATCTGAATCAACTTTTGTACGAGGCATGATAATTAAAAAACTAATAAATTTGTTTAGATTTTAACTCTTTAGTATTAAGAAAATATTAAGTAATAAATTTTTAACCAAAAATTTTATTTTTTAAATAAAAATATCAATTTAACAGTAGCTTAGCAGGCTTCTAAATTCTTTATGAGTCTTACAAAATGAGCTGACGCCGTTAAATTCGATTAAATTTATTACTATATCGACAAGATATTATATATAACGTATTATCTTTAAATCTTGAATAAAGATAATACGTCTTAAAATCAATTTATTTCATGACTTATTTCAAAACTGTTAGTGACGAAACAAGGTCAAATGAAAAAGGGGCTGAAAAGGCACAGTGTCTATAAAATACATGAGCATCCCCATCTACATGGGAACAAGCTTTGAAGTGCCATTTTCGTTTGAGATTGGCCGTCAATGGCAGTTTCGAAAGAAGTCTATATTAACAAAAAGCAGTAGCCCTATTATCTATAGGTAATCTTAACTTTAATATAACTGAACAAACATACAACGTATTAAAGTAAGAAGAGTTTTACAGAAAGCTTAAAAGTATTAACTTAGTATAGGTGTCTCTTATTGAGAAGCGAGTTTTAATTCTTTGGAGTGAAACAATGACAGCTGGGCAGATGTCGGCCTCCCTTGCCGGACGATTGCCATTAGTATTAGGCAATCAACAGATACCAAAAGTCTATTATCGTTCTAAATTATTTACAGTTTCATTCACAGCTAATCCTCTTGTAGCAGCAGCAGGACCCTTACTTTCTCTTTTGGAACGACTATGTATTAGTCCTTCAATGCCACCTGTGCAAAATATTAGAGAGAATATTGAACATGAATTACGCGCTTTTCATAGCCGTCTGGCGGGAAAGGCCTATACAGAAGAATTCGATGCAATCGCTCATTATCTTCTATGCGCTACTATTGATGAACTTTTAGGTAAAAGCTACCTTCGTTTATATGGACGCCCTGCGGAATTTCAAGCATTTACACCTTTATCTTATGATGATATAGGCCCTGAGGAACGTTTTTTTGATATTGTTAATCATATTAAAGAAAGTCCCAATCAATACTTAGACTTAATTGAACTTGCTTATTATTGCCTTATCGCAGGCTTTGAAGGAAAACAACATCAGAAAGCAGATGGACGATTAATATTAGATAATATGATTGAAGAATTATTTCAACTTATTCAAAAACATCGAGTTAATAAGCCTTGCCATCTTTTTAAAGAATCAAAAAAAATGTCGATTCCTAAACAAAGCTATAAATCTATTTTAATAATAAGTTTAAGTTTATTAGGTATCTTAATAACAAGCTATGTAATTAGCTATTTTGTATTAGATGGTAAAGCCAAAGCAGTCCAATTTGGGCATGCTGTAATAGCAGAGCTGGATAATTGATGGATAAGTCATTAGAAACTTTATGTGACGCTCTAAAATACATTGGCTCACAGTTAAAACCGCAAAATAATCCTATTTCATTTATTCTTGTTACAGGAAAAAGAAAGCAAGGAAAAAGTGCTCTTTTAAAACAGAGCTCACTCAAACAATATACAGTAGATCCAGAAAATAACGCTAATTTTTTTTATAATGATTTAGGCATCATCTTAGAGCTTGGCGAAACATGGCTTAACCAAAGTGAAAATTTACTCACTTTTAGTTTAAAAAAATTAAACCGGTGTTGTAAAGGTATTAAAATAAGTGGAATTATTTTATGTATTGATAGTAGTGAGCTTTTTTTAGCCGAGCCTTTAACTTTTCAAGAGCAATGTAAGACACATTCCTTATTACTTGAAAATTTTGCCAATGCACTTGACTACTCTATTGACGCTGCCTTAATGCTTACGAAATTAGACAGCCTAGCTGGTTTTACTGAATTCTTTCAGTCAGAACATGAAATTGATTTAAAGAAACCTTTAGGCTTCTCGCTTGACTGGGGAAAAGAACGTACTAAGTTAATTGCACAATATCAGTATCGATTTGATCAAATGGTAGAAGTACTTGGGCAACAACTGATTAATAAGTTACACCCAGCTCGCTCAAGTTTAAAACGTACGTTAATTCGTGAATTTCCCCTACAATTAGCCGGGTTACGAGTTTCTATTCAAACAATACTACAAAATATCAACCATAATTTAGTACACCTACAGGCTATTTATTTTAGTAGCGCTGAGCAAGGTGGCTTAAGCGTTGATAGACTTAATAAAAAAATTCAGCATGAGTATGCGCTCTCTGTACAGGATAAATTTCCTCAGTCTACTAATTATCGTGCTTATTTTATTGAGGGAGCTATTGATTCATTTCAAATACAAACTCAATATCATCTTCCCCAATTAAGTAGAAAGCAGCACATTACTATTGCAGTAACGGTAACAGTAGTTAGTCTACTTTTGGCGGGTTTAAGTTATCAATATTTTAAAACTGCAAGATTACTAGATGAAGCAAGTAAAGAGCTTATTGCCTATGAGACCTTAACAAGCCAAGCAAATAAAACAGCCGCGCTTTACCATTTATCCTTAGCAGAAAACAAACTGAACTTAATTCCTCAGGGTATACTGCAAGTTTCTATCATTAATCAACTTAAAACGAAACTACATAAAAATACTAAGATTAAATTACGTCATAATTTTTTAGCTGATTTAATTGCAAGTCTTGAAGAAACACTAACAAATCCATCTCAAACACAAGCGGCAAGGTATCAAGCCTTAAAAATTTATCTCATGCTTGGCGAAGCTCGGCATTTTTCAGAAGCAGAAATACATCAGTGGTTTAATCAGTATTGGCAAAATACTCACTCAAGAAAGCTTGATGATACGCAGGAAATATTACTGAAAAAAGCCTTAAAACAACCTTTTCAACCGCTTCCTATTAATTTGCAGCTTGTTACTGATGCAAGGAATTATTTAAACGCTTTACCAGTTACTTATTTATACTATTCTTTAGCTAAAAGTTATTTTCCTAAACAAAATTTAGCTATGAATTTAAAAGGCTTTAATTTATCTAATCAGGAAATTCCTATTTATTTCACAAAAGAAGGATTTAGAAAAATTACTGCTTCTTTACCTACTATCATACAAAAATTACAAGAAGAAAATTGGGTTTTAGCTCGACAAGATTTAAGTACATTAACTACTCAATTAGAACAGGCCTATCATTTTGATTATATTACTTGGTGGCAAAATTTTATTAAACGGGTTCAACTTGAGCATTATCAAAATTATGAACAAGCGCGTCAACTTATACAAAATTTGCAACAAACAAATGCAATTACCCGCTTACTTACATTTATACAACAGCAAACTAGCCCTGAATCAGGTGAGCAGTTTGCCCTTTTCAATCAAAAGATTGCCAGTCAATTTACGCCCTTAAATTTAATTTCTATGTCTGCAACCCAGGAATTTACTCAAAATATTCGGGAATTAGAAAAATTATTAACTACACTGTCACTGATTAGAGACAATGGTCAAACTGTTTTTAATCTTACCCGCTCTCGATTTTTAGGTGAAAGCGTAGGTGATCCTTTAACTATGCTATATAGCAGAGCAAAGCAGCTACCTGAGCCTGTAGCTAGTTGGGCAAAGCAACTGTCTGATGATGTGTGGTTTATTTTTATAAATGATAGCAAACAGTATTTAAATAAAAAGTGGCAAGATACTGTCTTTATTCCTTACCAAAAAACTATCGCTCATCGTTATCCATTAGATTCAATACAAGAAGATGTTTCACTTGCTGATTTTAATAATTTTTTTGCCCCCCAAGGAATTTTAAATACTTTTGTTAGTCATTATTTAAAACCCTTTTTAGATACCTCTCATGCTGAATGGCGACCTAAAGAGCTTAATGGTTTTGTTTTACCTATTTCGCCAGATTTAGTGAACGAACTTATGAGGGCGAATGTCATTAGTAATATGTTTTTTCCAGATAATAGTGGAACAAGTAAAATTGAATTTAGTTTACAAAAAATTAATTTAGATCCAGTAGTAGCAAATTTAGAATTAAGTATTGGTCAAACAACGCTTCAAGATACACAAACAAGTGAATCTTATACAAGCTTTAACTGGCCCCAAGCTGGTGCCAAATTAATTTTAAGTGCTATTGATGGCAGCCATTTTGAGCTAGAAGAAAAAGGTGTTTGGGCCTTCTTTAAAATGTTACAAAAAGTTAACGTTTTAGTAGATAGTGCTGATAGCGCGAATTTACAAATCTTATTTGAAGTAAATGGAAATTCTGGCCGTTATTTACTAAAAACTCAAAACCAAATTAATCCCTTTAGCCCCGGAATTTTAACCGGGTTTAATTTAAAAGATGAAATTGCTTAAATTTTCATTAATTTTAAGTTTGAGTCCTGTTTATTAATGATACATTTAATCCAATTATGACTATTTTATCTAAATATAATGTTTTATTATTGATTAAATAATTTAGCATCTAAGACTCTATGCCAGCAGAACTTACTTTTAATAAAAATGATGAATATTTTTTGTCTATAGCTAAACAAGAACATCATAGCTTTCTAATGTTAGGAGTCATACAAAATAATACGCCCACTTTGTTAGCTAGAGTGGGCAAGACTAATGATATTGATCCTGATATACAAAAACGCTTTAAGCCTTTTTATAAAAATCTAACGACAGGTACCTTAGCACGGCTTGCTGATGAAAGACTTACACGCAAAAGCGCCCAAAAAGATGATATTACATATCAAGCCTATACAATTACTTATGAGCAAATGAAAGAATTTTTAGACCTCATTGCTTACATTGAAGAAAAACAATTAACTAATGAAGAGATTAAAAATGCTATAAATAAAACTTACAAAAAAAAATCAAAAAAAGAAGAAATTCAAGCATATATTCCTATTCAAGAAGTCAGAGCTAATAACCTAACTACAAATTCTAATCAAGTTGTTTTTGAATTTAAAAAATTAAGAGAATATGAGGCTCCCAAAAATATTTCTTTGCAGAATTTAGGACCTGCCCCACAAATTGTAAACAACATGAATAGAATTAATGTTAGCAATACATGCC